>SKNY01000107.1 GCA_007123105.1 Salinarchaeum sp. | reverse complement strand
TCCACGGCGCAGCGGTCGCGACCAGTATCGGGTACGGATCGATGGTTATCTTTCACGTGTACACCGCACGGTATCTCGGCTTTTTCCCGCTCCGCGGTGTTCCACTCCTTCGCGTCGTCGTCACTTGCCTCCTCCCGCTGCCCGTCCTCTGGATCGTCTACGACGCACTCGGGGCGGGCGTTCTCGGTCTCGGAATCGTGTCACTGCTCGCCCTCCCGGTGTATCTCCTCCTGGCGCGTACCCTCGGTGCGATCAGCCGCCACGAACTCGACGAATGCGTGCGGCTGATCATCGAGAGGATCGGCAGCATCCAGTATTCCTAATGACAGAGCAGCAGCGAAGGCCTGCAACTGCAGCCGTGTGTTTGATGTCATATATCATTGGTGTTTCACCCGTCGATCAGGTGAGCTAAATACACCGCCCTCGAGGGGTAAACGAGATCCGGTCCATGCAGGCGAATTTTCACACCCTAATCGGCCGCCTCATTACGGACATCAATTCCGAACTCGACGTCCCGTATTTCGTCGAAACCGGAACGAATGTCGGTGAAACCGCAGAATGGGCGAGCGAGCACTTTCGGGAGGTCACGACGATCGAGCTCGATGACGATCTGTACGAAACCGCGGTGACAGAACGCGGTCACGTCGAGAACATCAATTTCGTGCACGGCAACGCCGCCGAAGAACTCGGGCCGGTGCTCGCTAGCCTGGACGAACCAGCCGTCGTCCACCTGGACGCGCATATGGGTGGCAAGTGGCTGGACTCGGCGGGCGATACGAGTGCCAACGAGGACTTTACCGAATGTCCGTTACTAGACGAACTGGAGGCGTGTAAGGGCCTCGATCAGAGTCATTACCTCTTTATTGACGACGCTCGTGTGTTCACCTCGCCGCGCCGCGAACCGTTTGACACCGATGACTGGCCGACGCTCCAGGACGTGATCCACGAACTCGAGGCCGTCGATCCCAACTACGACGTCATCATCTATCTCGACGAGATTATCGCCGTGCCCGAGGCGGGAAGCGCGTTCGTCCGTGACCGAATCCGGACGTACAAGACCGAGCAACGGGCGGAGTCAACCCGATTCCGCCGGTATGTGATGAACAAAGTCTGGCAACATGCGAGCCTGTCCGGGCCGGTGCGAGATCTCTGAGGCGCGTCGAGGCAGTGTAACCGTTATTTGTTGAGTACATGGTTGGTTTCGGTGATTCGTAGTTGGACCGTCAGTTCTGGTTAGTCACTATGGATGACTGCCCTCCAACACGACCAAATAGCCTTGAAAATTGTAGAGTATGGTGTGTCGGGGTGGCGAACACACCAACCGTTGATTCTGAAGCGAAACCGTCATGGTTCGTTCACTGCAGGTGATACAGTCACCAGACCTGTTTCTGATCGCGCCTATCAATGTTAGCAATGACGTGTAAAAATGTAGTGTCTGTAGCCAATATACAGACAATATCATGGTGAAATCACTGGATGGTATTCGTTGATTATAACTTCTGGTACGATGTGTTTCCGCCAATGAAGTCCAATACGCACGATCTTAACCCGAGCGCAACCAGCGGGGGTCACAGAACGACCGCCTGTTCGCCTCCTGACTCCAGGAAAGTACACTTGACGGGGCTGCATTCGAATCTCGTGACAAGCAAATCCCCCAAGGAATACGATGTTCCACAGGGGACGTTCCTGACGGGCGTATGAAAACACACCCGGACTGGGAGATACCGCAGCCTACAGAGGAGTGGAAGCGATGAGTGGCGTCCCCGCCTCATACGCGACTTACGCGGCCGGCAGGACCGATCCGCGCTTTACCGATTGGCTGTGCGAGCGAGCCGAACCCGAATGGACCTTTGCTGTTGAACACCCGTTCACCCATGATTTGGCTGCAGGCACGCTCTCCGAGCACGCCTTTGCCGACTACCTCGTGCAGGATTACGCGTTCATCGACGCGCTCGTCGGGACGTTCGGCTTCGCGGTCGGACAGGCCCCCGACATGGCGGCCAAGCGCCCGCTCGTCAAATTCCTCGATACACTGACCGACGAGGAGAACGACTACTTCGAACGCTCATTCGATGCACTCGACGTCCCCGCGTCACGGTGGAATGATCCCGAGCTGACAGCGCCAACCGCTGCATTCATCGACCTGCTTGGGCGCGCGTCTCGCGAAGGTGGCTACGAAGAGACACTCGCCGTGCTGGTCCCCGCTGAATGGATTTACGAACAGTGGGCGACAACCGCAGCCGAACAGCACGGCACTGGTGATGCATCCGATCCGCCGAGTGTCGGTGCCAACCTGCCGTTTTATTTTGCCGAGTGGATCGAACTCCACGCAGTCCCGTCATTCGTCGACTTCGTCAACTGGCTCCGCGAACAACTCGACAACCACGGTCCCAACCTGTCGGACCGTCGGCAGGCACGCATCGACCGACTTTTCCAGCGCACTGTCGAGCTCGAAGGCGCTTTTTTCGAAACGGCATACCAGTCCACAACAGAGGGAGACGGGGACGGATAGTAGGAACCCCGAGAAATGGTCTCGACACCCCTCGTACTTGCCGTCACGGTCGTCACCGTGTTGACGTTTACTGCCATTGGATTGCTGGCAGCTCGCGGCCGCGTCCGAACCGTCGAGGACTTCATTGCAGCCCGTGACTCAACTGGCCGCGGAACACTCACTCCCACCGTCATCGCATCGATGATGGGTGCGTGGATCCTATTCAGTCCCGCGGAAGCCGGCGCTGCGTTCGGCGGCCTCCCAGCCAATCTGGGGTATGCAATCGGGAGCGCAATCCCATTGCTGCTGTTCATCCCCGTTGGCGCCCGTATCCGGGAAGTAATGCCAGCCGGTCACTCGCTCACCGAATTCGCCTACGCGCGGTTCGGCAGCGGGATGTACCTGTTCGCTCTCCTCGTCTCGGTGTTTTATATGTTCATTTTCCTCCCAGCGGAGATGACAGGTATCGCCGCAGCGCTGTCACTGGTGGCGGGGGTTCCCCTGTGGCAGACGGCCCTCCTCATCGGCGGGTTCGTGCTGGTGTACACGGCGTATGGCGGACTCGTCGCGAGTATGGTCACTGATACGGTGCAGACGCTAGTTATTCTCCCGGTGCTCACCGTCGGCTTCGCAGGGGCGCTCTTCGCGCTTGGTGGCAGCGGTGATGTCCACGCCGCAGCGGTCACCGCCGACGCGGCACTGCTCGATCCGACATTCCGGCCGGGCCTTGAGTTCGGCGTCTACGTTGCGTTCGCCATTCTCGGCGCAAACATGCTGAACCAGGGAATGTGGCAACGCGTCTACGCCGCCGATGGCAACTCATCGCTGCAGCAGGGGTTCGGGGTTGCAGCAATTGTGGTCATCCCGATGATCATTTGGCGGGCCTGTTCGGTGTGGTCGCCGCGCCACTTGACCTGACCGAGCCCGGGACGGGGAGCATCGCGTTCTTCCTCGTACTTGAGGAAGTGTTTCCGTCATGGGTGATGCTGGCGGTTGTCATTCTCGCAATCCTGCTGGTCATGAGTTCGGCGGACACGATGTTTAATGCCATTGCGAGTGTCGTTACAGCCGATCTTGCTCGGCTACTTGACGAACCGGAGCAGCGGACGCTCTGGATCGGGGGTCGTGTGTTGACAGTCGCCGTCGCGATTGGAGCGATCGTGATCGGTGCGCAAGGATACAGCGTGGTCGAACTCTTCTTAACCGCGGATCTCCTTGCAGCTGCGGTGTTCGTCCCGTTCCTCGCGGGGCTGTACACCGAACGCCTTTCAGGACGTGGTACGATCACGGCGAGTCTCGCCGGGATGGCCGTCGGGATCGCCTACTTCCCATTCCTTCGAGCGCCACTTGCCACCGTACCAGGGGTAACCGAACTCTTACCTGAGCCGTCCTTCCTTGTCGCCTTTGTCGGGGCCACGGTCGTCTCAGTCGTTGTCACCGTCATCGGGACCATCGTTGGAAACGCAGAAGTCGATCTTGGCACGCTCGATCGCGATATCCGTGGACTCGATGAGCAGGTCACCGACGGCGGAACCGGCGTCGTTAGTCAGCATTCGGAGGGTCACCGGTGACCGCAACTGCTATCGGTCTGATCCCGGTCGCGGGGACAATCGGTCCTACAAGTTTTGGGCTCTTGGCGTGGGGTGCGATTCTCCTCGTGTTCATCGCTTTCGGCTACATTGTTTGGGCGCTCTTCACCGATAGGGAGCGCAGCTAACAAGCCACAGTTACAGTTGAACAACCTCATGGTAAGAACAACCATACTTCCTGGTGGCCGAACGGACGTCTTGCGATCACTCCGCAGGTCTCTTGACTCGCAGTTTTAGGAGCATCTGGATGGTAGTATTGCAATTTGTTTGATGTGTACTGTGTCTGTATTTCTCAATTGATGTTATTATGAAGACAAAATTAACTTCCGACGTTGATGTTTGTAATGGGCGAACGCATCAGGATCCCTGTAATCAGTACTTCACAAAGCAACTTGACGGCGCCGAGCCATCCGCGAGAGCGTCCGCTAAATGGTAAGATACTAGGAAGGATGCCTGCTTGCAGAAGGTGTGTCCAAAACCCAGCAAGCAGACGGTTCAATCCACGAGGACCAGGTTCTTAACTTCCTCGTCAACACGAT
>SKNY01000048.1 GCA_007123105.1 Salinarchaeum sp. | reverse complement strand
CTCCGTCCGTTACCCGCCGGACTGCCAAGGTATATCGCTTGTTCCGCACCCTGGCGTACAGCGTTGCGAACGCGTGGAAGGCGGTGGTTCCCGCCTTCGCCTCGGAGTGATACAGGCCGTCAGTTTCCTCCTCGTCACCGTAGTAGGGCCGGAGATGGAAGTCGACGACGACCTCCACGTTGTCCGGAAGGACTTCCGTGATCTCCGCCTGGACGAGTGTGTTGCCGACGCGCCGCATCGCCTCCAGATCGAACTTCGTGCGCAGGTGATAGAGCACGTCATTTGCGGACGGTGCGTCCTCGCTCCGATTGCAAAGCTCGGAGATTGATGATCCGTTGGCGGTGGCACCAACCAGGATCTCCCAGAGGTCCTCGGCGGTGATCTCGGCGTTCGCTCCGAGTTCAATCGGGAAGGTGGTCGAGAGCGTGTTAACGAGGAAGTTAAGGAGCTGGTCGTCGTGGATCTCGCTGGCCGCGGGGTGAGCGTGCATAACTCAATTCCGCGGCCATATTCCCGTAATCGTCAGTCAGACGCACGTCCGACGATTGAGGATGAGCGGAGAACTGGAAATGATTTGTGAACTACTGAGTATCGGTCGTGGATAACGGTACCACGTCCCAAACTATTACGGGGGCTCACCTGGCCTACCGATCATGGGTTGGGATGACCAAATGTCGAAGTCGGTATCAACCCATAAAGTTGCAACCGCAGCCAGTGGGTAGTCCGTGGACACCGACGCCGGGGATAGGTGGCTGTCTTCAGCCAGCGCCTGAGAACATAGTCCCGGGCGGATTCGAACCGCCGTCCTAGCCTCCAGAGGGCTAGATGATTGGCCGCTACACCACGGGACTTCACTTGATTCTACTCCGGTGACGGTTGAAAACGTTTCCGTTGAACCCAATCGGTACGTACAACCGAAAGCCGGAGGACCGTTCAGCTATGTACATCGGTCGCTTCGTCATCGCCGGACCGGGCATCGGCGCCTACCGAGTCTCCTCCCGGTCGTTTCCACATCGCCAAATTGTTCAAAGAGACGGCGCGCTCGCCGTCGTGCCGACCCCTGACGCGGAACCAACGGACAATCCGTACGTGTCGTATCACTGCCTGCGAGAAACCGATGAGGCGGCCGTCATCGGAAACGGATCGCACGTAGATCCAATCGCAGAGAAGGTCGATCTCGGCTATCCAGCCCGCGACGCGCTCGTAAACGGCCTGCTCGTACTCGATTACGAAAAAGACGACTACGATACGCCACGTATCGGGGCGGTCGTCGGCGCAGAGTCGACAATTGTCGGCATCGTCCGTCGAGACGCACTCCTCGTGGAGACCGTCGACCAACCGACCCTCGTCGCAACGTACGAAACCGACGCACCCGAATCAATCGATATCAACTGGTCGACGGCTAACGAGGCTGCCCAGGGTGCGCTCGGACTCGAGTACGAACATCCCGTCTGTGCCGCCGGCGTCACTGTCGGCGACGAGATCAAGGTCGAGTGGGTGCAAGCAGACTGACACCAATGCGCATCGGCGCAATTGCTGACATCCACGGCAATTGGCCGGCCCTCGAGGCCGTGCTCGCGGACATGCCATCCGTCGATTGTCTCATCTGTGCCGGTGACATCGTCGGCTACAATCCATGGCCTGCAGACTGTGTTGACTACTGTCGAAACCGGGAGATCGTCTCGGTGCAGGGCAACCACGACCGGGCAGTCGTCACCGGCCGGACTCGTGGACTCAACGCCATGGCGACCGCGGGCGTGGAGTACGCTTGCGACCATCTCACCGACGATCAGTGCAGATGGCTCGCCGATCTTCCCGACATGAGAGCGATCGCTGACGGGCAGATCCGCATCGCCCACGGCCACCCCGCGGATCCGGATCGATACGTCCAGCCACACCAGATAACGGCAGAGATCCTCGGCGACGAGTCGTGGCTGGTGCTCGGTCATACCCACCAGCAGTTCGTCAGATTCGTTGACGACGGGACCGTCCTCAACCCGGGCAGCGTGGGTCAGCCGCGGGACGGCGATCCACGGGCCGGCTATGCCGTCATCGACCTCACCCGGGATACCGTCGACACCCACCGGGTCGACTACGACATCAATGCCGTCCGTGAGAAAGTGTCGGCCGTCGGCCTGCCGAGTACGGTTGGTGATCGACTGGTACGCGGGCGTTAGTCGCGCTGTTCGTCGAAGACGTCCTGGATGACCCGGAGCGTCTTCTCGCCATCTTCCCAATCCACGAACAACGAGATACTGGTCGCACTGGTGATGACGTCGTGGATCTTGATGTGTTCCTCGGCCAGCGGGTTGACGATATGGCGGATCACGCCGGGCCGGTTTGGCAGCTCGCCGCCAGTCACGCGAATCGTAGCGACGCCGTCTTCGACGGTAATCGACGATAGTACCTCGTCGGAGACAACCGTCCCATGCAGGACGGTTTCGGCCCGCTGGGCATCCTCTTCATCCACATAGAAGGTAAGCGAGTCCATCCCACTGGCCACACCTTCGACGTTGATGTCGTGTTCGGCAAGCTCACCCGAAAGCTTCGCGAGGACTCCACGCTGGTTGCGAATTGCACGGCCCGCCACGGTCATGCATGCAACCGGTTGTTCCCGCAGGTCGATGAGATTCTGAAACTGACCCTCGATGCGAGTACCCCCCGTCAGCAAGTCGCCTTGCTGGTAATGGACGACTCGAACGTTCAGATTACCGGTCTTATACGAGAGCGCACTCGGGGCGACGACCTCCGCACCACGGAACGAGAGATTGCGCAGCTCGTCGACCGAGATCTCGCCGACGTTTCGCGCACCCTCGACGACACGGGGATCACCGGTCATCACGCCCTCGACGTCCGTGACGATCACGACCTGATCTGCGTCCATGTAATTGCCGAGCATGACCGCGGTCGTGTCGCTCCCACCCCGGCCAAGGGTCGTTACCGTGCCATCGCTCGATTCGGCCAAAAAGCCGGTGATCACGGGCACCGCCTCGTCGAGTGTCGTGGCAAGCTCGCGGGACCGAGCGATCGTTTCATCGACATCGATCTCTCCGTGTTCGTCGGTGATCACCGGCCAGTTGGGATGACCAGGCTCGAGGAAGGTCGCCGGTACGTCACGGGCGGCCAACGCTGCTTTGAGCATGCGGACGCTGGTGCGTTCGCCCATACTGACGATTTCAGCTCGGTCCGCCGCCGTCGCGTCAAAGTTAATCTGATCGAGCAGGTCGTCGGTGGTGTTCCCCATGGCGCTGGCGACGACGGCCACCTCGTGACCATCTGCTACGGCTTGCTCGATGGAGTCAGCCGCTCGATCGATCCGATCGCCGCTCCCGAGGCTGGTGCCACCGAATTTAACTACCAGGCGCATTGCGGCACCCCACGGCGATTTCCGATCATGAATCCGTGTATCGGGGTGGAGTAATTAACTGTGTCCATCCTGGGGGTTCGGTGGCGACTGAATCGGTCCCGGGGGCGGTTGTGACTGATGTTTTCGCAATTCGGCCATCGGGTCGAACGGGATCATGCCCTTGCCCGCGGTGTATTCGTAGGCCGTCCACTCGGTAATCGAGAGGACGCCTGCCATCTTGCGGATGCGACACCTGCTGATGAGGGTATCGGGGATGATCTCATCAGCGAGCGTGAAATCGATGATTCCGTCGAGTACGTAACTAAGATCGTGGGGGAACGTGTTCGGTTCTGAGCCGACGGTCGCGCCGGCGAATATTGGCACGACACGACCCTTCGTGACGTCGGCTCGGATGCTCCTAATGAAGTCATAGGCCTGGATCGGCTGGACGAGCGCACCAAATTCAGTCAACGAGTCGACGAACACGATCCCCTGGTCCATGGCATCGACGTCGTCTAACACGTTATCGAGTTTGTTGCTGATTTCTGCGGGATCACCCGGATCATTCACGACCGTTGTCCGCTGATCGGCAACGGATGCCAGATATCGATTCCAGCGATTCATCCGGTCGCGGAGCCGCCCATAATCGCCGACCCGGGACGTAAAACAATCGACGATGCGAAATGAGCCATCCTCGAGGTCTGGAATGACGTTCCAGTCCAAATCGATGAACCGCTGTACAATCCCGATCGGGGATTCAGTAAAGGTGACCGCCACGGCGGGTTCTCCCCGGCGTAGCGTCTGCCAGAGGAGCTCTGTCGAGATGGCATCGATCCGGGTGCCGGGCTCACTCGATAGCAATACGAATGCATTGCGTGGCATTCCTTCCGGTAAGTAGGGATCGAGCCCAGCGATCCCCAGGCGGGTCCGACGGTAGCCGTGATACTGAGTGAAGACGGATTCGGTTCGTTCCAGTTCGTCGCGACAAGAAGCGCTACAGAAGGCGTACTCCTGCCCGTCAATTTTCGCCCGGATCGGGCGCTCGACGATGCGCAACCGACAGAAATCACAGAGATCGTAGTGACCACCGAAGGGATCGGTAGGCTCCTCGGATTCGCAGAGCCCGCACAGGAGCTCGCGCATCCTCGATCGTGTTCCGGGCGGATTGGGTGGGCCAGCATTGGGCATGCATGGGGTTATCACTCACAAGAAGGAAAGTGCGACGCAGCGTTTATGTCAGAAGGACAGCGCAAGCCCACGGCTTCACCAGTGTGCAGGAGATCGATACTGGTCAAGTACGCGCGAAACACGCGCAGGTTTCGTTAGACGAACTTCCGGAGTTTCACGTCGAGCGTATCGAGATCGATAATCGGTGCGAAGCCGGGGTCCGGATCGAGATTGTTTCGTCGTTGGAAGTCGGTTTGGGCTTGCCAGCACCCGCTATTAATCAGCCGAACACCGTGGTAGGTACCGACCCCGATCGTATGAACGTGCCCCGTGTGAAAGACGTCAGGAACGTCCTCGATCACGAGATAGTCTCGTTCTTCCGGCGCGATACGGATCCGCCCGCCGTACTGGGGCGCGACATGGCGCTTGCGCAGTAATTCAGCCATTGCCCGATCCGGATTGGCGTAGGCGACGTCTTCGTCGGGTACCGACGCGATGACCTCGTCGAGTGATGCGCCGTGATAGACGAGGATGTTCACGCCTTCGAGCGAGACGGTCGAAGGGTTCGCGGTGATGTGTGCGTCGTGGACGGCAAGGATGTCAGCGATCTCGTCTGTGAAGGCCGGCTGTGGCTCGGCAAGCCGGACTGCATCGTGGTTTCCGGGGATCATCACGATCTCCAGGTCTCCAGGAACTTGTTTTAACAGCTCTGCGAATCGCCGATACTGTGCATACACATCCTCGATTGCCAAGTCGTGTTCCTGACCTGGATAGACCCCCACACCCTCGACCATGTCACCGGCAATGACCAGATACTCGACCGGCTCGGCCTCGGGCGAGTGAAGCCATGCCGAAAAGTCGTCCCAGGCCTCAGCTAAAAACTCCTTGCTCCCGACGTGGACGTCGCTGATCAAGGCGGCTTGGACGTGCCGATCGGCGGTGTTCGGTTCGAACGTTCGCGGGACGTCCGGTAGATAGAGATCTTCAACGAAGATAATCCCAGCATCGTCGGACAATCGCCCGGAAACCCCGATGACCTCGTCGTACAGCAAGCCCTGTGCGTCTGCGGCGATGTCTCGGTCACTCATCAACAGGGCCGGAAACGCACCGGTCGGATCCTCGAGTTCGACCAGCCAGTGACCATTTCGAGTGGAGCGGACGTCCGCGACCATCCCGATCATGCCGACCTCTGAGCCACCCCGGGCATCGGCCAACGATCGGGCGTTTCGATGCGTAATCCGGCCCCGTAATAGTCCGGCAAGCTGATCGTACCGATCGCGGAACAGTGCGACGAAATCCCCATATTCGCCGGTACACGTGCTCTGCCCGGTAACGTCACCGACGATACCGATGGGATCTACAGGCCGGTCGCTACGCGCCCGACGAGGTGCGTAGTTTGTATCGTCTCCACCCGAAACGAGGGGGTTATCGATGGCCGCCTCGACGTGCCCGGGCGTGATACAGAGCACGTCCTCAGAGACGGACGCGAGCACGGCCTCGAGGATGCGCTCTGGATCGTCAGCACCGGCGATTCTGGCGGCAGCAGCCGGCGCGACGTTGTACCCGCGCTCGAGGAGCCGATGGACGATCGCTTCTGTCGCCGCGTGTGCCACGAGTACTGCCGACGTCCGATCAGAAAATAAGAGTATTGAACGCCGTCGTAACCGCGAGATTCAAAGTGCAACGCCCGCTACAGAAACCGATGAGAGGGTCGGAGGACCCCGAGCGGGTCAGCGCCGCAGAACGTTCCGATCGTGGGGTCCGCGACTGGATCAACTGGGGATGGCATACCGATCATGCGACTGTCGCGATCGTCCGTGAAATCGCGATCAGCGTCGTCATCGTGCTAGCGATCGCCGGATTGCTCTTCTCGATGAGCGGAGTGTGGCCCCCGCTCGTAGCCGTCGAAAGCGATAGTATGGAACCGAATATCATGACCGGTGATTTGGTGTTCATCGTCGAACCGGATCGATTCGCCGGGGAGCATGCCATAAATGGAACCGGGATCGTACCGGGAGATCGCGCCGCCGAAAACGGGTCGACGTCCTTCGGTGACGCCGGCGATGTGATCATTTTCGCACCGGACGGAAACTTCGAACGAACCCCGATTATCCATCGCGCCAAGTTTTACGTCGAGGAAGGTGAGGACTGGACCGAGCGGGCGAATCCCACACGAATGGGCGGTATGAGTAATTGTGATGCGATCTCTAATTGTCCAGCACCCCACGACGGATTCATCACCCACGGGGATAACACCGCGACCTATGACCAGATCGGTGGTAATAGTGCGCCGGTCAAAGCCGATTGGGTTATTGCGCGGGCCGAACTTCGGGTTCCATTCCTGGGTAGGATCAGACTCTTCGTAGATGATGTGGTTGCGATGTCGGGAGTCGGTTTGCTCATCGGATAATCAAAGCTCGAAATGCGTCTGAAAGGAGGGTTCGACCTCCTCGAGGTCGCTCAACCGCGAATCGGTGACCAACACCGCTTCGGTGTTGGCGACCGGGACCGAGAGGTTGATCTCCTTGGTCCGACCGTACCGACCCTTGCTCACAACGACGGCGTTGACGATCCCGAGCATGTCGAGTTCGCTGATCAAGTCACTTACCCGACGTTGAGTGAGTACGTCGGCGTCAATTTCTCCACAGAGGTGCTTGTATACGTTGAATACCTCACCAGTGTTGACGCTCCGGGCACCGCGTTGTTCGAGCGTGATAATCGCATAGAGGACGATTTTCGACTGTGCCGGTAACGTGCGAACTACTTCGACCACGCGGTCGAGTTCGATCTTCTCCTGGGCATCACGAACGTGACCTTCACACACCAGATCGTCCTGACTTCGTTCGGCGAGTTCGCCCGCGGTTCGAAGCAGATCCAGCGCCCGTCGGGCATCGCCGTGTTCCTGGGCTGCAAATGCCGCACATAACGGAATAACGTCCTCGGATAGCGCTCCGTCGACGAAAGAATGACGCGCGCGGTGCTCGAGAATATCGCGGAGTTGGTTCGCGTCGTACGGTGGAAAGACGATTTCTTCCTCGCCAAGACTGGATTTGACGCGGGGATCGAGGAAGTCTGTGAATTTTAAGTCGTTGGAAATACCGATAATTGACACCTTTGAGCGCGTGAGCGACGAGTTCATTCGGGAGAGGTTATAGAGGGTATCATCCCCGGATTTTTCGACGAGCTTGTCGATCTCGTCGAGCATGATGACGACCACGCGCTCGGCAAAATCAACCGCGTTGAAAAACTCCTCGTAGACTCGATCAGTCGGCCAGCCGGTCATGGGGACCTGCGCCAGGGAACTGCGATACGATTGCAAGGCGTCGATCTGTTCGTCGGCGGAGGCACTGAGGAGGTTGCGATCGCGCATGAACTCCGCGATTGCGGTCCGTCGCTCGTCCTCCCCGTCGCCCGCTATCGGATCGTCCGTACGTGCGAGTTCAATCGCTTGTTCGATGAGCCGCTCATTATCGTCCTGAAAGGAGTTTGCGAGTTGTGCGAGGACGCGATACTGCGTATCAGTCACCTCACAATTGATGTAATGCACCGCACAGGGTACGCGATATCGCTGCGACGTCCGCTCAAGTTCCTGACTGACGTACTTTGCGCTCGCAGTTTTGCCGGTCCCAGTTTTGCCGTAAATCAGGATATTGGAGGGAGTTTGGCCACGCAAGGCCGATACGAGGATCGTTGCCATGTTGTTGATCTGATCCGACCGATGCGGAAGTTCATCGGGTGTATACGATGGACGCAACACCTCCTTATTAGTAAAGATTGGATCTCCACTGAGAATATCATCAAAGAGTCCGTCACTTGATTCCTCAGTTGCATCGTTTGCAGGCGTTAGCCCTTCAAACGGATCCAACGCGCTCGAACTAGCCGCCCCACGGCGGAATTCGGTGTCGTCGTCCGAATGTGGTATCGTCATGTGTCGTACCATCCCCTGGTGTGCGCCAGCGCAGCCGCTCCGATCTCACGTCCACCGGTGTCGCATCGGTCCCCATTCCCCGTGCGACGTTCCCATCCCCAGTGGCCGAGTGCAGACGAAGGAAGGGTACAGGAGGGTCTTAAATTCTTTCCTCCACTGTTGGCATGTTCCTGTGCGTACACATCGGCCGATAATTCCCTTAATCTGACCATAACTGATTCCATACAGGGCTGTATCCGGGAGAGACCACCGCTTACACCCCGTATATGGCCGATGAGCATAGGATACCGGTAGGGTTCGACACACATCCAATTTGTTCGAGTCAAACAGGGTTATGGCGTTTGTACTCTGTCCAACCCGGCCCCCACCCCTTCATTTCCACTGGAGGGTAGAACCTACTACCACCAAATCGACCTAAACTACAACCAAAACAGCTATTAGGATATAATCAGAACAATATCCTTAGTGGGAAACTCGATTTATCCACACCAACGAATTGATGTTAACTAGGGTTATTTGACACAACTAGGCGGGTTGGTGGTTCATTCCGTTCCACCCGAAATAGAGGGGTCGGGGTCGTTCCCCAGTCGTCACCGATCACACGGCTTACTCCAGCTATATTCTCGGAGTACATCCATTGACAAGATAATCGAACTCGAACCGTGATCCGTCTGACGAACGTCTGACGTAACCTTATGTCGAAACTTTACGTGGACGACCGTATGCAAGCCCGCGAGTGTCGGATGGTGATTCTATGGGACTGCTGACCAGCATTCGCACCAGTATTACCGACGTAACCGATCGCTTATTCAGCGATGGAGAACCGAAGCGGATCGGGATTTATGGGCCTCCAAACGCCGGGAAAACCACTCTTTCGAATCGAATTGCACGTGATTGGACAGGGGATGCCATCGGCCCGGAAAGTCATATTCCACACGAAACTCGTCGCGCGCGACGCAAAGAGAACGTAGAGATCAAACGCAACGGGAATACAGTAACGATCGATATCGTCGACACTCCAGGTGTAACAACCAAGGTCGATTATCAGGAATTCCTCGAATTCGATATCGAAGAGGAAGATGCGATTCGACGGTCCCGGGAGGCAACAGAGGGCGTCGCCGAGGCGATGCACTGGCTCCGCGAGGATATCGACGGTGTGATCTACGTACTCGACAGCGCCGAGGATCCGTTCACCCAGGTGAACACGATGCTTATCGGTATCATCGAAAGCCGTGACATTCCGGTGTTGATTTTCGCGAACAAGATCGACCTTGAGGACTCGAGCGTGCAACGAATATCGAACGCGTTTCCTCAACATGAAACAGTCCCCCTCTCTGCACTCGAAGGCAAGAACATGGACGAGGTGTACGACAAAATTGCGGAATACTTCGGGTGAAATTGATGGCAGAATTATCAACTGGTGCCGAGGGCGTTCAAATCGACCTGATCAGCGGCGAACGGATGGCATCAAAGGCAACTATGGAAAAGATTCGAATGATCCTCGACGGCGTCCACGAAGGCAATATCGTTATCCTCGAGGACGGGCTCAGCCCTGACGAGGAGAGCCGACTCATCGAGGTGACGATGAGCGAGATCAGCCCGGACGAATTCAGCGGGATCGAAATCGAGACCTATCCACGGTCGGGTGCAGAAGCGAGCGGAATTCTCAATCGCATCATCGGCCGGGACTCGTCTTCGAAATTGACTGTTATCGGGCCGGCCAACCGGATTGAGACGCTCCATAAGGACGAGACGCTGATCAAGGCGCTCGTTTCGTGAGTATGGCCCACGAATGTACTAACTGCGGACGCGGTTTTCCCGATGGTTCGACCGAGATGCTGTCGGGCTGTCCGGAGTGCGGTGGTAATCGGTTTCAGTACCTTCCGGACGGGGTCGAACAGTCCGTACCTCAGGATTCAAGCGAGGACGATCGATCCCTCATCGATGCCGTACTGCGGCGCGGTGACGATGACGACATGATCGAAGCCGAGCCCGATCCAGACTACCTCGCTTCGATGCATGATCGGTCAACGTTGACAGGTGAGGATCCGGCCCAGACGGACGCGCGATCGACCACAATCTCGGCGGATCAGCTGCCGAATTCGACTGCCGTTGGTGCGATGCAGGGTGATGTACGGCCCGACGATCCGGAGCCCGATCCTGAACCTCAACCCGACCTGGCCGACCTCCGGGAACAGCTCGAGGACCGATTCGAGAGCATCAAGATCGTAGATCGCGGTGAATACGAACTCAACCTCATGGAGCTGTATGAACGCCGTGAGTGTATTATCGAACTGCAGGAAAACGGTCGGTACGCGATCGAGGTCCCGGAATCGCTGACCAAGTAATTTCACTTCCAGAATCGCTAAACCCCGGGGATCATTCTATTGAAGTAATGCTTTCCGTCGGGACCGCCAGTGCTGCCCCCGGTGAAACCGCTGTTGGCGAACTCGACGTGGGAGACCACCGTGACGGCACGCCGGTGACGCTCCCAGTCGCGGTAATCAATGGTGCGACCTCGGGCGAGCGACTCTATCTCCAGGCCGCCAGCGACGGGGACGAAGTCAACGGTGTCGGCGTTCTCAACCGGGTACTCCCGACGATCGATCCGACCGCCCTTTCGGGTGAAATCGTTGCCGTGGGCGTTGTAAACCCGTTCGGGTTTCACGCCGGGAAACACCGAAATCCGCTCGACGATACCAAGATCAATCGTACCTATCCAGGGGACGAGGATGGTAGCTCAAGCGAGCGCATCGCGGCCGCCACTTTTACCATCGCTAAAGAGGCCGACTACATCCTGGATCTCCACCAGGGCTCGACCAGTCGAATGATCGAAGAATGTCGCGTCCGATGTGGACAGGGCCATACGCTCCACGGCGCCTGTCTCGAACTCGCAAAGGTGTTCGACTGTGGCTACATACTCGATCAAAAAGGTCCGGACGGCCAGCTTGCGCGGGCCGGTCCAGACGCGGGTATCCCGACGATCGATCCGGAACTCGGCGGGAGCGTGGGCTGGTCGAACTCGAGCATCGAAATTGGGGTGCGTGGGGTCGAACGCGTCCTTGGCTATTACGGGTTCCTCGAGGGACCGACTGTCTCACTATCTACACAAGTTCGTGCCCGATCGTTCGAACAGTACGGTGCTCCGGATGGCGGCCTCGTATCACTGGTGGCAACGCTTGGTGATCGGGTCACTGTCGGTGATCCACTTTTTCGCGTTACGACGATTTTCGGGACCGAACGCGCTGTGGTGACTGCCGAGGAGGACGGTGTGCTTTGGCGGGCACGCCGGCTTCCGCAGGTCGCAACCGGCGAGTACGTCTGTACCGTTGGCACCAACGTCGGTGAATACTAACCACGGTAAGCGAACGCTGGGAGGTCTGTCTGGACCCGTGCCAACGGTGCCGCGAGGTGGCGCCGTGCGCCCGGTGGTACTTCATACCAACCGATGGCAATGGACCGGTCGGGCACACGACGACGGTACCTCCCTGTCGTGCCACAGGATCGGCAGCGAAACCCCTGATCGCGCCCAGCACTTTCCATCGTCCGATTGCAGCCCGGGCACCGAGGCGTGGCATCGACGGTCAGACTGCGATTTGTGAGTGCTAGCTTTTCGAGCTTGAGGGACCCGTCCTCGACTTCTCCGCACGCGATAATGCGATCCCCAGGCCGAAGCCCCCGAACGATATGCCGAAACGGCCCCGTTGGTGCGAACGCCACGCACTCGACGGTGACACCCTCGGCTACGATTGGTACCGTTACCCGTCCCCCACGGTGGTCACGGGGTTCGGCACCGACGGTCCCGGCGGTACGAAAGCTCCGGCCGGCAGTCAGCGCTGCGATGGTGGCCGGCCGCAAGTGGCCGTCGGTACCCTGGTTTGTATGAAACGTCGTATGACGGGCGATGGGTTCACTGTCGATCGCCGCGACCACTGCGGCGATGTCGTCAGGATCGTCACCCCGAATGCCGAACAACACCGGACACGGACTGTTTGGAACACACGCACACACGCCAGCAGTTGGATCAATCGTATCCCATACCGCCGGCCAGCGACGGGCAATGATCGGTTTGGCCGGCTCGACGGACACGGTCCGCTCGGTGCCCCACCGCGGGTGCTCGCGGTAGGCAATGGTCTCGTACGACCACGACCGGAGCCAGCGGCTCGGGTGTCCCGTCGCTCGGCCAAGCACCGCGGCCACGGCCGCTGTGGCCCCGATGAGTCCCCGTCCGTTCCCCCATGCGTGGGTCCGGGCATCAAGGGGAGCCCGGGCCGTGGTTGCTTCCTCGCGCGTGACCTCCCGATGTACGGCTGATCGGCCAAAATCAATTACCTCGGTCGGTGCGGACGAGCTCTCGACGGCGACGACCCCGGGATTCGTCTCTGGGTCCTCGAGGACCGCATGCGCTGTGACGAGGTCACGGGCGATTGACGCCAGTGCGTCTGCCGTGACGGTGTCGTCAGCGACTGCCACGGCACCGTTTCCGCGGGTTTTGTGCTCGACTGCCGGACACAACCGTACCAGGTATGCCGTCGGGTCCGGGAGGCGGTCGGCGATCTCGCTACCGATCCAGGTGGTACACATTCCCCCGGAACGCGAGTCGGTGTCGTCGACGGCCACAATGGCCATACCATGCACTTGTGCCGGTCTGGCTAACCCGTTTCGCATCGCTACTGTGACACGTCCAGTATGCTCACTGGCGGGGTCCGTATTCGCACCCGGCTCGGCAAAACGCATATATGGTAGAAGTGTCTATTTGCTTATGATGTCGCGATCCGCGTTCGTCGGCAACGTCATGGCCATGCTCGTGGATGCGGGCTTCGTGGTGAGCGACCGTTGTTCGATTCGTCCGAAGAGCTTCGACGTCGCGGCCCGCCGAGGTGAGGATCTCATCCTCCTGAAAATTCTGGGCAACATCGACGGATTTGACGCCCAGACTGGCGAAGAAATGCGGCGGCTCGGGACCTATCTCGACGCTACGCCGCTGGTCGTCGGCCTGCGAACGCGGGACGAAGATCTCAACCCCGGTGTGGTGTACTTCCGCCACGGGGTACCGGTGTTGAGTCCCGACACGGCCATGGAGTTGTTCGTCGAGGAGGTCCCACCCCTCATCTACGCCGCACCAGGCGGTCTGTACGTCAACATCGAAAGCGAAACGCTCTGCGAGGAGCGCGAGGCCCGCGGCTGGAGTCTCGGCCGGCTCGCCCAGGAACTCGGCGTCTCCAGACGGACCGTCTCAAAATACGAGGACGGCATGAACGCGAGCATCGAGATCGCAATGGAGCTCGAAGACTTATTCGAGCGTCCACTCGCGACGCCAGTCGAAGTTCTCGAGGGTGCAGAGGATGTCCGGAAATCCGAGCCAACCCCGAGCCCGCCGGAGATGGACCCGGACGATGCGGTCATTGTCACCGTGATGACCCAGGCCGGCTTCCAGGTCCATCCCACCTCGCGGTCGCCATTTAAGGCGATCAGTGAGGACGAAGAGGGCCCACTTCACGTGCTCACGGGGCACTCGACCTATTCTCGGACGGCTGAGAAGCGGGCGAAACTCATGGCGTCGATCGGCCGCGTGACCGGTACCCGGTCGGTGTACTTCGTCGACGACGCCCGTGAGGAGTCCATCGACGGGACCGCGATCGTTTCCCGGGACGAAGTCGAGGACATGGGCGACGTAGATGACGTTCGCGAGATGATTTGGGACCGCTCGGCCGAACCCGCACAACACTAGTCGCGGATGCTTTTGTACGGGAGACGAATGTCGTAGCCTCCGGGATATTCCGGCGGCAGTTCTTCCTCGATGAGGAGTGCGAGTGGATTCGCCCGGGTGCGCAGTGGAAACTCCACAAGCTGCCGGGTTCGTGCTGACTCGTAGAGTCCCATCATGATCTCCATTGTTGGTGCGGCGTGATTGCCGAGACATCGGTGATCGGTCCGTTCGCCATCGAGGAGGTCGAAGAACTCCTCGGTCATGGCGTGTCGATTCCCCCGATCTCCCTCCGGGGCGAGTTCCCTCGTCCCGTCGATCGACGTGACGGTGGCCGTCGAACCCAGCGCGAGCTCGCACACCCCTCGGTTGCCGTAAAACTGCAGCCGGGTGTCGGTCACGTCCGGATCGGGCACGTCCATTTCAACGATCAGCCGACTGCCGTCCTCGAAGGCGACAGTACCCGTACAATTGTCCTCGATGGCCAGTTCGCGCTCGTACCGGTCGGTCCGGCGTTCGACGTGTCCGCTCACCCAGGCCGGCGCTGGATCGCCGAGGACGTACCGAGCCATGTCGATCAGGTGGGTTCCCCAATTGAGCAGGCCGTTGCGGTAGCCAACGCGAACCAGCTGTGGTTGTCCGATTGCGCCGTCCTGGATCGCTGCCCGTGTTTCTTCGTGGACGGGGTCGTGACGACGCTGGTGTGAGACGATGAGCGCAACGTCGTTGCGCTCGGCGGCGTCGAGGATGTCCCGCGTCTCGCCCATGTTCGTCGCCATGGGCTTTTCCAGGATCACGCCGGAGACACCGGCCTCACAGGCTGCGATGGTCAGTTCTGCGTGGGTCGAATGCCAGGTGCAGACCGAGACCACGTCGAGTTCCTCCTCGGCGAGCATTGCTTCGTGGTCGGTGTAGGCCGTCGTACCGTGCTCGTTCGCGAACGCGGACGCGGCGTCGGCGACCATGTCCACGTTGGCGACGACGTCTGCGCGCTCGATCGCGTCGTAGGTCCGAACGTGCGACCGGCCCATAGTGCCACAGCCGATGATGCCGATGCGATATGACATACCGGGTGGGTAGTTGGGCGTGGCAAAAGCGTTCTGAAACCGCGGAACGACAACGGTTTATGCCAATCTCCGCTCCGACGCAACATGTCGGTCGGTACGGCGGCAGTCGAGCGGGTGTACGCGGAGTTCGACGACGGGACCAACCGGGGGCTACCGGACGGACCGGGCAGACCGGACGAACCGTTCGATGCAACCACTGCAATGGTGCTCACGTGGCACGCGGTACCGACTGATGACCAGTCGGCGGACGCCACGGTGCGGTACCGTCGACTGACGCCGACGAGCGGGGATTGGACGACCGAGACCGGCGATTGGCGGCCGTTCTGGCACCGCGAGGAACGGATCTATCGGGCCGAGTTGCGTGGACTCAGACCAGATGCAATCTACGAGCTCGAGGTCAGTACCGCGGCCCCACGGGTCCACCTTCACACCATGCCCGCATCGCTCACCGATCGGTCGGTTACGATCGCGACCGCGGCTGACCTCCAACAGGGCGGATTCGACGGCGTCGCCGGACGGTTGACTGACCGACTGGCCGCGACACACCCCGACCTCTTCGTCGGTGGCGGCGACTACGTGAGTGAGAACGGGCAGCCGACTGCCGGGGCGGCGGCGCGGTGGGCGGCATATCTCGATGGACTGTACGGACTGCCAGACGGTCGGTTTCTCCTCGAGAAGACGGTCGACGGCGCGCGATATCCACGCGTGATCGTCCCCCACGTCACGGTGATCGGCAACCACGAGATCGGCCGCGAAAACCATCTTCGCTGGCCGAGCTGCGTAGCGACGAGCAGCGCGGAACCGGGATATCCGACCTACATCCCTGCCCAGTGGCTCGAACTCCTCTTTCACTGGCCGTTTCGGAGCGAGGGGTGGCAGAGCGAGCTCTCGGCGGATCACCCGAATGCCGATCCTGCGACACATGCGGGGTTTGGCCACGGCGGCTTCGGCAAACTGAGTTTTGGGGACTATCTTCTGCTCGTTGTTCTCGACAACAATCAGAACTGGGAGACGGTGCCAGATCCGGAACTCAGAGATTGGGAAGGAAATCGGATCGTCGATCGCTGGCCCTGGTTCGGCACACACCATGGCGCAGTCAGACAGGATCATTGGCTGCGAACCCTCCTCGAACCGGAGGATGGTCGATCCGCTGCCGAACGATACACCCACGTCCTCCCGTTCTGGCACCGCGGGTTATTCTGTACGGGTCGACCAAACGCCACCATCAAAAACCGTGAGATCCTGAGCGCGTGGTTGCCACCGCTGGTGCGCGCCGGTGTCCGTCTGGTCAACGAGGCTCACGAACATAACTACGCGCGCACGGTACCGATCGGCATCGATGAGGGGCAACCCGACGATGCCCGAATCGAACGCGTGTCGTTCGAGCCGAATACCTGGCCCGTCCCGTTGGTGCCGGACGAGTATCATCGCGAGTACTACACCGTTGAATGCCTGCTCGAGGACGACGACATCGTCGGTTGGTGTCACGACGAGGTCACGGCGACCCACGATCCGTCCGGGCTGATCGCCGCCGGCCACGGTGGGTGGGGTGCTGGCCGCCGGCCGATCGGCGGCCGCGGCGCGGGCCAAGCCGGCTGGTGGTTTGTCGACGAATCGAACGGTGGCCTCGCCATTGACGGCGAGACATCCTATCACGTCCGGACGATCACCCTCGATCCAGCAACAATCACCGTCGCGGAATATCTGGCCGATGGGTCCGGGCGTGTTCCGGCCGACCCGACATTCCGCTACCGAACCGATCCAGCCGGAGGGCCGTGGGAACGTGAAACGGCCCAGGGCTGGTCGGGGTACTAGCTACTCGAGACCGTCCCACGGGATCGGCTGGTCCTCTGCGCGATCCTGTGGCCGGTACCCGATCGTTGCCCGTCCGTGTTCGAGATCGAACCATCGGTTCGCGTTATCGCTCACCCCGTAGAAGGTGTCGTATTCGACGGTATCATCCTGGAGACAGCAATCAACGAGGTGTGCGAAGTCCCGGCGCGAGTGCCACATCGCCACTTTTCGGCGGACCTTGTTGACGAACGACTCGTCGTCGGGATCGGCACCGTTCTCGAGCAGTTCCCGTGCATACGCTGCCGGGTCGTCCTCGGTTCCCCACGAGACGTTACAGATCCGGAGCGAGTAAAACCGCTGTGGGTACTCGAAGTTCTCGATGTAGAACCGACCGAGCGACTCTCCCATGGCTTTCGAGGCCCCGTAAAACGAGTCGGGGCGGGGTTGCACGGTGTGATCGACCACGAGCCCGTACTTCTCTTGGTACAGCTCCGGTGAGAGTGTCGTCTCGTACATGCCGACGACGTGATTCGTCGAGGCGAACACGAACCGCTCGACTTCCGCCTCTTTGGCGGCGTCGAGGACGTTTTTCTGCCCGATGATGTTCGGCTCGTGGATGTCCTCCCACGTGCTGTCGACGCTTGGATACGCGGCAAGGTGGACGATCGCGTCGTGGTCGTCGACGACGTCCATGACCGCCTCACGGTCCTGAACCGTTCCGACGTGCGTTTCATATCCGCCCCACTCGTGATCGTCAGGACGATCTGATCGGCTGAACAGTGTCCATTCGTAGTCGTCGTGATCGTAGAGGTGCTCGAGGATGGCGGTTCCACACCGACCGTAAACGCCGGTCAAAAGGACGCGCATACCAACGACCACGACGAGGACCGACGAAAAGTGTTTACTTCGGGAACGCTCGGTACCCGCGATTTACGGTCCTTCCCATCGAGCCCCACATTATGCTGGAGCTGCACATCCAGAGTCCATCAACTATCCTACTCGGTAGTACCATCCCTACGTCGCCGGGGGCCTTCATGGGAGCGTACGCCGGCACGATCCGCGCACTGGCGACGTTCGTGATTGTATTCGTTCTCGTCTATCTCGTTGGCAAGTGGCTCTTGGTGCCCGCTGGCAGGCGCATGCTCGCCCGACAGGGCTTTGACGAGACGGTCCGGTCACTGGCCGATAGCATCATGATCGCCACGGTGTGGGGGTTGGCGCTCGCGGTCGCGCTGACGCTCGCGGGATTCGGCGCGTTCATTTCCGCACTCGGCATCTTCGCCGGCGCGGTCGCACTCGCGGTTGGGTTTGCCGCCCGCGATCTCCTCGGGAATTTCATCGCGGGCGTGTTCATCCTGAAGGATCGGCCATTCGTCGTCGGTGACTGGGTCGAGTGGAACGGCATGTCAGGCCGCATCGAGGACATTGACCTGCGCGTCACCCGGGTCCGGACGTTCGATAACGAACAAATCACCGTGCCGAATGGTGAGCTCGCAAACAATCCCGTCACCAATCCCGTCGCCTACGATACCCTTCGCCAGCGGCTCGTCTTCGGAATCGGCTACGACGATGACATCGACGAGGCGATCGACGCCATCCTGGCGGCCGCATCCGACCACCCAGACGTCCTCGATGACCCGCGTCCGGACGTTCGCGTCACCGACCTCGGCGATTCTGACGTCGGACTGCAGTTGCGGTTCTGGATCGCCGATCCCAGTCGAGCCGACTTCGTCCGCGTCCGCTCTGACCTCACCCAGACCGTCAAGGAGGCGTTCGACGACGCGGGCATCGACATTCCCTACCCACACCGGCAGTTGCTCGGCGACGTGACCATTGCCGGCCAGGTGGAGACGCCCAGCGCGCAGGCGACTTCGGACGATTGAGCCCTAGGCGAGGACGCGTCGGAGAAAGGCGACATCGGCGGCCACCGCCGGGGCGTACGAACACCGCTGGGTGACGAACTCGATTTCCAGATAGCCGTCGAAGCCGGCGGCCGCAAATGCATCAATCACGCCTTCGATGTCGGCGTACGAGTACGCCAGTGGACACCGCTCGCCAGCATCAGGTGCCGCGGCGGTCTGGACGTGGACGTTGTTCGACAGCGGCGCCAGTTCGACGGCATCTTCGATGATCGTCTCCGGATCGGGCGTGTGCACTGCTTGCCAGTTGAGTCCCACAGTGTCCGGCGTTTCGTCGATCAGCCGGGCGGCACCGGCACGAGCGTTCGTGACCGTTCCACTGTGGCGTTCGACGGTCACGTCTACACCAACGGCTTCGGCTGCGTCTGCGAGTGTTTCGAAGTCCTCCACCACGGTGTCCCAGTGGTCCGACGAGACTTCCTCGTATTCCTCACTACCGGCCCAGACCCTGATCAGATCGGCCTCGAGTGCCTCGCACAGCGCGAGCTCGTGTTCGTATTCGGCGTCGAAGGACTCGTCGCCGGGGCGTAAGTAGGAGCCGTACACCGGGATGTCGAGGTCGGCGGCGGCCGCGCGATCCTTGATCTCTCTGGCCCGCTCGAGCGACCCGTCGACGTGGCCGCGACCCCACGGTTCGATGCCATCGACGTCCAGGTTGGCGACGACGTCGATCACGTCCGTGACGGGCAGTTCCTTATTCGATATCGTACAGACCCCGACGTACATGCCGGGTGGAAACGAAAGAACTGCTTATCGGTTTCGATCGGTCAGTTCGAGGCGCTGATGACGTCGTCGATCCGCAGGATCATGACCGCGGCCTCCGTGGCCGAGCCGATTGCCTGGCGCTTCACCGGCAAGGGCTCGACGGTGCCCTCTTCGTACATATCGATCACTTCACCAGTTTGGGCGTCAAGCCCAGCGGCGCGTTCGCCGCCGTCGTGGCGCGCCCGAAGCTCGACGAGCGAGTCGATCGGGTCGAGCCCGGCGTTCTCCGCTAACGTTTTCGGTACGATCTCCAGGGCGTCGGCGTAGGCCTCGATGGCCAGTTGTTCGCGGCCACCAACGCTGTCGGCGTAATCCCGGATCGCCATGGCGAGTTCGGTCTCCGGGGCACCCCCACCGCCGAGGACCTGCTCTGATAGGATCGCCACCCGGACCGCGTGGAGACTGTCGACGACGGCGCGTTCGATCTCGTCGACGACCCCTTGGGTGCCACCGCGGACGATCACGGTCGTCACGGCGGCGTCTGGGACCTCCTCGACGGAGACGTAATCGTCCTCGCCGATGGTTTCGAGGCGAACCAAACCGGCCTCGCCGAGATCGTCCTCGGTCAGTTCCTGCACCGTGGTAACCCGGGGTGTCGAGGTGACACGAGCCAACCGGGCGAGGTCATCGTCCTCGAGATCCTCGACGGCCAGGACGTCGTGATCGGCGAAGTGCTGGGCTGCAACGTCCTCGATGTCGTCGGCTGCAAACACCACGTTTGCACCCGTATCCACGATGTGTTCGACCCGCTCTTTCAACGAGGCCTCTTCGGCGTCCTTGAACTCCTGGAGTGCGGCCGGATCGTCTACGGAGATGTCGGCATCGATCTCGGGTTCGTCCATCTCGATACCCGTATCGAGCAAGGCGATCCGTGCGTCCTCGACCTCCGTCGGCATACCTTCGTGGAGCGGTTCGCCCTCGACGAGGACGCCCTCGATGAGTTCGCTCGCCGTGACCGGTCGACCGGGGGCGGTGCGGACGTCGACGTCCTCCATCGAAATGCCCTCTTCGTTCGTCACGGCCGTGATTGCTCCGACCACGATTTTCGCGAGTTGCTCGCGGGCGTCCTCTGCGCTCTTGCCCGTCATGACGGTCTGGGCGATGCGCTCGAGCGTGTCGACGTCGTCGACGTCGACCTCGGTTGCGACGTCCTCGAGCACCTCGCCAGCCCGTTCGGTCGCTTTCCGATACCCGGTCGCGATGGTGGTCGGGTGGATGTCCTGTTCGAGTAATACTTCGGCTTCGTGGAGGAGGGCACCAGCCAAAATGACCGCTGTAGTCGTACCGTCGCCGACCTCGCCCTCTTGGGTCTCTGCGACCTCGACCATCATGTCCGCTGCGGGATGATCGATATCCATCTGGGAGAGAATCGTGACACCGTCATTGGTGACGACTACGTCCCCGTCCGAATCGACGAGCATCTTGTCCATCCCCTTCGGTCCGAGGGTGGTCCTGACGGCGTTCCCGATCGCTCGACCTGCGGTAATGTTCATCGACCGTGCATCGCGGCCGGACGTGCGCTGGGTGTCCTCAGAAAGAAGCAGGCGCTGTCCACTCGCTCGACGTCGTGCCATATCGTAGGATCGTTGATTGTACTTCTATATAATTTTAATGACTCGCTCATCCAGCAGCGACCGGTGTTTGCCGGAGTCTTAACAGCCCAGCAACCGCAATGATCGGCTATGTCGGAGAACGTTCGCATCGCCCACCGGTTCAACGTCGCCTTCGGCCTCCTCATCGGGGGGATCGTTCTTACCGTACTCGCGTGGCTGTTACCGGGGTTCGTTGTCGCCCTCGGGCTCCTCATCGCCGCGCCGGTCGTCTGGATCTTCCACGCCGGGTTTGACCCGGTGGCGAACATCGGACTCCCTATCGGGATCGCTGCGCTCGCATTGTTTGCCCTCGAGGGAATTTCTGCCCCAATCGGCGGCGTTGAACTGGGTGTTGGCCTGGCAGGGTTCGGTCTCGTCCTGTTCATCGCCACGCGTGTTGCCTGGGGACCTGCTTGACCGTCGCCTCGGACTCGTCCGGCTCCAATCGAATAACAAGCTAAATTTAGGCGCTGGCGAATGCGTCAACATGAAGTTCGGGATCTTTCCGATCGAGGGTGGCAGTCGCTGGGAAGGCGTCGTCGAGCAATGTGCGTTCGCAGAGGACCTCGGGTTCGAATCCTGCTGGGTGAACGACCACCAGGCGACCGAGGGGGACAACTACTGGCCCGCACCACTGACCCGGCTTACCAGCATTGCGGAAGGGACCGATTCCCTGGAACTCGTCACCTCCGTCCTTATCCTGCCGTTGTATCACCCGTTACACGTCGCCCAGCGGGCCGCGATGCTCGATAACATCTCGGACGGGCGGCTCACCCTCGGCGTGGGGCTCGGCTACGTCCAGAAGGAGTTCGACGCGTTCGGAGTGCCCATGGATGAGCGGGCTGGTCGCATGATTGAGGGGCTGCAATTCCTCGATCTGTTTTTCCGCTCGGACGAACCGATCTCGTTCGACTGTCCGTTCTTTACGGTCGAGGACTGGGAGCCGCTCCCGGAGGTCGTCCAGGACCCGCGTCCCCCGTTGTGGGTCGGTGGGTGGGGACCAAAGCAGATCGCCCGGTCGGTCCGGTTCAGCGACGCGTGGGTGCCCGGCGTTGTGGCAGATCTCGGCATCGTCGAGGATCGCAAGGAACAACAGCGCGAGCACGTCGACCGCGCGGGTGACGATTGGGACGCGGTCGAGCATCCGCTGATGCGCGAAGCGGTGATCGCGGAGACCGAAGCGGAGGTCATGGAACGCAAGGAGTACCTCCACACGACGTATCTCGATGAGTACGGTGGCGAATTTTCTCATCCGCTCATGACCGCCGACAGCGTCGAGGATTTCCACGAGTTGGCCGACGATCGGTTCATCTACGGCACTCCCGAGCAGATCATCGAGCAGATCGAAGCCATCCAGGACCGAATGGCCCTCGATCATCTGGCGCTTCGGTTCCACCACTCTGGTATGCCAAACGAACTCGTCCGCGATCAGATCGAGCTCTTCGGCGAGGAAGTCATTCCGGCCTTCTCCTAATCGGGCCGTCGGCGTTTGCGCACATTCGGGGATCAGCGTTTTTTACGGAAGTGCGAGGGGAAAGAAGCACTGTTCGGCCGTATTACCCGTCCCGGGGACAGGAGCGATCATCCAAGGCGAGGTCGACGACCATCCGACGGTCGATGGGACTCAGAATAGATCACCGCGCTGATGGACGAGAGTGCATGTCAGTGGACGTCCCATTCGGCCGCAGTTTGTCCGTCTGTCCGGCCGATGTTGACGCCTGGACAGCCGGAATTCGGTCACGCCGGTACCCGCACTTTGAGGCTCGATTTAACGCTACCCGGTCGGCACCAGTTCGTCGGGCCAGCCCACCGTGACACCACGGTCATCGTCGAGCCTGCGGAGCCGCTCCGGTGGACCGAGGACGTACAGCCTGTCTCCTCCCTCGAGTCCGATCGCTGCCGCGGGCGTGGCGATCACTGTCTCGGCACGTTCGATGGCCACGACCGTCACCGAGATATCACCCACTGTCGCCCCATCAAGGGCGCCATCGGGCTCGATGGTCACCGCGGCGATACCATCCCGGCCCCGTCGAATCATTGCGGCAAAGGCTCGATCCGGGGATAGTTCGTCTGGCAGGGTGAGCAACCGGTACCGGCCAGCCGGATCGATCTGCGCTGCAAGTTCCCGTTCACAGATTAGCGTGGCCACGTCGTCGACGACCGCCCGCAGTTCAGCCGTGCCGAGCGGCTCTGGCGGTGATCCGCCCCAGAGTTCCACCGAATCGCCGGCCGACGCGCTAAACGGCGGATCGGCGGTGACCGCAACCGCGACCATCCCTGGCGGCACAGTCGGTCCGAGCCCCGCGGGGCGGCCGCCGACCGCCAAGTACTCGACGTCACCGTCGGCTGTCAACTCGAGGTCCACGTATCCGATCGCGTGTCGTTCGGTCAATCGCTCACGAAGCTGGGTCTCCAGTTCGGCGACGGTCAGTCCCTGTGAAAAGTCGAACTGTCGCCCGGCGAGAACGGCCTTCTGGTCCGGGTCGATCGGGTCGTGCCCCTCGATGTCTGCGATGTCTGCGGGCAACGTCACCGTGATGTACCGGCCGGTCGCGCGAACGATTGGACTCAGACTCGGTGGCCGGGCGAGCCAGTTGAACCGCTCTGCCGTACCGATTCGATCGCCAACGGAGTGTCCTCCGAGGGATCCGACGCCCGACGCTACGAAGATCAGAAAATTCGTGAGCACCACCGAGGCCGTGAGCGGATCGCCATCTACGCCGACGAACTGGACGAAAAACAAGCGACTGTTCAGATAGACAGCGACGACACCCAGTCCCACGATGATGGCGGCGCTGTCCGGGAGTTTCATGTCGAACCGTGTCCGATATACGAACGCGACCGACCCCGCCGAAATCGCAGCAACGAGGCCGAACCCGACGATCTGCACTGCCGTCATGACGACGTCGATGCCGCTCAACACGCCCGGATCGATCATGCCATCCCTTCCTGGAACGCGCGGAGATCGGCCCTGGTTCCCCGGACGATCAGCCGATCTCCTGACCGGACGAGACGTTGTGGATCGGGCACGAGCTGTGTTTCTGCCCCGCGTTCCAGGGCAAGTACGGCGATCTCGCCCGACACCGCCTTGGTCATCTCGGCGATCGGTGCTCCATCGGTGCCGCTGCCGACGTGAACGCGACGGAATCGATGGCCGCCCCGTTTCAGTACGGCCACCAGCTCGAAGGCCCGCTGATGGCCGCGCGGATGAACGTACATCGGTGCGAACGATCGTTCGAGGACCCGGATTGCGGTCTCTGGGGGAACCGCGATTGTGACCCGGCCGGGGCCGCCGTCGGTCGTGGGAGCGCGGACGGGTTCGGGCTCGATCTCTCCCGTGTCATCAGTGTCTGCTGGGTCCGGCTCGACTGGGAGCGGGAGTGGCTCGGCTGCCGTGGCTGCGGTCCGGGCACTCACGACGGGTCCGGTCACCGTCCCGTCGGGTAGCAACAGGGAAATTTCGTCTTGACGGGCCACGCCCGTCGGCAGTACCGTGTCGACTGTGACCGCCCGGTGGCCATCCGGCAACCGACGAGATAACCCCGCGGCGATCGGTGCGACGGCGATTCTGGCCCGGCCGCGGCGATCGATCGACACTTCCACCTCCGCCAGTTCGTATTCGTCGAGCAATCGGTCGGTCAATCGTTCTTCGAGCGTTGGAATCGGGAGATCACCGGGGAACCGCCACGTTGCGGTGGCGATTTCGGCGCGTAGCTCCGCCCCGAGCGGGGGGTACCCCGGGATATCCTGGATTTCACCGATTGGCCGGACACGGAAATGACCGTAGGCGTCGACCCGTTCGACGAGATCGGGGAGGCGACGCTCGCGGAGGGACTGTAACGTGAGCCGGCGCGGCGTGTTCATCGCGAGCGTATCCCCGACGGCGTGTGCCCAGAGACTCGCCATCAAGATCACGACGATTGCGATGATGCCGGTCCAGGACTCGGCGAGCTCGGGATCAAGAATCCCCATCAACCCCCCGGAAATACCGGCAAGGGCACCGGCCAACGCGACGACCCCGAGTCCCGGTACCGTCACGTTCGTGAAGTATTTGAACGAAAACGCGAGGGAAAACGCGATGAAGGCCGGAAAGACGCCGGTCAACAACCCGAGATAGACGCCGAGAACGATCTCTTCGAGGGGAATCGGCATGGGGGTGCCGTCTCACCCGGTTCCGTTGGCGAGGAGGGCGTCCGCCGTCAATAACGATTCGAGGGTGACGTCGGCTGCAGCGAGCGTTTCTTTCGCCCCTTCCTGGCGATCGACGACAACGATGACACGGTCGACGCGGGCACCGGCGTCGCGCAGCGCCTCGACGGCATCGAGTGCACTTCGACCGGTCGTGGCGACGTCCTCGAGCACCACGACGGTTGCATCCTCCGGAAGCGCTCCCTCGATCCGGTTCCCCGTGCCGTAGGCCTTCCGCTCTTTGCGCACGATGACATAGGGACGGTCAACCTCGACGCTGGTGACAGCAACGAGGGGGACCGCGCCCAATGCAACGCCGGCGAGGAGCTCGTCGTCGATCCGTTCGGCGAAGGCCTTGGCGATCAGCGAGAGGCTGGTGGGATCCGTTTCAAAGCGATATTTGTCGACATAGTAATTGCTTGTGCCGCCGTGGGACAGTTCGAATTCCCCGAACCTGACGGCGTCGACCGCCCGCAGGGCGCCAACCAGTTCGCCACTCATTGCAGGCACTTCCATCGACGGCCGTAATAAGCGCACGTGTTGGCGGGTGTTACCACGGTTCGGCCTTCAATCCGGTGACGTAGGCGATGCCGTTGGTGGTCACGTGCAAGACCGGGGTGAGGATGAGTACAACCACGAGCAAGAGGAGATCGAACGTCTCGACCATCCAGCCGGGGTCTGCCACCATCCCTGCCAGCAGCGCGACCACCAAGAAGTCGAGCTGATCGACCAACGGGAATGGCGCGCCACGGTCCCGTCCCGTGCGACGCTTGAGAAAGGACGCGGCCATATCACCGAGTAGTGCGCCCACGGGAAACGCGATAGCGATCCCGACCGTAAACGCGGGCAGGTCGACGCCGATCGCCGCGCCGATCGGATCGGTTCCTGCGATCAGCATTGCAGCGAGGGCAACACCGGCGAGAACGCCGGCGACGGTGCCACGCCACGTCTTGCCGTCGCCGAGGATCCGATTGCCCCGCCAGGTGCGCCCGCCGTCGATCGGTCGACCCCCGCCGGCGAGGACCGCCACGTTGTTCGGCACGTACGCGGGCAACATCACCCACACGGCGATGAACACCGTGGCCAGCAGCTCCATTGACGGCGCTTTGCCAGCATCGCCTATAGGCGCGCCGATCTCCGGGGAAACCACGAAGTGGCTGTCCATCGAACCCCGGACAATGATCCCTCCGATCGCATCCCGCTTCGTGGCGGGCGAACACATGGTGACCGCCATCGATCGCCTCGAGCAGTTGGACGCCCAGAACCTCCACGCGATCGTCAACCTCCTCGGCGAACACCATCGAGATCGCCAGCCCGTCCTCGAAGACACAGAGAATTACCTCGAGCTGCTCGCCTCGATCGATCGGGCCGCTCTCGACGCCTCGATTTCGGTCAAGCCCACCCAGATTGGCCTTTCGATCGACGAGTCGCTGTTCGAAGAGCAACTCGACACCATCGTCGAGGCCGCCCGCGACCACGACCTCGTTGTCTGGATCGACATGGAGGATTCGAGCACCACGGACGCCACGCTCGCCGGCTTCGAGCGGGCGGCCGAGCGCCACCCGAACCAGGTGGGCGTCTGTCTCCAGGCGAACCTGCGGCGGACGGCCGGTGATATTGCCGACCTCGCGGCTGTTCCGGGTCGCATTCGACTGGTCAAAGGGGCCTATCGGGAGCCAACCCCGGTTGCCTACCGCGATCCCGACCGGGTCACCGCTGCCTTTCGGGAGCACCTCGAGGAGCTAGTGCGCCACCACGACGGTGGGGTTGCCGTCGGGACTCACGATCCGGCGCTGATCACGTACGCGAAACAGCTCCAGGCAGTCCATGACCGGTCGATCCAGTTCCAGCTGCTGATGGGTGTACACCCAGACCTCCGCGACGAGCTAGCTGCCGCATACGACGTCGCCGAGTACGTCCCGTACGGCGATCGCTGGGCGGCCTATTTCACTCGCCGTGTTCTCGAGCGCTCTGAAAACGCGAAGTTTGCGGCGCGAGCGATCCTCGGTCGATGAACACGCTGATATCACCCGCGGTCGTGGAGGCACCCGGATGACGACCTGGAAACGGGACTTCGCGAGCGGGCTCATCGTCCTCGTGCCCCTCATCGTCACCGGCTGGGTCATCTATTGGTTGTTCGGGCTGATCGAATCGATTTCCCCGACCGGGGTGATCGTGGACAACCAGGTCCTCGAGGTGATCCTCTCGTTGGTGATCTTCGCGCTGTTCGTGCTGGCGGTCGGGTACCTCATGCGGACAGCGATGGGATCGCTCGTCGAAGGACTTATCGACGACTTCATGAACAGCGTTCCCGGGGTACGGGTCGTCTACAACGCCTCGAAAATGGCGATCGAGACGGCGCTTTCGGATTCGACCCAACTCCAGGAACCCGTCAAGGTCTACACCTGGGACAACGTGCGCATGACCGCGTTCAAAACGGGCCGGACGGCACCGGACGATCGGATCATGTTGTTTTTGCCCACCGCGCCAAACATCACGTCCGGCTTCGTCATCGAGGTGGAAGAACACCAGCTCATCGAGATTGACGAGTCCGTCGAGGATGCACTCACCCGGATTCTGAGCGCGGGGTTCGGCGAGAAGCGCGAGGATGGCGTGCCGATTGCCGTCGCCAGCGCCTCCGAAGCACCCGTCGGTGGACCCGTTCCGATCAAACGCGAGGCCGAGGATCGGGACGACTAGTCGGCGGTCGAATCCGCCTCGGGGCTGACGCTCCCGGTCCGGTAGCCCGCAAGGTCGAGGGTGACGTGGTCGAATCCGAGATCCGACAGATGGGTGCGGGCAGCATCCGCGAATGCGGGGTCGAGTGCGCGTTCGAGCTCGTCCCGGGCGAGCTCGATCCTGGCCAGCCCGTCATGATCGCGGACCCGGAACTGTGAGAACCCCCACGTCCGGAGGAGGCGTTCGGCCCGCTCGACTCGGGTCAGTCGTTCTTCTGTCACCGCGAGCCCGGTCGGAATGCGCGAGGAGAGACACGCCATGGAGGGTTTCTCAGCCACCGAGAGGCCATACGTCCGGGCGATCTCCCGCACTTCGGCCTTCGAGATGTCGTGTTCGAGGAGCGGCGAATATGCGTCGAGCTCCTCGACCGCCTGGAGGCCCGGTCGGTGTCCGCTGCCTGGATCGTCCGCATTCGTCCCGTCACAGACCAACGCGATGCCGAGCTCGCGGGCACGGTCGAACATCTCACCCAACCGCATCGTCCGGCAGTGATAACAGCGGGCTTCGTCGTTGCGGATGAAGTCCTCGCTGTCGAGTTCGCTGAACTCGACGATCTCGTGGCGGATGCCGATCTCGGCAGCAAGCTCGCGGGCGTCTGCAAGTTCCGCCGCTGGCAACGTCTCACTCTTGGCCGTGCAGGCGACGGCCCGGTCGCCGAGCGCGTCGTGGGCGACGGCGGCCACGACGCCCGAATCGACGCCACCGCTGAAAGCCACCAGCGCGCCCTCGCGATCGGCGAGATCTGCGCGCATGGCCGCGTGTTTCGACTCGACCGAGGTCATACCACGGTCTGATGCGGGCACGACGAAAAGCGCATCGCCCGGGGCGGTGCCCAGCAGGATTATGGTTGCCGGGATCAGTGGCGCCGGGTATGTCGAATCTCGCGATCCACGGGGGCGACCCGGTCGCACCGGACGGGCTTGCCACAGATTGGCCTCGCTTTGGAGACGCCGAGCGGGAGGCGCTGCTCGAGGTACTCGATCGGGGAACCTGGTGTGCGGCGCCGTACCTCTTCGATGACCGACGGACGTCGACGGTCGCCCGATTCGAGGACGCATGGGCGGAGTACATCGGCACCGACCACGCGACGGCGGTCCCGAACGGTACCCAAGCACTCGAACTTGCATTCCGTGCCATCGGACTCGACCCCGGCGATGAGGTCATCGTCCCGGCGGTCACGTTCATCGCCTCGGCAACGGCCGTCGTACTGGCCAATGGGGTGCCCAGGTTCGTTGACGTCGATCCGGATACCTATCAGCTCGACCCGGCTGCAGTGGAGGATGCGATCACCGATCGGACCGCGGCGATTGAAGTTGTCCACTACGGTGGGTATCCTGCGGAGATGGACGCACTTCGCGAGATCGCCGACGAGCACGACCTCTATCTGGTCGAGGACGCCGCGGAGGCCCACGGGACGGCCTGGCGGGGTCAACGGGTCGGCAGCCTGGGTGACGTTGGCTGTTTCAGCTTCCAGCAGGGCAAGGCGCTCTCGTGTGGAGAGGGCGGGGCGGTCACCTACAATGACTCCACGCTCGGCGATCGCATCCATTCGTACGCGCGATTGGGGCGGACGCCCGATGGCGGTCGGTACGAACACCGCGTCCCGGCGGGCAACTTTCGGCTCTCGGAGTTTCTCGGTGGGCTCCTGCTCGCCCAGCTCGACCGGTTGCCAGCACAGACAGCAGTCCGGGCCGAGAACGGCCGCCGGCTGGCCGACCGCGTCGAACAGATCGCGGGTCTCTCGACGTTGCCTGATGATGCTCGGATCACCGACCGCGGCTACTACTTTTACTTCCTCAAATTCGATCCCGTGGCGTGGCCCGTCGAACGCGACTCGTTCCGGGAGGCATTGGGTGCAGAAGGCATCCCCTGTCACACGGCCCACAACGACCCCGTCTACACCCATCCCGCGTTCGAATCAATCGACGAGCGGCTGCTCTACGACAACCCGATCGATTACGGCACGGTCTCCTGTCCCGTCGCCGAACGCATCTACGAAACGGAGGTGGTCGCGCTTTCGAAGGACTTCCTCCTCGATGCCCACAACGTCGAGCTGGTGGCGACGGCCCTCGAGAAACTGGCGGCCAATCGCGACGACCTGGCGGCGTAGGTGACCTTTTATCCTCCGGGACGTCGCCCGTTTGCACATGGGAGAGACGATCCAGGAATCGATCACTGCCGACCTCGCGTCCCGGGGGCTGCCCTATCAACCGCTCGAGCGGATGATAACCCTCGACACCTTCGAATCTCACCGAAGCGGGTGGTACGGCCACCACATCGATCGCCCGGGCTATGATGTCAGCTGGGGTGTGATCTGTCGGTCGTCAATGACCGCCCATCGCTGGGGTTCATACGGCGCCCAGAGCGGCCACTACAGTCTCAAGCTTGCCACCCGACCGTCCACCGGGGATCTCACGCGGGCGATCAAGCGCATGACGACGCCGTATCACGGCGGGGAGCCGTACCCGCGGCTCCGATTCGAGACCGTCTTCACGTTCCACGAGGAACCACGCGGTTCCGTCGCCGACACCGAGGTGCGTCCCGATGATGCCGACCTCACCGGTGAATCGACGATCCGCGGGTTCACCCTGGAGTTCGACGTTCACGACCGCGCCCACCGATTCTGGCCCGCGATTCGGTATGCGAACTGGTCGGGGGACGATCGACTCGCCCGGTGGGAGTACAACCCGGCCGGGATCGATCCGACCATGGACCGATTCGAGCCGGTACCGGACGGATCACAGGATCTCTGCTGGAATTCGCCGAATGACAGCGTCCCCTGGAAACCCAACTGGCACTATCTCCGAATCGATCTGAACCTCGCCGAGCGGGGCTATCGAGAACTCCAGTGCAACGATGTCGTCCTTGACCTCGAGGATGTCGCCCTCGAACCCGCCGATCCATATCACGACGACGAACGGACGACACCGTGGCCCGACATCGACGGCCTCTTCAATCCAATAATGAGCGTCCAAACGAACGCCGACACCCGAGCGTTTCTGTTCGTCGACTCGCTGGTGATCTCGGCTGCGGAGGAGCCATGACCGTTTGCGAGACGCTGCCGCTCTGTCCGGATACCGTCGTCGACGACCTCCCAGTACTGACCGAGCCGGTCGAGGTCGGACCGTTTCGGGAGGGCGTCGTTTTCGTCCGGGTGCTCGAATCTGGTTCCGTCGACGTCGATGTCGGTGTCAGTCCGATCGGCTACGAAGACTGGGCCGGTGCGTGGGCGGTGCGGGAGAGTCACCACGAACTAGACGGGCCGGGGATGTACGAGATTCCTCTGGAGAACTTTGGAAACTGGCTACGATTGCGCCTGATTCCGGCCGGTGAGCCTGCGACGGTCCTCGCGTGGTTCGTCGGGAAGGGCTAGTGCGGGCGATCCAAATCGATTTATCTCCGGCATTTGAGGCCAGTGCATGCCACAAGCACTCGTTGCGACGGCGCCACGGAGCCCGTCGCTCCGGACGTACGAGCAATCGGACCCGGCTGCTACCGAGCTATTGATCGAGAGCGAGCTCTCCGCCTTCAAGCATGGGACCGGGCTCCGGGGATACCGGGCTGATACTCGCGATTACACGGCTGCGTTCGACTGGGAAGCCGGCGTGCACCGCGAGGGTGATACGACCGAGCCGGACTACCCGATCGCCCTCGGCAACATGACCGTGGGAACCGTTCGTGACGTCGGGGCCGACGTCGAGGCGTTCGACCCCGGTGACCGGGTGTACGGCCACCTCCCGATCCGGGAGACCCACACCGTCGCTGCCGATACCGTGTCGCCGGCACCCGCGGGTATGGCCGCCGAATCGATCGTCTATGCCGACCCGGCCCGCGTCGGGCTCCATGCCGTCAGAATCGGCGAAATCGGTGTCGCCGACACGGTGCTGGTCGTCGGTGCCGGCGCGATCGGGCAGATGGCAGCACAGGTTGCGTCCCTCGGTGGGGCGAGTGCCGTCTGGGTGTCCGATCCGATCGAGCGCCGGCGGGAAGCGGCACTCGAACACGGCGCCGATCGCGTACTCGACCCGATCGACGTCGACGTAGGCGAACTCGTCAAGGACGAACTGACCGCCGGCGATCGGCCCGGCGTCGATGTCTCCGTCGAGACGAGCGGTTCGTATGCCGGGCTCAACGACGCCCTTCGGGCGACCGCGTTCGGCGGGACGATCGCCTCGTGTGGCTATTACGCCGGCGATCAGACGAACGTCGCCTTCGCGGGCGAGTGGCACCGCAACCGACTCGACCTTCGGTCGGTGCGGCCACCCAGCGAACCACACCGCGAGGCGCCGCGGTGGAGCTTCGATCGGCTCCGAACTGCCGCCTTCGAGTTATTGCGAGCCGGTGACCTCACTGCCGAAGGATTGCTCGATCCGATCGTGCCCATCGAGGATGCGCCCGATGGGATGCGCCTGATCGATGAACGGCCCGAGAAAAGCATCAAGCTCGGTGTCTCCTACTGAATATTGATCTTACTGTTGAGCTGAAAGGAGCTCCATCGCCCAAGGGTTCGCCATTGCGGATCTGACGAATAACAGCGTGGGCGCGAATGAGAACCCACACGCTCGAGGCCTCGTATGTTGTGTTACCGCACTCCAATATGGAATTCACCCTCTGGCGGATCTTCCGGCCCGACGGAGGACATACAACCTGAAGACGCTGCACGTCCTCCGCAATTTGCAACCAGCATTCGGGACGATACCCCATATTAGAACGTTATCAGTATTCGATCGTCATCCGAATTTCTGAACACGCTTCAACACTAACGCGGGCCACCAGCTGGGTCCACCCCCCGGGCCATCTCGTCCACTATCGATTGGTAGGCAGCTTCTTTCGCCGTGACAGTCAAACGCTCGTTCATGGCCTGGACCTCGTGTTCGCTCCAGTCATCTGTGCGCCAATGTCCGGCCTCGACAAGCGCTCCACAACGGGGTGCGGTACGGGTGGCCGATGTTCGCGGGTGCCGTGACGACCAGATTAGCCCACTACGGCCTCAACGGAGTCAAATGCCATCTCCGGGAAGCCGCCCTCCCATGATACTGATCCGTGACGGGGGTAGGCGTCTCCATCACGAGCGGGTCCCCGGTCCAACGACGCGATCATCAATCCGAAGCGTTCGAGCATCCAAGACTAAATCCGCCCCTGGATCGCCGACGTTTTCCCTCCAATCTTCCGCCAGCATCATGGATACAGCGGTGTTAGCGAGGTATGTTCCGCGAACGAACTGGTCGTCGGTCTTGTTTTGGTATTCGTCGCGAACATCTGTCGCCCACGTTCCGAGCTCGTCGAACGCCGATCCGCCGTCCGTCATTCGAGAGCCCGGTTTCCATCATCAGGAACGAGCGAGAATCCCAGTGTTTGGAAGTCGCTATCGAATGCGAAGATGTGTTCGACACTACGCTCATCGGCGAGGATGCTGGTTGTGTGATCAACAAAAGAAATCTGTTGGTCATCGTAGTCCTCGAACTGTTCTGCCGCAGTCTCAAATACGGGCTTCCCAACGGGGATGATATTGATGCTGTTCGACTCTCGGATGGCACGTAGTGACGTAGTTGCGGTGCCATGCCCGAGTTTGTAGAGCGCTAACGTTGCAAACTCGGAGAGGACAGCCTGAGACGTATAGATTGGCCGGTAGGCTATGTCACCATCCCGAATACCACCAAACAGGCGGATAGCGTCCTCGTGGTGGTTGTCGTCTTCATCGGCCCGAGCGTAGAACGCACCGGTGTCGATGAATACAGGTATTGCGCTTGCGGCGCTCATGCCGATTTCTTGCCGTACAAGACTTCATCGACGTTCTCGGACACGTCTGACTCACCCGACGCGCCTGGTTCGAACTCCCAGAACGTATCTTCCGGATCGACGCCTCGCGCGGGCTCTGGTTCGTCAACAACCCACCACACGACTCTTCCAGCGGTCTTCCGACTGGCGACTCTTCCCTGCTCTTCGAGTGTACGAAGCTTTCGGCGGGCGGTTTCCCGGGAGCAATCCAGCGCTCCCGCAACATCGCCAGATGTGACTACTGGTCCATCTACTGTCTCGAAGACACCAAATACGTCCTCGAGAGTGACTTTCTCGGCGTATCGGCCGGTGTCTTCGCGTTCGCGGGACATAGTTGTGTATTCGTGATCTCACGTAATGGCCCTGTTGGTGAACGCCTTGTGGCGTACCCAACATGTTAGTACAATCCGTTGCTCGCCACCTACCGCGACGGCCACGAGTTCGCCAATCTTCGCCTGGTAGTGTCCCGCCTATAGACCGGAACGGAATCGGCTCACCAGACAATCGCCTCGGTAGGCGACCGAGAACGCCGATGGGCACAAGACTATCGACACCGGATCTCGAAGGCGCTCGTCCAAGAACCGATCGCGTACGCCTGAGCGACAATCGCGTTGGAAGGCTTGACCGAGCGTTCGGGAGCGGATGCCCGTCGTGCAAGCGTTCCACGCTTGGGCGTTCCGGCGGTTCTACGCGGACGTCAAGTACAACGCCGCCGAGTTCAGGATCCGGACCACGTAGGTATGGCGGCGTATACGTCCCAACGACGTTAGAAGCGCGGTCACACCAAGCGAGGGAACCGACGAAAACAGGAGCGGTGCTGTGCAGACTACAATGTGGGAAAGAACATCGGAATCATGCATGACCGCGGGTGGAAGAAATCTCCCGTGGACGTACCAACTATCAATTGACCCATTAGTCGGGAACGGTGAACGTGAGCGACGAGTTTACCCCGGGGACGTTGTCTCGTTTGTCTCGTATCCCCGTTTCACGTGGGGTAGTTCGTACCGCTTCGGTCGACCCCTGGTTTTACGGCACCCGTCGGCGAGCCCATGCCATGGCGAGCCAGAACCAACCGAATCTTCTCGTTCTCGTGGCCGATGATCTTCGCTACGACGCAATCAGCGCGTGCGCGGACGCGCCGGTCCATACCCCACATCTCGATCGCCTCGTCGCGGACGGCTGTACGTTCACCCGCGCGCATAACATGGGCTCAGAACACGGAGCCGTGTGCGTCCCGGCCCGGGCAATGATACACAGCGGCCGATCGCTGTTCCGACTCGACGGACCGGGGAACATCACGGCCGACCATCCATGTCTCGGTGAAGCCCTCGCAGACACCGGCTATCATACGTTCGCCACCGGCAAGTGGCACAACGGCCAGGAAGCGTTCAACCGGTCATTCGCCGCTGGGCGGAACGTGTTCTTCGGTGGCATGGACGACCACTGGAACGTGCCCGTCTGTGACCGTCGTCCACTGGAGGCCTACCCGTCCGGTCGCCCCCATCGGTTCGATCCAGGGGATCCACGCGGAGTCGTCACTCAGCGACGATCCTACGAGCGCTACGAGAGCGGCCGCCACTCGAGCGAGCTCTTCGCGGACACCCTTTGTGAGCACCTCTTCGACCGGGCCGATGACGACCAGCCCTTTTTCGCGTACGGCGCGTTCATGGCGCCCCACGATCCGCGGACGGCCCCCGGCGAGTATCTCGCCCGGTATGACCCCGACGAATTACCCTTATCGCCCGCCGTCGCCGACGGCCATCCTATCAACAACGGGTACCTCCACACGCGCGACGAGGATCTCGCCCCCCACCCGCGGGACGAGGAGACGATCAGACGCCATCTCGCGGACTACTACGGCATCATTTCCCACCTCGATGCGCAGGTCGGCCGCATCCTCGACACCCTCGAACGGACCGGCCTCGCCGACAACACCATCGTGGTGTTCACTGCCGACCACGGACTGGCAGTCGGGCGCCACGGCCTCCTCGGCAAACAAAACGTCTACGAACACAGCGTGCGGATCCCGTTGGTGCTTGCCGGCCCGGGTCTTCCGGAAGGCATCACCCGAGACGCGTTCACCTACCATTTCGATCTGTATCCAACGCTTGCGGATCTCCTCGAGTTTCCACAACCAGCGACCGGCGACGGCGAGAGCCTGGTGTCGGTCATCGAGGACGACGCCGATGGCCCGCGTGAGACGGCGTTCACCGCCTTCGGCGACACCCAGCGCGCGGTCCGCACGGACCGATACAAGCTGATCGAGTACGTCCGCCCTGGCGATCCTCACGTTCAGCTGTTCGACCTGGAGAACGATCCACATGAGACCGAGAATCTCGGGACCGACCCCGATCACGCCGACGTCCGGGATCGATTAACCGCGACGCTGGCGGACGCCAAGCGGGCTGTGAACGACCCGCTCGCACCAGCCTGAACGACGGCATGGTACGCAACCCCTATTGACGATGCCGAACGTATCGTCGCCCCGAATGGAACTGACGGCCATCCCCGGGATCGGCGAGAAGACGGCCAGGGCCTTGGCCGAACTCGAGGACCCGATCGGTGCCATCGAGCAGGGGGATGTCTTCACCCTCGCCGGTGCCGATGGCGTCACGACGGGGCAGGCCGTCAACATCGTCCGGGCCGGTATCCGGCGTCGCTACGGCGTCGAGCATCCGTTTCTCGCCACCGACCGTGCAGACGCCGTCCACGCCGAGCTGCTCGCGTTGCTCACGTCGTTTACGGCAACCGACTACGCCGCCAAGCGGCTCGAGACGTTCGTGCCGACCGGGGCGCCAGCGCACGTCGAGGACGTACGTGACCGCGTGGAACGCGCCATGGAACGCGACCCCGATCCGGCCGTCCGGGACGCGATGGCCGGGCTGGCCCCCCTCGACGAGCCAGCTCCCGTTCGGGTCCGCGATCGGTGTCTTGCCACCGGGGATGCAGAACGGGCCGTCGCCGCACGCGAGGCGATTCCGGAACTGAGTGTCGAGATCATCGACCGACGGGAGACGATCCGTGACCTCGCGGCCGGGTACGCACACGTGACCATCCTCGATGAGACGTACGCCGGGGCAGATGTTCCCGAGAACGTGACCGTCGACCCCAACGCACTCGAGACGCCGGCGGAGACCGTGCCGGAGCGTATCCTCACGACCGTTGCGGCCAATCGCGAATCGATTACCGCGGCCATCGCGGTCCACCGCCACGCGGACCTGGAGCCGCCGCTCGATCTCGCTCGGCTCGCGGCGGCCATTGAACGCGTCGACGAGGACGGGACACCGGTCGCCGATGACGAGCTCGCCCGGCTGCAGACGGCCGTCGACGACCTCGACACCTGTGTATCTACCGCCACGAGCGTCGCGAACGATCGGGTGCGCCAGGCAATCCGGGAACGCGACGTCACCATTGAAGGGGCCGATCTGCTGTCGATGGCAGAACAGGGCGCCGGCGTGGAAGCCCTCCTCACACGGGAACTCGCCGACGACGTCGACGCAGCAATCGAGGACGCACGCACCCACCTGATTGACGCCCTTGCACTCACCCCTGACGAACGGGAACGTGCGGCGGCGATTTTCGACGTTGAACCTTCTTTTCCAGTGGAGCCAAACGACCGTGCAGTTACTCGATTTCGAGACGAAATTGTGGGGGTACGTGATCGCCGTGCCGCGACCTTGAAACAGGACCTCGCCACCGCCCTTGCCGAGCAGCTCCCGGCGATCGGCGAGCTCATCGACGCGGCACTCGAACTCGATGTCGACATGGCGATCGCGGCGTTCGCGGCCGCATACGACTGTACGATGCCGACGTTCTCGGGTCCTGGCGTGCGGATCGTCGGTGGTCGATCGCCGTTGCTCGACCTCCCGCCAGACGAGATCGAACCGATCGAGTACGCGGTCGACGACGTGGTGTTGCTCTCGGGCGTCAACAGCGGGGGAAAGACCTCCGTGCTCGATCTCGTCGCCGCAACGGTGATCCTCGCCCACATGGGCTTTCCCGTCCCCGCAGACGAGGTCGAACTCCAGTATTTCGACTCGTTACATTACCACGCAGCTACCCAGGGAACCGTCGACGCGGGCGCCTTCGAGGCCACCTTGCGGGAGTTCGCCGCGGTCGTCGACGGCCCGGACGGCCGACTCGTGCTCGTCGACGAACTCGAATCGATTACCGAACCCGGCGCAGCGGCGATCATCGTCGGCGGTATCATCGAGGCACTTCGGGAGGGTGCGATCGGCATCGTCGTTTCTCACCTCGCCGGCGAGATTCGTGATGTTGCCGACGTCGATGTCCGGGTCGACGGCATCCGGGCCGAGGGGGTCGTCGACGGCGAGCTCGTGGTCAACCGCTCGCCAGTACCGAACCACCACGCCCGGTCGACGCCCGAGCTCATCGTCGAGAGCTTAGCAAGTACCGCATCCGACGACCGGGCGGACTTCTACCGCCAGCTGCTGGAGAAATTCGACGGCCAGGGTCAAACGGAAAGCTAGTTGGGCCTACCTGGGTCATCGGAGACGATGGCTACCGATCGGCCGAACATCCTCCTCGTCTGTACGGACCAACAGTTCGCCGGTGCCCTCTCGTGTGCCGGAACCGATCATCTCTCGACCCCGGCCATGGATCAGCTCGCTGGCCGGGGCGTCAGGTTTACCGAAACGTACTGTGCCAATCCCGTGTGCAGTCCGTCCCGGGCGTCCATGTTCAGCGGGGAGCCGAGCCATCGGACCGGCGTCACCGGCAATCGCCAGCATCTCACGGACGAGGTTCGAAAACGTACCCTTGGCCACCTGTTGTCGGCAGCGGGATACGAGTGTGCCTACGCTGGAAAGTGGCACGTCCCCGCCCACGACATCGGTCCGGACCACGGATTCGAACGCATCGCCGGCTACAACGACCACGACGTCGTCGAGGCAGCCGAGTCGTTTCTGCGCGCCGATCGCGACGATCCGTTCTGTCTCGTCGCGTCCTTCGACAATCCGCACAACATCTGTGAGTGGCCCCGTGGCGAGCTGCTCCCGTGGGGGAACGTCGATCCGCCGGCGCCGGCGGACTGTCCACCGCTTCCGGCGAACTACCCGATCCCACCCTATGAACCACTCACGGTCGAGGAGCATCGAGACGGCCAGCCGATGGCAGCAGCCACCCCGGACGAGTGGCGCCAGTACCGGTACGTGTACTATCGGTTGATCGAGCGCGTCGATCGCGCCCTTGCCAGGATCCTCGATACACTCGCCCACACGGGACTCGAGGAGGAGACGGTGGTCATTTTCACGTCCGATCACGGGGACATGCACGGTGCCCACCGGCTCCAACAGAAGTGGGTTCTCTACGAGGAGAGCGTCCGGGTGCCGCTCATCATCGCCGGACCGGACACCAAGCGCGACGTCACCGACGACCGGCTGGTGTCGAACGGACTCGATCTGGTGCCGACGATCTGTGCGTACGCCGGCGCCACCGTCCCCGACACGTTGCGGGGATACAGTCTGCGGCAACCGGCCCGGGGCGAGGAACCGACCGACTGGCGTGATTACCTCGTCACCGCGTCCACCGCGCACTTTGCGGCTCGCATGGTGCGGACGCCGCGATACAAATATGCGGTCTACGACCGGGGCCGGCCACCCGAGCAGTTGTTCGACATGCAGGAAGACCGCGATGAGCTGGTCAATCTCGCCGTCGACGCCGGCCACGAGGCCGTCCTTGACCGCCACCGGGAGCTGCTGCTCGAGTGGTGTCTCGAGACCGACGACCGGTTCAATTCACATTACGCCCACGGCATCGATGATCTTCCGGCCGTCCCGGGCTTCGAATACGAGGAAATCAGATCCCGGTACGACGACCGACACGGCTGCTGACGGTGCTCGGTTGGTGGCATTCTGATCTACAGCGCAACGCGAGTCGCGTGCCTCCGAACCCGAGACGGTTCACACCATTCGGATGCCCAGTTGGCCTTCCTCGTGTGCCACCAGGACATATCCACGTTGTTCGCCTACGGGTCCTCCGACCGACGGAACGAACGGCCCGACGAGGTCGAACATGGACATCTTGCCGGCTCCGACTGTGGGATGGATTGCCTGTCGTCTCGGGAAGCAAGGTGTGCAACCTCCCATCGTTCAGCAGCGTACCGACGTTCGGTGGATCCGAGTACTCTGCGTTTACATGCCAACAACTGTTATGGGGCCAGGCACCTCGCGGGCGATT
>SKNY01000031.1 GCA_007123105.1 Salinarchaeum sp. | reverse complement strand
TCCTCCTCGGTCATCAGCGATTATGAGAGTGGACGGCGGGAAAGTCCCGGCATCGGCGTGATTCGACGGATGGTCGAGGCACTCCTCTCACTCGATGAACAACGTGGTGGCGATCGGATCCGCCAGTTCGCCCGGGTGGTATCCGCAGGATTCGAGGAGACGGTCGTACTCGATCTTCGTGAATATACGACGTCGGTTCCCCTCGACGAACTTTATACGGCGATCGGGGCGACGGAAGTCCAACCGGGAACCGCCGATGCGATCAATGGGCACACCGTCATCGACAGCATCAAGGCGATCACTCGGCTGTCGAGTAACGATTTCTATCGACTGTACGGACAGAGCACCGAGCGAGCACTCGTCTTTACCGAAGTCACGCGGGGTGAGTCACCGCTCGTCGCCATGCGGGTAGCGAGCCCTAAACCGAACGCGGTCGTCCTCCACGGCATTGGACCAGATGACCTCTGGGAACATGCACCGGCCCTCGCCCGGATCGACGGAGTATCACTGGCGGTGACCGAACAACCACTCGGGGAGATGCTCGAGTCGATGCGAAACCTGGAGCGGCCGATCGATTAGTCCACGAACTCGTACTGTCGCTCGTTCATCCGGCCCCAGCCCGTGAAGACGAACTCGCCGTTGGGAACGGTAACTGGATCGACGTCGGCGCCCGTGTCGATGTCGTGATTGTGAACATCGTGGATGCGCTCGTACGTGGGAAAATCGATGGACGTTCGGGCTTCGATATGTGACCACACGGGCAGTGCATCGATCTCCTCACGCCAGCTGGGGCGAACGGTCTCGGCGTGGATCTCGGCCTGGGCGCCGCTCCCATAGGACGCGACTAGCAGCTGCATGCCCGCGAGGTCAACATCTCGGTCAGCCGCGTCCAATAACGCGCTCGTCCGGGCGAGATGGACCGATCCGGTATACCAGTTCCCGACCTCGCGGGATAGCGAAAGCGTCGGTTCGATGACGCGGTCGTACCATGCGGCGTACGCGTCGGTTTCGACCAACGCATCCATGTACTCGGCCAGTGCGTCGTGGAAGGCCGCTTCGTCGTCGAACGCCTCCGGTCGTGGCTGGTGGCCGATCGACGGGGCAAGGTCGTCCTCGATCTCGGTCGCCCGGATCATCCGTCGATAACCGATGGGTGCCGCCTTGCGAACCATCCCTGGAAACGGGGTGTGAAACGGGATATAGGCGTAATCGTCCGGATGGGTCTCGCCGACCTGTGCCTCGAAATCGGCCATCGCCTCCCGCATCCGGGCGAGGTACACCTGGATCGATCGCTTTCCGTCCACGCTCGGAAACTGCTGGTTTGGCTTGAGAAAGTCCGTTTCGTCGGCGCTTCCGTAGCCCTGCTCCTGGCTCAGTGCGAGGATCGACGGATCCTCGTCGATCAACATGGCGACCGCACCTGCCCCCTGGGTCAACTCCCCGCCATCACCGCGTTCGTACAGCGCGGTGTCGGTGGCGATGACGAGGGCGGCGCGACCGCGATTGCGCCCCGCGCGGATCCAGTTGTATGCATCGTTGATCGACTGAGTACCGGCGACGCAGGCGAATTTTCGTTCTCCCTTGTTCGCGTGGTGGAAATCGCCGTCGAAGACCGACTCGAGACACCCCGCAATGTAGGTGGAGACTGGTTTCGAGTTATCGAATGCACTTTCGGTGGCGACGTCGATTCGGCCGATGTCGTCGGGTTCGAGGCCGTGACGGTCCATAAGCGCGTATGCGGCGTTTGCGCCCATCGTCACGATGTCCTCGTACGTGTCGGGCAGCGAAGAGGCGTACAGCCCAAGCCCCTTTGTGAACTTGGCAGGTTCCTCGCCGAGCGCAGGGGCGAGCGTTCCGGGCAGGTCGAGCTTTAACGTTCCCGTCCAGATCTCGATCCCGTCGATCCCCACGGGTGTCATATCACGGAAGGCTTCGCCTACGGGCTAAGGTCTGTCGATAAGCCCTTCGACGGATGACGAACCTTACTCCTCGACGACTTCTGGATCACTCAGCGCGTTCGCCAGACTGTCAAGGCCGTTTACCCATTCGGCGACGAAGCCGTATTCGAGGGTCTCGGCAATCGACAGGTCGAGTTCCTCGCCGTCGAACAGTAACGTGCCGGCGCGTGCGCAGAGCACCAGGGCATCTTCGATTTCTTCCTCGGCCTCGGCCGCCTCAGCAGCAGCAATGAGCTCCTCGATTGACTGATCCGGAGCCGGACCGTCGAGCACGTACTCCTCGGCGGCGGCAAAGACACAGAGAAGACTGGTCTGAACGCCGTCGACGAGCATCGCGGTCTCCTCGTCTTCGAGTGCGGCATCTGCGAGAACGATGTCCCGCACGTCGGAGAGCTCGGCGATCGCCGCTTCCTCGTCGAGTTCGTCGTCCTCGAATGCGGACACGATCTTCACGACGGCGATTGCGGCATCGTCCTGGAGGTTCAACAACAGCCGCGCGGAATCTTCGTCCTCGGGGTCGATCTCTTCCTCGCGTAACCGGTCAAGCCAGTTTTCCCACCGCTCGGCCGAGTAGAACTCCTCCGGTGCCGTGCTCATACGGGTGCCACTGTTCCGGCCGTGAAAGACCTTTCTTTAGGTGCCGTCACGTTGGCGTGTGTCCACGTGATACACATGTTCAGGTGCCAACACGTGGGCGATCTCCAGGGCAGCCTCGTGACCCGACTCCGCGAGCCATCGGACCCGCCGCGGGACCGTTTTGGGGCCGAGGACCGCCCCGGGCCGGTCCGGATCGTCGAGGTAATCGGTCTCCATGAAAAAGAGAACGTCGGCCTCGACCGCTGCCGATAACGACTCCCGCCTGGCGATCACACTCGGTGTCAGCCCCGCAATCGGCCCGCCGGCGTAGTGTTTGACGACCCGGTCGGGATCCACTCCCGCATCGGCCGCCCACCGTGCGATCTCCGTGAAGTCATCCCCCGATTCGGTATGGAGCTGCAACGGGCAGTTCTGCCGGGCGGCACACGACAATGCATGCCGAAGGACTGCGTTTGCCGTCTCCCAGGTGGCGTCGTCGACCGGATAGTGCGGCCGGCCGGATTTCAGTGCAATCGCCTTCCCTGCGGCCACGTATTCGGCCGCGAGTTCCATGCCTGCCTCCATGAGCGTTCGTGCCGCGGCGCGGTCCATCTCCCGATCAACAAGTAACCGACTCAACAGCGCCGGATGGACACCGAGGACCGCCCACGCACGTCCGGGAAGAAGGTCCTCGGCCGCGTCGACGACGTCGAGGGTTGCTTCGAAACCCTGTCGAAAGTCCGCACCGCTGTCGACTTCCACGCCGTACCACCACGACGGCTTGTTGACGACGAACAGGTGCGTCCCACCGGCGGCGACGAACTCCTCAATCGCGGCCACGCCACGTCCGCGTTCAAGGTCGAGATGGAGGTGGTGATCGACGATCGGACCGTCCCAAGTCATCAGGTGAGTTGATGATCGGACGGGGCTAAAGCTACCCGGGATCCAGGACGACTGCATCGTCGGCCGCGCGAACGAGTGCCTGGGACCGTCCGTGGCGTCCGGGAGCGATCGCGAGCGTGCGGACCCCGGCCCGACCGGCCCGATCGAACACCGGTCGAAAGTCCCCGTCCCGCGAGGCGATCGCGATTGCATCGAACTCGCCAGTCAGGATCGCCTCGACCGCGTCGATGGCGAGCCGGACGTCCACATCGCCGCTGGTGACCGTCACCTCGTACCCGTTTGCCTCGGCCGCCCGGATCAGCCCCGCCGATGCGTGTTCGTCGAGGTATAACCGCGCGATGCCTGTCGAATTGTCATCGATTGCGGTCCGGATGACATCCGCCAGATCGACCGAAAATTCCTCGCGGAGGACGTTCGGACCGTCGACGAACAACGCGATATGGTCTGGCCCGGAGCCGCCCCCAAGCCAGCGCCAAAACCCCATGACCGAGCATCGATCCGCCCACACCAAAGCCACGCCGGTTCCCGGGCACGGGTTTATGAGCCGGTTCGGCGCCAAGGATGGTGCCGGCCACAGCTCACATCAGCCGGCTTGCACCCATGCGTTGTCGAAACTGCGGTCAAACACGGCGTATCACGTTGTTGATCGATCTCGGCGTTCAGGTGGCCGTCGACGGCGCGGTCAAGTGTCCGACCTGGGCAGTCAGTGCTCAGTGTCCCATCTGTCACAGCACCGACGTTGTTGCCGATCACGCCCGACTCTTCGCCCGGACGATCGACGCCATGGCGCGGTAGGCGAGTCCCACACCGCGCCGTACGGCGGAACAACGGTCGTAGAAGGTGGGACCGTTCGGTCCCACGCACGCACGGGGATACCGATCGCCGATCCGAGCCGGACGAGCGTCCATTCGAGGTTCGGGTCGCGATCGAGGACCCGTCTGCGATCTTGTATCCAGATCGCCTCCGCACCGTCAGCAATAGCGCGAGTCACGGCACCCAGCACGGCCGTTGCTCCGTCGACACGAATCAGATTGTGTCGGCGGCCCGCGTGAAAGCGGGTGACTGTGAGTTCGTGCGAAGCGGTCGGACCAGTGATGACCTCGATTGCCGGGGGACCGATGACGATCGGTCGTCCCGTGGGTGGCACGGGCATGCGATTGCGAATGAGCACGGAAATCGGCATATTCGTCATCATTACCTATATTGCTAATAACCCCTAAAATACATGGTTCTGAACCTCAAAAATAGATGGACGAGGAACGAATTCTCGGCACCACAAAAGTGACGGACCGCTGGAGAATCAGCCTGATCAAGGCTGTGCGAGACGAGTTTGCCGCTGGTGGCGAGGAAGTCGAAATCGGTGACCTCGTCGTATACAAACGGGAAGGTGATCGAATCGTGATCGAACTCGCGTAACCGAACCCACTGATCATCGCTCGGCAGCACTCGCGAGGGAAGGGACTTTGCGGTGGTTCTCGCCTGCAGTTGACGCGACGGGGCGGCTTGTGCGCCCTGCCTCTCGGATGCGCTTCGGTGGCGAACCCACGATTGGGGGCCGGGCGACTACGGCCCGTACGATGTTGGAGTTGTGCCAATACGCATGAGTTCCCCGTACGACCGGGCGAAATATCGTGCTCGCATACCCGATGTCGGGTTCCTCCCGGCCGACTCGCTTGCTGCGTTCGATCAGTGAGGTACGGGCACCACATTGACACCGAACTGCGAACGAATGGCTTAGGTTTGCGAGGGCGGATACAGAAATATGTCAGCATTGCGGAGTCCACTCCATGCCGTCCACGACGAGCGTGGGGCACGATTTACCGAATTTGGTGGGTGGGACATGCCGGTTTCCTTCGAATCGATTCGCACCGAACACACGGCTGTCAGGTCTGACCGTGGCATTTTCGATGTCTCCCACATGGGTGAAATCGACGTCACCGGCCCGGACGCCCGTGAGCTCTGCCAGCGGCTGTTAACCAACGACGTCGATGCGCTCGCAGTCGGTGACGCCCAGTATACCACCGTCACCACCGAGGCCGGCCTGCTGCTCGATGACACCATCATCTACCGACTCGAAGACGACCACTATCGATTCATCCCGAACGCCGGGAAACACACCAGCATGGTCGAACGGTGGGAGTCCCATCGCGAGGATTGGTCGCTCACGGCCACCATCACGGATCGGACCCACGACTTCGCGATGCTTGCCGTCCAGGGGCCGACCGCGATCGAGCACGTCGACGGGCACGTCGCCCCGACGATCTGCGAGCTAGATCCCATGACGATCGCCCGGGTCACGATCACGGGTGTCGACGGCTGGTGTGCGACCACGGGCTACACCGGCGAACGCGGAGTCGAACTGTTGGTTCCCTGGGATGACGCGGAGACGGTGGATGCGGCCCTCGAGGGGACACGGTGTGGCCTCGGTGCCCGCGATACTCTTCGGCTGGAAATGGGATTCGTGCTCGCCGGCAACGAGTTCGATCCCGAGCACGAACCGCGCACACCGATCGAGGCCGGACTCTCCTTCGTGGTCGATCTCGATGCCGAACCAGCCTTCGTCGGGCGTGACGCACTCGCCGAGCAGGCGGCGACGGGTTCGGATGAACGGCTGGTCGGCATTCGCATGCTTGACCGGGGCATCCCCCGATCCGGCTACACAATCACTGATGGAGACGGTGCCGAGCTTGGCCACATCACCAGCGGCACGATGAGCCCGACGCTCGGAGAGGCCATCGGCCTCGGTTACGTGTCAGCAGATCGGGCCGACGAGGGAGAAACCGTCCACGTTCGCATCCGTGATGCCGATCGAAAGGCAAGAATTGTGACCCCCCCGTTCCTGGAGGCCGACGATGAGTGATGAGGTACCGGACGAGCTCCGGTATTTAGAATCGCACGAGTGGATCCGGGTCGACGATGCCGCGGGCACGGTGGGCATCACGGCGTTCGCACAGGACGAACTCGGGGACGTCGTCTTCGTCGAGCTACCGAACGTGGGCGATACGGTCGCCCAGGAGGACCAGTTCGGTGTCATCGAGAGTATCAAGGCGGTCTCGGACTTGTACGCGCCCGTAAGCGGTACAATCACCGCGATCAACGAGAACCTGTTCGATCAACCCGAACTCGTCAACGACGATCCGTACGGTGACGGCTGGATGATCGAGCTCGAACTCGCGGACGCGTCGGAACTCGATGCGCTGTTGGACGCATCCGCGTACGCGGAGCAAATCGCGTGATGACTCCGCGGCGTTCCGACCGCTTCGATACCACCCCACCGGAGCTCGGGGACCGACGGGGGAGTCCGTACACGCCCCACTCAGGAGCGGAGATCGACGACATGCTTGCGGCGATCGGCGTCGACGACGTGGAGGATCTCTTCGACATCCCGGACGGGGTAGCCTTCGACGGTGAGTTCGGTATTCCTGCCCGCAGCGAACGCGAGGTCGAACGCCACGCACGGGCGCTACTCGGGAAGAACTCCGCCCTCGTCGAGTTTCTTGGCCGAGGCCACTACGAGCACTTCCAGCCGGCGGTGATCGACGATCTTTCCCGGCGGTCCGAATTTCTCACCTCCTACACCCAGTATCAACCTGAAATCGCCCAGGGATTCCTCCAGGCACTGTTCGAATACCAGTCGATGTTCGTCGAATTGACCGGGCTCGGGGTCGTTAACTGTTCGATATACGACGCGGGCACCGCGCTGGGAGAGGCTGCGACGCTTGCGGCCCGGGTCCGCTCGGTGACGGGCGATCGAGTGCTGATCCCGACGAACATGGTCGAGGGGCGCCAATCGGTCCTCGAGAACTACGTGGCCGGTACGGACCTCTCAGTGGCGGCGTATCCCATGGACGACGGCATCGTCGATGTCGATGCACTCTCCGACCACCTCGACGACGACGTCGCGATGGTGTACTTCGAGAATCCATCAGTCACCGGACGGATCGAAGAACGAGTCGCCGACATCGCCGCGCTAGCGACCGAGCACGATGCCCTGACGACGATGGGTGCCGATCCGGTCTCGCTCGCCGTCCTCGAACCGCCCGGAGATTGCGGCATCGACGTGGTCATCGGCGACGCCGCAACCCTTGGCTTGCCTGCAAGTTCCGGTACCGGCCTCGGTCTGTTCGCGACCCGCGAGGCGTATCTTCGGCAGGTGCCCGGCCGGCTGGTCGGTGCGACGACCGACACCGACGATCGTCGCGCGTACACCCTGACCCTCCAGACGCGAGAACAGCACATCAGACGTGAGCGGGCGACGAGCAACATCTGCACCAATCAGGCGTGGATCGCCTTGCGGACCGCGATGCACCTCGCGTGGCTCGGCCCGGACGGACTCGTCGATCTCGCGAGCACGTGTCTCCGCGAAGCCGAGCGCCTCGCTACGGCCCTGGACGGCCTGGACGGTGTAGCGGCACCAGTTCACGGCGGCCATCACATCCGTGAGTTCGTCGCCCGGGTCGCAGATGCACCAGCGCTGGGGGAGGAGTTGCTCGCTGCTGGCTTTGCCGTGCACGTCCTCGACGAACAACACATCCAGGTATGTGTCACGGAGGTCACTGCATCCCACGCCGATGCCCTCGTCGACGCCGTCGCGGAGGCGATCGCATGAGTTACGATCAGGCCAGGTGGCGTCGGGACGACGCCCCTGTCTACGAACCGCTTCTGCACGAAAAGGGCGAACGGACGGTGCGTCCGGCTGACCGGGACGTTCCGCTCCCGGATGAACTCGTTCGTGATGAACTCACGCTGCCGGGCGTGTCTGAACCGGAGCTCGCCCGACATTACACGCGCCTCTCGCAGATGACCTACGGCGTCGACAGCGGGCCCTATCCGTTGGGGTCGTGTACGATGAAGTACAATCCCAAACACACCGAGCGGATCGCGGCCCTCCCGGACGCGCTGGTCCACCCCGACCGACCGGACGAACACCGCCAGGGCGTCCTCGAAATTTACGTCCGCCTCCAGGAGTACCTCGCCCGAATCGGCGGCATGGCGGACGTCACCCTCCAACCGCCAGCCGGGGCAGCCGGCGAGTTCACTGGCATCCGCATTGCCGCCGCATACCACGCGGATAACGGCGACGACGACCGCGACGAGATCTTGGTCACCGACACGGCACACGGTACGAACTTTGCGAGCGCAGCGTTGGCCGGCTACGACGTCGTTGAACTGCCAAGCGGCGAGGACGGCCGGGTCAACCTCGAGGCGCTTCGCGCGGCCGCCTCCCCACGGACCGCGGCGCTGATGTTGACCAATCCGAACACCCTCGGCCTGTTCGAACGCGAAATCGAACCCATCGCATCGATCGTCCACGACGTCGGCGGATTGCTCTACTACGACGGGGCGAATCTCAACGCGCTACTCGGACGGGCGAGACCCGGCGACATGGGATTCGACCTGATGCACTACAACGTCCACAAGACGTTTGCCACCCCCCACGGGGGTGGCGGCCCCGGTGCCGGGCCGGTCGGCGTCTGCGAGCGGTTGGTCCCGTACTTGCCGGCCCCGCACGTTCGCCGGGACGGCGACGTCGTCGAGACGTATGCGCCCCCGAATACCATCGGGAAGGTCCACGGCTACGAGGGGAACTGGCTCGTGCTGTTGAAGGCGTTCGCGTACATCGAACGCCTCGGCGATGCTGGCCTCCTCGACACGAGCGCGATGGCCGTGCTCAACGCGAACTACCTCGGTACAACCGTCGACCTCGAGATTCCATACGAACCGTACCACCACGAGTTCGTCGCCAGCGCCGGCGATCGCGACGCAGCCGAACTCGCCAAACGCATGCTCGATTATGGGGTCCATCCACCCACCACGAAGTGGCCGGACATCGTCTCGGAGGCGCTCATGACCGAACCCACAGAAAGCGAGCGGCAGGCAACCCTCGATCAGCTCGCTCGGGCGTTCAACGCGGCAGCAGCCGACGATGACGAGACTGTTGCCGCCGCGCCACACCGGACGAGCGCCCGGCGCATCGATCAGGTGGCCGCCGCACGGGACGTGCGGCTGTCCTGGCAGGCACTTACTGGCGAGTGATCGACGATCCGCCGTCGTCCCAGTCGATCCAGTTACGTTCCCATCCGCTCCGTCGCGCGGCCGACCGCGCCGCGTGTTCCCGGTCCTCTCTTGCCGTCCGATTCCGTTCGAGGGCGCCGGGCTCTTCACCTCGGACGAGCAGTGGCTCGACCGCGAGACTCCCGTGTCGATCCCGGACCATACCATCCCCGTCGAACGTAACGAGTTCCTGGACGCCCAACCCGCGAGGCATCACCAGTCGGCCGTCGGGCGCCAGCTGCTCGATTAGCGCTCGCGGGGGCTCGACGGCTGCGGGTTCGACGAGGACGCGATCGTACGGCGCATATTGCGAGAGGCCGCGGGCGCCGTCGCCGTGCTCGACGAGGACCCCATCGTGTCCCGTCTCGGCGAGGTTCGTCCTGGCGATCCGGACGAGACGTTGGGAGAGTTCGATCGCCTGGACGTTCGTCGACCCGACGAGATCGGCGATCAGCGCCACGGTGTACCCGACTCCAGCGCCGACGACGAGACAGTTGTCCCCGGGCGTCGGTTCCAACGCCCCGAGTAGCCGGGCGACGGTCCGCGGTGCGAAGACCGTCGAACCAGCGACATGATGGGGACGGTCGGCGTACGCCGCGGCCTCGTTCTCGACAAACGGCTCACGGGGAACCGTCCGCATGGCCAGGGCGACCGACTCGGAGGCGAGGACGTCTTTCGCCTCGTAGGTCAGTCCGTCGACCATGTCGTCCCGCAGCACCGCCGGATCCATGTACCGAATGGCGGGCCGGGCAAGCTTGAATGGACCGCCTTTGACATCCGCCACTCGGTTCACGTCGTCGGATTCCTCGCGGTTGGAGGCCGGTAGCCTATCCCTCCACAGCAACATGCTCCCGCGACCATGATTGAATACGCCCGATTGTGTGTTCCTGATAGAAGAGCGAGCCTGTCGTGATGCCGATCATCCAGCGTCGTCCCCCGGTGGGATGGCCGTGGAAGGGTTGCTTCGTGATACCAGGTGAACCTGTCGCTGTGTTGGCTGTGTGTCCATCGAATCCACACCACGGCAACGCGTCGGGACAGCCCTCGAACAACACGCAGTCACGGCCTTGAGGGCCGTGCTTCCGAGCGAACGCCGACAACGTTCCTGCCCGCTTCGGCGGTCAGAGCAAGTCGATCGAGGCATACGGTACCCGGAGCTGGGTCCGCAAGTAGCCTCTCACTCGCTGCGCATCCGGACGAAGCGGACACCGCCGTGGGTTTCTCGGGCGGTCGTCTCCCCGTCCTCGCGTTTCAACCGGACGAGTTCCTGGCGGGTCGTCCCCTCTGGGCCGACCACATACCCATCCGTTACCTGTCCGATGACGGCCGTGGGCAGCTTGGGCGGTGAGCAGGTGAGATACGCCCGGTCGTACGGCGCGTGGGTGGCCCAACCGTCGTGACCATCCCCCGCCGTAATGGAGACGTCCCCATACCCGCAAGCCGAGAGCTTCTCCGCTGCCGTTTCCGCGAGTGATGCGTGATACTCGACCGAATACACGTTGGCTCCACCGACGATCTCGGCGGTCACGGCCGCGTGATAGCCACAGCCGGTCCCGATTTCGAGCACCCGATCGCCGTGGGAGAGGACGAGCAAATCGGTAATGGTGGCTACCATGTGGGGTGCGCTGATCGTTTGGCCCTCGCCGATGCCGAGCGGTCGGTCGGCGTATGCCTCCGAGCGCTGGGCAGGATCGACGAAGACGTGCCGGGGGACCCGTCGCATCGCCCGCTCGGTCGACTCCCGGTCGATGTAGCCTCGTCGGACGAGCCGGTCGACCATGCGGTTTCTCGCGCTCGTGAACGCCCCATCATCCGCGAGATCCCCCTCGTCGCTCATCCCCAGCTCGACCTCCACTGATCCCCGCCGCGGCGACGGGCATAGACGCGCTTTACGTCCTTTGCGGCCACGGTGCGGCCCCGACGGTCGACCGCGTCGATGTCGTATGAGACCGCGTCGGTCCGGAGTAACATCCGCTCGATGGTCGCATCGACGTCTGCGTGCGGGATCGGTTCGCCCACGACGAGCTCGGCGTCACCGGGGAGGTAGATTGTCTCGCTCTCGGTTCCCTCCCGGCTGCCGTCGGCGGGATGGATCGTGGTCGGCACCCCTACGTTGTCGACGGCCCGGGTCCAGATCGTCCGGATCGCGGCGGCCGGGGCGATCTCCACGCGTTCGTCGTTCCGTCGTTCGAGACTCGTAATCCGAACGCCGACGGGCCCGTCGTCAGTCTCGGCGACGAACTCCTCGCCGACTGCCAACATCTCGTCGCGTGGCACGGCCGCGGTAGTGGTGATCGACTCATCGCCGAGTGACACAACAACGCGAACGTCGGCTTCTGGCGCTTGTTCGGGGATCACCTTGTGGACGTGATCACAGGCGGTACATCGAACGGTCGCGTGGCCGTCGAACTTGAGGACCACGTGGACCTGCTCGTCCGCCGGCGAACACGCCGGACACGGCGTTCCGACCTGCTCGCCGGGCGCCGGAGTCGAGGCAGTCATTACGTCCGATTACTCGCCACGGATGCTAAAACGTCCGGTCACTGACCGGGCAACGCGAGCGGCTCGCCATCGACGTGGACGGTCGGTTCGAGGATGACCCCGTCTGAATGGATCGGTGCGTCGACCGTACCGCCGATGCTCGCGTCGTCCCCGAGTGCGACGTGGACCGTACCGGCGGCTTTCTCGTCAAGTAACACCGAACCGACCAACGAAGTGACCGCCAAGTTCGTGCCGATACCGAACTCTGCCAGGTTGTAGGCGTCCCGGCCGACCGACTCGGCGGCGCGCTCGAACTGTGCTGCAACGTCCGGGTCGTCGATGTCCGTCGCATAACCGTCCTCGACCGTAACCGTCACTGACTGGTCGTGATCGAGTAAGCCGTGTGGATGCATCGTGCCGTCGACAACGTACACGCCGTCGGCGCTTTCGGGACTGACGAACACCTCGCCGGCGGGAAGATTCGAGAAATCACCCGGTTCGTGGACGATACCGGTGTCACGGAGCCATTGCCGATCGCCAATCGAGAAGGTGATGTCGGTCCCGGCGGGACTCGTCAGCCGGATCGTCTCGGCGTCCCGAACGGCCTCGTACGTGCGGTCACACGTGGCGGCGATCGCGTCGTAGTCTGCGGCGAGGCCGGTCACAAAGACATCCTCGGTGATGCCCGGGAGCGTTGCACCCCGGGCACCGGCCGAGCACGCCGCACGGCGAGCCCGGGTATGGCTGATGCTCTTGCTGGTCGGTGCTAAAAAGGCGTCCGCCTCCCGCAGCGCTGCGGCGGCCGGTGCCGGCGGCTCTGCGCCGTGTTCCTCGCCTGGCGGAATCTCGACGAACACGGCCTCATCGGACCGGTCGGCGGCTGCCCTGTACAGCGCCAGTCCGACGTCGCGGGAAGGTTCGTCGGTGACAATGACGACGGTTTCGCGGCGCCCAACTGCGAGACACTGCTCGATGGCCGTGACTGCTGCCGCACGCCGCGCCTGAGCCCCCGGCTCGGTCATGCCACAGTGGGTCGTCGGTGCATGGTAAACCCTTTCGGTCCCGTCGACCAATGACGGCCAGCAACCACGCCGAACCAAAGGTTGATAGGCCAATCCCGTACAAGTACTGGTAGGAATAATTCGGCAACAAAAAATGCATGATGATAATACCCACCCGGTCCGGTGGGGGGTCGAACTGACTCCGGACGCCCCCGTTTCGGCCATCGGACGGCTTGCCGCTGACGTGGAGGCTGTCGGGCTCGATGCGGCCTTCATCTCGAATCACTACGGGAATCGGGACCCGATCGTCGCGCTGACACGATGTGCCGGTGAGACCGATCGGATCCGGTTGGGGCCAGGCGTCGTCAACCCCTACGAGACCCATCCCGTGCGACTCGCGAGCCAGCTCGCAACATTGAACGAGCTGAGTGACGGGCGGGCAGTGTTCGGGATCGGGGCTGGCGATCGGTCGACGCTACGAACGATGGGGATCGATCGAGACCGTCCACTGGCAGTCGTCCGGGAGTCGATCCACGTCGTCCGGACACTCCTGGCCGGCGAACGGTCGAACCGGTCCGGCACAATCGAGACCAGTGCAGCTTCATTGAACTACCCGACCGACCCGGCGCCGATCTACCTCGGGGCCCAGGGACCGCAGATGCTCGCGATGGGCGCATCGGTCGCCGACGGCATTCTCTTCAACGGTGCAACACTCGCCGACTATCACGAGGCACTCCCAGACATCCGACGAGGCATCGACCAACGGCCGGACGATCACGGGCCGGTGTCCGTCCTCGGATTTGCGAGCGTGAGCGTCGACGAAGACCGGGAGGAGGCGCGGTTCGCGGCCCGCAAACCTGTCGCGTACATCGTTGCCGGCGCACCGGACCCGATCGCCGAGCGGCACGACCTGGACCCCGACGCCGTGTCGGCAGTTCGAGACGCACTGGAAGCAAATGATCGAGAGAGTGCCTACGACCGGGTCACCGAATCAATGATCGATGCGTTCTGCATCGCGGGAACACCCGACGCGGTCGCCGCGCGGTTGGAGACCCTGACCACGGTCGTCGACGGGATCGTCGCTGCGTCACCGCTTGGGCCGGACCGTCCGACCGCGATCGACTTACTGGGCGGGATCGTCCGCGAGTTTCCGGACGGAGCACGATGACGGGCGTACAGATCGACGGGATCGTCGAGACGGTCGTCACGACCCGGCAGCCCGATCGTTCCTGGAACATCGCCGCGCTCGGCGTCTGGTCGGCATCGGAGACGGAAACCCTTCGCGCACGGACCTGGGGAGATACTCGGACGCGCCGAAACTTCGAACGAACCGGTGAAGGCGTCATTCACTTGACGGTCGATCCGGTCACGTTCGCCCGGGCCGCCCTCGAGGTGTGGGAGCGCGAATCACCGACGATCGAGACAGCGGCCGCATCCTGTCACGTCGACGCGAAGGTCGTTGGAGCGAACGCAGACGCAACCGAGTGGGAACTGACACCGGCGGCGTGGGCCATCCACGAATGCGTGGTCCCCACACCGAATCGTGGATTCGGCGCGGTCGTCGAGATGACCGTCGCAGCCTCGCGGTTGGGCGTTCCCGAGTACGACGACGAGCGCCTCCGCGAACGGCTCTCGTATTTTCACGGCGTGGCCCATCGGTGTGGCGGGCCCGCAGTCCGATCGGCGTGTGACCGCATCGTGGCGGCGACTGACTGGGAGCCCGAGTCATGACGACGGTCAGCGTCGGTGCGCGACTCCATATCGGCTTTCGCAACCTCACCCGGACGGGCGATCTGGTCTTCGGTGGGATCGGTGCCGCGATCGATCGGCCCCGGGTGGTGGTCCGGGCACGACCTGCCGCAAGCGTGCAGTGTGATCATAATCGGGCGCACACGTTTGCCGAACGAGCATGTGCGTTGCTCGCGGTGGACGGTGCCAGGGTCACCGTCGAACGCTCGTTACCGCCCCACCGCGGGTACGGTTCGGGTACTCAACTTGCCCTTGCAGTCTATGCCGCGATCGCCGACGCCACCGACGCGACGCCCACGATCCACCAACACGCGCCGGCGTTGGGACGCGGCAGGCGGAGCGGGGTCGGCATCGCCACGTTCGAAGCCGGCGGTTTCGTCGTCGACGGTGGTCATCCGACGGATGCCCCACATCTCGACGATCCCGGTGCGGCCTGGGAGGTGCCCCAGTGTGCGATGCGACGGGAACTCCCCGGAGACTGGCGATTTCTGCTGGTCGATCCGGACGTACCGCCGGGGCGCCACCGGACGGAAGAAGCACAGAGCATCCGGGCCGTCTTGGACACGGCCGATGCCGACCTCGCTGCCGACGTCGAGGACGCACTCGAGCAAGCCGTCATCCCCGGCCTCCGAGACGGTGACATCGAGCGATTCGGCACCGGGATCGCCCGAATCGATCATTACAACGGGACCTGGTTCTCGCGCGAGCAGGCTGATCGTTATCGCGCAGAGATCGGCACCGTCGTCCGATCGTTGCGTGCAAGTGACGTCGTCCACGGTGTCGGCCAGTCGTCCTGGGGGCCGCTCGTGTACGGCGTCACGCACAAGAACGATGCAGCAGCTGCACGAATGGCCGGCGACCGAGCGCTGACGGCGGCCGGCCAGGACGGGACCGTCAGGCTGGCCCGGCCACGGAATACGGGCTACGACATCGACAACAACAATGCTAACAACAGCACCATGCGACGTTTCGACGGAGGAGTGATTTCCGAATGACGCGACTGGCGACGAC
>SKNY01000049.1 GCA_007123105.1 Salinarchaeum sp. | reverse complement strand
TGACACGTAGTTGGTACGAATGCCTCGGTCTCGTCTCCGGGTCACTCGTTTCAGAACGCGCTGATCCGGTAATCGAGCCGGGTAAGCACGGTTGCGAGCACGGCTCGCCAATCATCCGGATACTCCGCGTCCGCACCTGGTGTCGGTGACGCTAGGGGCGGGTGGACGTGCTCGTGGGTGTGATGATCATTCGGAGGGCGGTCCCGTCGACATTCCCACGCGTCTGCTGTTCGGGATTGTTCGGCGATCGTCGAAACCGTCGACGGCGTGCGACGCCCGACGACAACATCGCGCAGTCGCGCTCGGCTCGGACCGCCCGTACGAAGCGACCCCGGAGATTCGATCCCGTCGAAATCGGGCGGTGCCTCTTCGCCCGTCGATTGCATCGGGAATGGCTGTGGGGGGGGGATCTATGCGTGCGCGGCTCCGTCCTGCTGCCTACCCGCTGTCGCGACATACATCTGCGACGTGCTGGATTATTTTTGTTCGAAATGTCGTAACCCATTGGCAATTCTGCGACTGCTTGCGCGATGCGTCGGCGAGTGCATTCCGGTTGGAGGTCCGAGGTTCTCCCGGGTAACGGCGCGTTGCGAAGGGGAACACGGATGCACCGTTCTGTACGTGAGGAAGCCGATCCCGCGGTCTTTCCCCAGCACACCGACGCATTGGCGGCCGCCCTAGCTGACGATGATGTGGAGGTGGGGCAAGACGTGTGCAGCTCATCGGAGATGGCAAGTTTGCCGCGTCACTGCGCCCGAACTCGATCCCCGGAACGGCCGCCGTTTGGGCGCGGCTCCAAGCCGTTGCGACGCGGTTGGCACACCTATCGACCCCCGTCACCGTGGCCCCGTCGTGTAGCAGTGATGGCGAGGGTGCCCGTTCACGTCCCGATCTCGAGGACGGGGTCCTCGGCATCGACCTCGACACGATTGACGACACGCTCGAACGGGTCGAGGAGGCCGGCGGTACCGTCGAGATGGAGAAGTGGCGTTTCCCGGCATCGGGTGACAGGTTTTCTATCGGTCGATGGAGGATGCTCCGCCGTGGAACGAAGGTCCAATCTTCTAGTCCTCGAGGAGTGTGAGGAGGTACCGCCCCACAATGATTAAATAGATAAGATTCTTTGGTGCTGCCCATGGTTTGGGATGGTCAATCATCATATCCAATGAAGAAACGACGGATCCTGCAAGCGGGCGGCATGGGGGGCCTGGTGTTCCTGACCGCGGGCTGCCTCGGAGACGACGAGCAAGATGATGAGGATGACTCTGGCGATGACATCGATCTCGACGATACGGACGACGAGCTCATGGACGACGGGGATGACGAGGTCGTTCAAGATGACGACACCGACGACGAAGCAGACCCCGCCGATGATGGCGAACCCGACGCCGAGCCGGTCGAGATTCACGACGTGACGCTGCACTATGCCCATCCGGATTATGACCATCCACCAGATATGGGGCACAATCCGTACAGCCCGGAACTGCCGTTCCCGCACATCTTCGACAGCGCCCAAGCCCCGCTCGTCCAACAACAGGACGGCGTCGATCGGATGCATCCGGTGTTGGCATCGGACTGGTCGTATGAACCGGGCATCCTCGAATTCACCTTACGGGACGGGTATTATTGGTGGTCCGGTGACGAGGTCACGATCGATGACGTCGTCGCCGTGCTGGAGTTTGAGGATTACTTCTTCGGCGGGGACGAACTCAATGCCCATGAGAATATCATCACGTACGAGAAAACTGGTGACCGGCAGGCACGCCTCGCCTTAGCCGATACCTGGCGGGAATTCTACGCGCTGGTCCAAACACTCGCGGGCTGGTATCCACCGGATAGCCGATTTCATCTGGAACCATGGATCGAAGCGTTCGAGGACGCTCCTGATCTGGATGCCATCCACGAGATTCGGGAGGATATCGAAGCGACGCCGTACACGACCGATGAAGACATCGAATACGCCTACTATCACGGGTACGAGTTCCGGTTGGACGACGATGGCCCAGGTGGTATCGGTGAGACGTATTTCGAGTTCGAAGCGGTACCCGAGAAGGACGGCAACTTGCGGCATACGTTCAACCCGGAGACGAATCCTCGACCGCCAAACTACCGGTATATCCGGGCGCATGTATCCGATACGGCTTGGTGGGAAGTTGGCGGTACGGATTGGTTCCTGAATGGGGATTTCCCGTGGATTCGCCCGGACACTGGCATCGAAGAGGATGCTGATTTCCCGATTAGGGAGGTTCACTTAGGTCCCGGTGGCGGCACAGGATTTACGTTCAATTCGCAGGTGCACCCGGGAGACAACGTCCATTTCCGTCGCGCATGGGGTTGGTTCGTCGACGTGACCGCCTGGATGACCGAGCCGGTGACGAGCGTATACCCCAGTTATCTGTATCCGCTTTCGAACGACGACCAACTCAATGCGTGGGTGAGCGAGGAGATCATCGATTCCCTGACCGACTACGGCATCCAAGAACATCGGTGGGACGACGCCGAAACGGAAATGGAAACGGGTGGGTTCGAACGCAACGCTGACGGCGAATGGCTGCTCCAGGAAGATGGCCCGAAGGGGGATGCAGGCGAGGCAATCGACCTGACGATCGACACCTGGGGATGGGCTGATGGACTGCAGGATCATGCCACCGACTTTTGGTCGGACCTCGAGGACTGGGGGATCGAAACCGAGATCATTCCGGATACGGATGTGGCCTGGGGCCTCCGAGAAGATTATGTCGTTCGAGAGTCCTATACGGGCGCGGAGTATCCAGAGCTCGCGTTCGAGGCACCGTTCGGTAGTCCTGCGGGATCGAGAGGCTTCGCCCAGCTCCCCTCGACCGTCGAAGCCCCGGAACTCGGTGCCACCACCGGCCCTGGTCCAGATACCGCGGATTGGGTCGAATTCAATGTGGGGCCAATGTACGACCGGCTTCCGGTCACGACGGACCAGGAAATGTATCAAAGCCTCATCGATCAGCTGACCTGGGTATCAAATCAGATCGTTCCACATTTTACCGTCTCCACCGGGAATTTATATTGGGTAAATGACCATCACTGGTCGTACGTCGATCCGGATGAGACGCCCGAATTGTTTTGGGGGCTCATTCGGTTCATGGACGGACAATGGAATTGGGTCCCTGAAGCGGATCGATAACGGACGCCGTCGATCTCTCGTGTAACCCGCGGTTTCAGTGTGCATTCGACGATGCATACCGGCTTTCGGTCCATTCCCCGACTTCGGTCGTGCGCAGGCGAATTCGCGACCGAGCGGTTTGATCCCGAACGGCTCGAACGCCAGCTCGATCGTCGAATCGGCCCATGGAAACTCGGCTGCGAACTCCTCGACGAGATTGGCCTCGTCAACGCGTGTGACTGGCATCTCGAGCGTGAGTGCGGTCGACGTGTGATTCCCCTCGGATTCGGCCAGGCCCACGACCAGATGATTTACGTGATCCTCGTGTCGGTTGCCGGCCTCCACGATTACGCCGTCGTCGGCCAACACAATCGGGGCGAATGCGACCGGATCGGCCACGCGAGACCGCATCGGTCGACAGATCAGCATCCGGGGAGAGCCGGTCCTCGACGGTGCGCGTCCGATCGCGATGCCAGGTCGTCCCGACCGCACACGGTCTCCACTCCCGCTAGGCCGCCTGCTCGGTGGTCAGGGCCGCCACAGTCTCGAATCGAGCGATGTCCGTGCGTTCCTCCCGGTGGGCGATCCGGAGCCGCCGTAACCGGTGTTCGGTCACGTGTCCCGTGTTCGCCACACTTCATCCCGTATCGTGAGAATAATGGAGGCGAGCACCGGACGATCACGCCACCTCCCTTCCACGCCAGGGATCGGTCGCGGGAGCTCCGTCACTGGATCGCCGGTGCATCGATGCCGAGTCGCTCCCGCCAGGCCTCGATCGCCTCGTGTACGCGTTCCATCGTCGCCGCATGTCGGTCGCGGATCGGATCGTGGCCGGTCCGACACGTCGTGGTACAGCCGATTCCCCAGCGCTGGTGGTATGCCTTCGTACTTGCCGGATACGCCGGTCGGATCGCGTGATCGAAGAGCGTGAGGTCGCGGTGGAGCGTATCGCTTTCATCCGCGTCCGGATTGGCCACCAGCCACGCCAGGAGTGCCGGACACACGTTCGCCAACGTGCCGGAATAGCCCGTGGCGCCGGCCCGGAGCGATTCGAGGAGGGTCGGCACGTTCGCGTTACAGACCCCGAGGGGCGTCTCCGCCGTGGCGGCGACACGGTCGGCGAGGCGGTCCCGGTCACAACAGGTGTCCTTGAGAAAGGAAACACGCCCTGTCGCCCCGGCGTGCTCGAGCGTGGCCGTCGAGAGCAACCGGTGGTACGGGCGGGGACATTCGTACAGGCCCAGCGGGACCGCCGTCGCGGTCACCAGCCCATCGAACGCCGTTCGCCACGCCTCCTCCGATTCATCCACGCCAACGAGCGTTGCCGCGTTCACCACGACCGCGTCGACCCCCGTTTCGGCCATGGCCGTGACGGAGTCGACGTGATCGCCGCCAAACGTGCCCGTGGCGACGACCGGCACGCGACCGGCCGCGACGTCGACGACGGTCTCGGCCAGCCGCACCCGTTCGTCCGGGTTCAGTTCGAACATCTCGCTTGACAGCGACACCGCGAAGAGGCCGCCCACGCCGGCGTCGATGTACCAGTCGGTCAGTCGTTCGAGCGCCGGCCAATCGATCGCGCCGGTTGCCGTGAAGGGGGTCAACATTACCGGCCACACCCCCGACGCTGGTTCGTCCATTGCCGGGGAGACACCGAGGACCGAATTGAAGCTTGTGTCCATGGACCTAAGGGAGGTGGCGCCCTCGCGCTCGCCATGACCTCCGCACCGATCGAGAACGAGTTGGGCATGCGGCTGGTGCCCGTCGAATCCGGCACGTTCACGATGGGCGCCGGCGACGACGTTGCCGATCCCGCCTACGACGAACGGCCACGTCATGCCGTGACGATTCGCGAGCCGCTGTACGTGGCCGACTCGCCGGTCACGAACGCTCAGTACGAACGCTTCGACGAGACGCACGCCGCCCGGCGTGGGATGCGGGGGTTCTCGACGGCCGACGACGAGGCCGCCATCGGGGTGAGCTGGCACGACGCCGTCGCATTTTGCGCGTGGCTCCGGGAGCGGACCGGGGATCCGTACCGGCTTCCGACGGAGGCCGAATGGGAGTACACCTGTCGGGCCGGAACCGATACGCCGTATCATACCGGTGACCGCGTACCCGCGGCGTACCGCCGCCACCAAACCGACGACTGGCATCCGACCCCCGTCGACCTCACCGTCGGCCAGACGCCGGCGAACGCGTGGGGGCTCACTGATTGTCACGGCCTGGTCGAGGAGTGGTGTCTCGACTGGCACGCTCTGTATCCCAACGAGCCCCGTACCGATCCGGTCGGCCCGGCGTCTGGCGTGGCCCGCGTCACCCGCGGCGGGAGCCACAATACCGACGTGAGACACCTGCGGAGTGCGAGCCGATCTGGGGCCCTCCCGGCAACGCGGAGCTGGCTGATCGGTTTCCGACCGGTGATCAGCACACACGATCCCACCCCGGCGGCCACGGCAGAGGATCCGACGAACGATCGGCGCCCGCACAGCTGGCGGCCACCGACGCCCGCTGGCGAACCGTTCTTCGATGGGCCGATCCGCTTCGTCAGACCCACCGATCGCGGGACCGTGGTACGCACGCACAATCACTGCCCGGCCGTCACCTGGTGTCGCGACGGCAGTCTCCTCGCCATCTGGTTCTCGACCGAGGACGAGACCGATCGGGAGATGGTGATCCTCGGCAGCCGATTGGCGCCCGGGGCAACCGCGTGGACGCCGGCGTCTCGCTTTTTCGACGTGCCGGATCGCAACCTCACCGGATCGGCGCTGCTCCACGACGACGGGACGGTTTATCACTTCAACGGCGTCGGTGCGGCATCTCACTGGGCGAATCTGGCACCGATCGTGCGGACGAGTACCGACCACGGCCACACGTGGAGCCAACCACGCCTGATCGATGCTACGTTCACGTATCGGCACCAGGTGATCGCTGGTGCGTTCCGAACGCGCGACGGTGCCCTGGTCCTCCCGTGCGATGCCGTTTCGAGCGGCCACGGCGGCACGGCCATCCACATCAGCCCCGATGGCGGACACACCTGGCGTGATCCGGGTGCATCGTCGCCACCACCGCGGTTCGACGCAGCCGAACCAGGGGGATGGATCGCGGGCATCCACGCGGGGATCACCGAGTTGGAGGATGGGCGATTGCTCGCGTTCGGTCGGGGGGACACGATCGATGGGTGCATGCCACAGAGCGTCTCGAGTGATGGTGGGCGAACCTGGCGGTACGAACCGAGTCCGTTCCCACCGATTAGTGGCGGTCAACGACTGGTGCTTCGCCGCTTACGCGAGGGTCCGTTGTTGTTCGCGAGCTTCACCGATCCGAGCGATCGGGACGATCCCGCGGGAATGCGTCTGCGGACACCAAGCGGTGCGCTGGCACAGGCCACCGGACTGTTTGTTGCGGTCTCCGTCGACGATGGCGATAGTTGGCCGATCCGGCGACTCATCGCCCCCGACGAACCGTCGCGGACGTACGACGGCGGCGGCTGGACCGGCGACTTTACGACATCCGATACGACCGCAGAGCCCATGGGATATCTCGCCGCGACCCAAACGCCAGACGGCGTGATCCATCTTCTCTCGAGTGCCCTCCACTACCGATTCAATCTCGACTGGCTCATGGCCGGGGAGAACGTGGACTGGGCGTGACCGGTACGGGATCGCCGGCCGATCTGACCGCTCTGATTCAGGTCCCAATCCGTCAGTTTAAACGGCATCACATGCGGCTGGTGGTAATAACATATACATAAGCACGATTATCACATTTGCCTGAATTGAGCAGTCTATGTCCGAACAGGGTTCGAATACACTCATTAACGGATTGATCGGCGCAGTCGTGACGATCTTGCTTTCGTTTACGATCGTCTCGCCGATCATCGGTGGCGCCGTCGCAGGGTACCTAGAACAAACCGATGGTGTTCGTGTCGGGGCCATCGCGGGGGGCATCGCGATCATCCCGCTGCTTTTGTTCGGAGTGCTCTTTGTGGGCTTATTTCCGGCTGGTGGAATGCCCGTGGCATTTGGCTTAGTATTTGTCCTGTTTCTGGTGGTGGGTGGGATCATCTGGACGGTTGGACTGAGCGCCCTCGGCGGTTATCTCGGCGTGTATTTGCGAGACGAATTCCAGTGACTCTCCCGACGCCCCTCGCGAACCGGTGATCTCCTGGGGCCGGGTGTGGGTAGGAATTTACCCGGTCCTTTCCAACCACATCCTACGTCATGTCCCGTCCACAGTGGCTTTCGACGTCGTTGTATCCCTTCGAGGCAAACTACGTCGAGCTGCCGGAGGGGACCATCCATTACGTGGATGAGGGGTCGGGGGAGCCGATCGTCTGCGTCCATGGGACGCCGACCTGGTCGTTCCTGTACCGCTCGATCCTTGCTGACCTCTCGGACGAGTACCGAGTCATTGCTCCCGACAACCTCGGTTTTGGGTTGTCAGCGAAGCCTTCTGGGGCCTCGTATCGACCCGAGGATCATGCTCGACGGCTGACCGAGTTTCTGGATCGGCTAGAACTCGATCGGTTCACGCTCGCGGTCCACGACTTCGGCGGACCGATCGGGCTTCCGTACGCGATCCGACACCCGGAGACGATCAATCGAGTTGTCCTGTTCAACAGCTGGTGCTGGTCGCTGCGTGGGAACTGGGCCGTTCGACTCGCCGATCTGATCGCACGCGGTCCGGTCGGTCGGCTCTTTTACCGGCGATTCAACGGTTCACCGCGTTTCCTGTTGCAAGCGGCATGGGGGAGTGGCGAACTCACAGCCGAGGTCCATCGTCACTATACGGGCCCGTTTCCATCCCCGCACACGCGCATCGCACCGTGGGTCCTTGCGAAGGAATTGCTCGGGTCGAGCGAATGGTACGACTCGTGGTGGACGCGTATGGCGTCGATTTCGGCGACGCCGACGCTCGTGCTCTGGGGCCTTGCGGATCCGACCTTCGGGCAGGATGCCCTTGATCGCTGGACACATACCCTTGCGAACGCGACCGTCGTCTGCTTTCCCGACGTCGGGCACTTCGTTCCCGACGAAGCGGGTGATCGGGTCACCGAAGCGATGCGCAACTTTTTCCACAGTACGTGATGGCTGTGGCCTTCATAGCGGAGCTGGTGTCGGAATTGGATGGAAACATGAGGAGCGTCGAGAGCGACATCTGCAATGGAGAACAAGATATGCTCGCCGCTTATCGGAGCTAGGCTCACTGCTGTGCGATCTGGATAAGATTCGCACAAGTGTCGTCAAAGATGGCCAGCGTGACGTCCCCGGCGGTCATTGGCTTCTATGCGAACTCGACGCCCAGCGCGCTGCGGTGTTCGTAATCGGCCGGTCCTCCCGCATCCGAATATGGTCCAGGGGATACCGTGGGCGACGAGTGACTTGCAGTACGCAACAAGTTCCTCGGCCACGTCTTGGATCCCGATGGGTTCCAGGAGCAGCTCAACGCCGTTGGACGACCCGGGTCCGGTCACGGTTAGCCACCTCGTCCCGCCTACTTGTTCATCAGTTTGCTGCTCAAAGCCAAGCACGTTCGTGTAGAAGTCTAGGGCTTTCTGCACGTCGTCTACCGGAACGCTCGTAACATTGATTTCTATGTGCGTAGCTTCATTCAGCATTCTCAACGGTGTTGTTGCCGGTTAGTCGGTCCGACAAGCCTTCTGCTGTGTTGATTCGATCGGTACCCCGAATTCACCACCCGTGCACTTGCCACGACGGGTCGATGCGGCACGCCCACCCTCGTCGAGGCCTTCGAGATGGTTGCTGACTGCTTGCCTCGCCACGTCGATGCCGTGGTCGATGATGAGCCCCCGCAACACCCGGAAATCGTTCGCCCGCGGTGCCCCATCAGTTCTTGCCGGACCATCTTCCAAGTGCGATCGGCGCTCGTCCAGCATCCGTTGTTGGATGTCACGAGACAACACGAAACAATACGGTTCCAACACGGCGATACAGCCGCCGGTGGGTTTTGGTCCTCCAATTACTGTGGTTTCTCGTTACGCTCTCAGCCACCAGGATTCCACTGTATCTGGATGGAACCTGCGATCCCTGATTCATCCGTCCGCTCTGCCTGTATCGAGGGTTTCAACCTACAGGAAAGGGATCCGCACGTTGTTGCGGTAGTTGTCAGCGAGACGATGGAGTGACAGCGTTCTTCACCTCGAATTGCGTCCTCCAGCATCGATCTCTGGAGCCAATAGGATACGAGATCCATCGTTCCAACCAGCACGGCGAACGCTCAACCACGCCATCTTTGTGCGAATGCGCTTGCAGGTCTCTACCCCGATTCGGTAGGATCGCATCCGAACCCGCAGGATACACCGATGGCTCCGATACATTGCCACGCCCATGCATCCGGTTAGCGGTGATCTCTTCAGCGGGTAGCCAGTGTGACTGCAGGGCGGAAAAGGCTGAGCCGTCGAAGCTCTGGTTCACTGTTCGTAACTAACGATTGAACGGAATCCACCTTGGGCCATCCGTTCGATATCGAAGGGCATCTCCTCGTCGGCTCCGATCTCTCCCATCGCTGGATCTTCCATTACGTTCGCGTTCACTTCGTCTCGGTGTTCCCGGGACTCGTACACGATAAAGGAGAATACGACCGATTCGTCCTCATCGGCTTCCGCAACCGATGGAAAGGTTCGGATTGATACTCCTCCGAGATCAGGATCCAAATCATCTCCAAGCCCTTCGAAGTATGCAAGCGCCCCGTGCTTCATCCAGAGCTTACCTGCCTCAGTGGCCATCTCTCGGTACGCATCAAATTGCTCGTCAGGGACTGGAAGGACGAACCCGTCGACATACCGTGTCATGCACCGTAGCTACCCCGATGAAGCATGGAACTATCGGTGGTTTGTAGGCGACGGAGGATGGTCCCATCCCTGGTTCGCGCTCTTTGATCCTCCGATCGAACTACTGCTTCGACTGTCTGCAACGGCGTGCTCTCGGGGTCCCTTGTAGTGGGTTCCTCTCCAGGCCAAAAGAACACCACCTTCCGAAGGAAACCAACGTCGGTCAGGGATCCCGTGTTGGTACCCGTACGCGGCTGTTCTCATCCCCCTCGGAGTATAATTTCATACGTTGGAACAACGGGCGTTATGGGTGCTATACGCATGTTCCACCCCAGCCCCCGTTAATCGGAACACGGGTTTTAACCGCAAAACCAGTGCTCCGATAGTCGTCTGATGTCGTTCGCTGGGATGCACTCTCTCGAACGACCGTTTTTGTATGGATGCGACCAATTCAGAGCGTATGGTGAGCATCGAACGTACCGACGATGTCTTGCGCGGCGAGCCTCGCATCGCTGGCACACGCGTCGGTGTTCTCGACATCTATGAGCTTGTTACTGGGGGCGGGTACACCCCGGAAGACGTTGCCGATCAACTCGACTTGTCACTCGCCCAAATCTACGCTGCTCGCGCTCACTATCACGAACATTCAGAAGAGATGTGGGAGCTTCGACGGGAGCGCGATGAAATGGAATCGCGCTTAGTCAAAGAGGCACTCAGTCCACCCGAATCAGCACAGTGACGATTTCGTTTCTACCCGACGAACACGACTCACGTGTCTTCATAAGTACATTACGGTCAGTGAGTTTCCGACGTGCCCACATCGATTTCTCTGACGGGCCGTTCTCACCCTCAGTGTCGTACTCTGCTCGGGTGAAGTAGTGCCTGTCTTCTTTGAGCGAGTTGCCGGGGTACAAGACGTATTCGTCGGGGAACGCGACGGTGGCGATGTTCTTGATACCAAGGTCGATACCTGCAACACAGTCGCCTGCCGAATCGTTGGTTTCGAGTTCGACTTTGCAGACGAAGTGCAGTTCCCACTCGTCGCCGTTCCAGACGGCGCGAACGTTCTGCACTCGGTTGACCAATCATCCACGGTTTCTGACCTGCACAAGGCCCTTGACCTGACGCCCAGTGAGATTGAGGCTGCAATTCGAAACTTAGAACAGAAGAACGTCATTGCAGTCGATGGCAACCAGATTACAAAGATTTCATCAACACTGTAGCTTCGAAATCAGGTGTTGGAGTGGTGCATTTAATATTATTAGCATCAGGCTTATCCGGTGGATTATCCGACGTGTGCGGTTATCCGGTTCAACCGATGCACGTTGAACATGTCCTCGGAGGAAGGGGGGAACTACATTAGGCCCGAACATAACCTGGGGGAGTGTAACGAGAACTGACACTCAGGAATGCGGAAGCCGACCGGAAGGAATGTGACGAGATCGATGCTGCCCTTGACATTGGGAATTTACCCGTACCTCTCATACTCCAATCCCCGTCGGAGCATAATTCCCAAATTGCTCTTTCACTGTCTCTATCTAGTGTATTCATGGGTTTCGAAAGTCCACATTCCAATTAGAACACGCGATTTGACCGTATCTTCGGCTGCCCACGACGCAACAATTTGCAGTTTACATTGACCTGGAATGCATCCACCACGCAATATTGCTACAATAAGATCCAAGAATCTGAATTACCGTCCGAACACCGCAGTATGGACACCCTGATGAAGAACTCCTGCGGCCGTGGTGAGGTACCCAAAACACAATTAATGTGAGCCGTACAATATCGGGGTATGCACCGACGCGAGGAGATCCGGAACCAACTCGAGTCACTCAAACCCGATCTAGAGCGTGACTATCACGTTTCGAGTATTGGGATCTTCGGGTCGGTCGCTCGAGATGAGCAGTCAGAGGCGAGCGATCTCGATCTCCTCGTTTCGTTTGATGAACCAGTGAGTCTGTTCGATGTCGTCCGTCTCGAACAGGAACTCGAATCCCAGCTGGGAGTGGACGTGGATGTCGTCACGGAAGGGTCACTCAAACCGAGAATTGGCGAACGTGTTGCAGAGGATCTCATAGAAGTCTAATGGACGACCGATCGCGTCCAGGGGAGCTCGATTATATTGAAGATATGCTTGAGGCAGCCGAAAAGATCGAACGGTACACCGATGCGATGAATCGCGAGGAGTTCGTTTCTGATGAGAAAACCGTGGATGCGGTTCTGCGCAACTTAGAAATTCTTGGTGAAGCCAGTAAGGTGATTTCCGGAGATGTGCGCGAGCAAGCGCCGGAAATCCCGTGGTCCGAGATGGCGGGAATGCGCGATAAATTAATTCACGGGTATGCCACAATTGATCTGGATATAGTTTGGCAGACGGTCTCTGAGGATGTTCCTCCACTTCGATCCGAACTCGAATCGCTCTTAGTGGAACTCGATGGGTAGGCGGAGGAATGTCTGATACGAATGAGTGACCCGTAAATCTCGTGGTCTAGTCCCCGATGGAGCATTTCTCATAAATGGTCATAATAGACCATGAGACGCCGATTGTAAGTGCTTAAGGAGATTCACTGCGGATTTGACCGCGTGATTTGTCTGTAACTTCGGAGTAATACCTGGATTCTTCCTCCACCTGGGTCATCCTGGTGAGCAACGTCCTAGCTAATGCCCAAGACCCCGTCATTGTATAGCGAGATACATCATCTACGGAGTGAGCGGTAGTATCAGACCGCATCCACGCGAAAGCGGATATGGATGTCTTAGGACTCGTCTTCATTCTCGAACACGTCATAATCGGCATCAGCTCCGACGAGCAGGGTTATGTTCTTCCCGTAATTACTGCCGAGAGATCTCGCAGCAGCAAGTGCGTACGCTTCAGCGATCGATGGGTTCTACTTCGCTTTCAGCTCTGGCGGATAGCGCGGAGCCCCTTCCTCAACGAGCGAGGAGGGCGTGCGTAGGGCGGGGAGGAAGCGCGTTCGTACCGATTCACTCATTTGCAACACGAAGCCCGACACACTGCCGTCCTCCCTCAAGCCGGGGTCGGGAGGAGCCACGAGTACACTGGCTCCAGTGGTGCGATGCCACGCACCCTGTACTCGGGAACGACGACCGCGAACGGGTTCGAGCCCCGTCCCCTGTTGGGGGAGCGCGTGAGCACACCGGGAATTCAATCGGCGGGACAATCCACGCGGACGGTCGGAGATGGCCCAAAAGCCATTGCCTGTAGCGTGGACGGTCTAAGGAAGCCGGGCCGCGTCCTTGTATGGGGTCACGGGGCACAATGTCGTTGCGATACGCCCCGTCCTCAAGGAGTGACCGACCGCCGTAAGGCGGAAGGGAGCGAGTAGGGCGGGGTAGTTTACCGACGCGGAAGCGGTTCGTCCGGAATCTTCAACCCGCGAAGCCGACCGAGCAGCGTAAGGAAGTGCACCATGAGTGTTAATCGAATACCAGAGATCGGCGGTGCAATCATGAGCCCATACCGTCGGGCGACAACCGCGAAATAGGGCAGGTTCAACCCGGTTGCTGGATACGATTCCACACGGAGGGCGTGCTCGGCGACTACGAACTCCTTGAACTTGAGCGCGGGAGTCATGCTTACCGCAAGGATCGCCTCCTCGTCACTGATGACCTCGTACCCGTGCGTGGTGCCTGGGGGGACGGTTCTCTTGTCTCCAACAGCCAGTACATGCGCGTCACCGTCGATAGTTGCGCGAATCCGCCCTTGATTTACTGTGATCGATTCGGTTTGCTCTGGATGGGTGTGTGCGCCCACTTCGTGGCCAGCACCCAGATAGAATTTGAGGGTTAGTGGTCCGGTTTCAGGATCATCAGGTTCGTTGAGAAACTCGACCCGTTCCGGACGAACGGGATGGTGGGTGACCGTGACGTCACGCCCGCCCCGAGATTCAATCCACTGACGATCATTTTCACGCGAAATCGTCCTCCCCATCGAAACTCTCAACGTACCAATTGGTATAAGATATCATCTATTCAACCGTGAACGCGTTAGTACTTGGGCGGAGCGGCGTTCACGTCATCGTTTCCGCGATCGTATCGTAGGAGTCAGCCCCGCTCAACTCGCCGTCATTGTACGCTTTCGCCCACTCAATCTCGATGGTGAACACGTACGAATCCGTCCCTTCATCGCGATCGACGGCGGTGAATTCCCCCACGATATCGAACCCACCCGCAATCACATCGGCATCGATCTGTGCCACGGCCTCTGTGTCTTCCGGATCACCCGCTTCCTCGTAATATCGTACCTCGAAGGTGTCCTCGCGTACGTCCCATCCTGGATGCTCCTCATCAGCGGCCAACTCGAACGCCGCAGCAATCTCGTCGGCAACGTCTTCTGGTCCGTCGATCGCTAGGGGCTCGTCTTCGTCGCCAGTGTCTTCGGGCGGGTCGTCCCCCGGTGTCATCGGCGTCCGGACTATCATCGAGACATCCTGCGATAGACATCGTGACCGTGCCCACACAGATGAGCAAAGATCTGCGGTTCGTGTGTCCAAGACAGCATTACAGAACGGGACTCAACTAGGCCTGCATGGCTACAATCGCTGTCTTACAGAACGCCGTGGCGCACGCTCACTAAACCAGTCGGGGAAGTAGTCATAGGAGAGAGTTTGTGATGATACGTTGATCGATCCTGGGTCATCACGAGATTGACGCGGAAGGAGATCTGCCAGCACGCGAGTAGGCTGAACCGGCTTGGCCGATCGAACGGGTAGCAGGAACGCTTTCGGAAGCCAGCGTTTGGTCGTGCTATTTCAATGCGTACAGCGACGCCGCCGTTTCGCCCATGATGCCACGGATCGCTTCGTCATCGAGCCCGACTCGGGCATGGCCGAGGACCTCCGCTGGCGGGTCGAAATCCGGATGCGGATGGTCGGATGAATACATGATGGTCTCGGCTCCGCCGGCGATGTCCATGATCGACGCCATTGCGGTCGTATTCTCGGTGTGACCAAGTGGCTGTGTGGTGAAAAAGCATTGTTCACGGATGTACTCACTGGGCCGTTTGGTCAACATCGGGAGATCATCAGAGCATTGGAAGTAATGGTCATCGAGTCGCCACATCATCCACGGGAGCCATTCGAAGCCGGGCTCCTGGAAGACGAACTGCAACGCCGGAAATCGTTCGAACACGCCGCGGCAAGTCAGAGAAATCAAGTGCCACATGGATTCGATGGGGAACGAAAACGCGTGCGCTTCGGTGAAGGTCTCGGCCCACTGGAACTGGATCGGAAACGTCATTGCCATCTGCTCGTCGGCGCTGTGCATATTGATCGTGAGCCCGTGATCCTCGGCCGCCGCATAGATCGGATCATAGCGATGATGACCGGCGGGGGGTATAAGCCCCGCAGCGGGGAATTGGACTGCGACAACGTCGTGACCGGCCATGCGGTCGATCTCCTCTGCAGCCAGGTCGGGACGGTGATGGGCGACCATGGCAACGGGAAGCAGTCGGGGATCGGCATCGACCCAGGTGTCGATCACGTAATCGTTCCCGGCGTACATGAGGGAGACGGCCGTCTGATCGTGATTGATCGTCGCCATTGCGGCAGAGCCAGGCGTGAGCAGACTGTAATCGATGGCAAATTCGTCCATGTAACGGAGTTTGCCCTCGATGGACCCCGACCCGCTCCGAGCGAGATCATCCGCATTGGCGGGATCGTTTGGAAACGGCGCGCTCACCCGTGTTTTCGTGAGAATTTGGGAGTTGATGTGATTCGCTTTTGAGAGCATCCGGTGGGCGACGTCCGTCTCATCGAGGTAGTCAAGAAATTGTGTACCGAACGGTCCCGTATGCGAATCCATAT
>SKNY01000085.1 GCA_007123105.1 Salinarchaeum sp. | reverse complement strand
CTATCTCGGGGCCGCGAGTGGGACCACGGTCAGTCACGTCGCCGACGTCGTCGACCGCGTCTACGCTGTCGAATTCGCGGCGGGTCCGATGGGGTCGTTACTCGAAGTTGCTGAGAAGCGACCAAACTTAATTCCGCTGCTCAAGGACGCCAGAGCACCGGAAACGTACGCCCACATCGTGGAAGCCGATCTCGACTTGATCGTCCAAGATGTGGCGACGCGGGATCAGGCCGCCGTTGCGCTCGCTAACGCGCGGTTTCTTCGACCGGATGGTACGTTGGTTCTTGCCGTGAAGGCCCGATCCGAAGACGTCACGGCAGCCCCGGCCGACGTGTTTGCCTCGGTTCGCAACCGGCTCGCGGACGGATTCGAGATAGAAGCCACTGACCGCCTCGATCCGCACCACCGCGACCACATGGGAATCGTCGCCCGAAAGCGGGACCGCACGGCTTTAGTGGACGGTGGGTGAGGGTACGGCCGATGGAAGTCGGGGACGCGTCGTCGTTTACCCAGCTCGGGACGATCGGGATCGAAGAGGAGTTCTTCATCGTTGATGAGAGCGGCAATCCCGTCTCCGGCACCGACGAGCTCGTCTACGAGACCGAACCACCGGCCCTCCTCAAGGACCGACTCGATCACGAACTGTTCAAATTCGTCATCGAGACCCAGACGCCAATTATCGAACGGCCCGGGGATGCGGCCGATATCCTTGCGGACGTCCGCTCGGCCCTCGTTGATCACGCAGCGGACCGAGGATATCGGATTGCAGCGGCCGGACTCCATCCGACCGCGAGCTGGCGAGATCACGAACACGCCGAAAAACCCCGCTATCGTTCCCAACTAGATCGCATCCAGTACCCCCAGCACCGCAACACTACTGCGGGCCTGCACGTCCACGTGGGCGTCGATGATCCGGAGAAAGCGGTCTGGATCGCCAACGAAATCCGGTGGCGCCTGCCCGTCGTGCTCGCGCTGTCGGTGAATTCACCGTTCTGGTGTGGCATCGACACCGGCCTGCACTCGGCTCGTGCAAAGATTTTCGAGGCGCTTCCGAACACGGGAATGCCGACGCGATTCGACTCTTACGACGCGTTTGACCGGTACGAACACCGGATGGTCACAACCGGCTCGATTGCCGATCGGGGTGAGATCTGGTTCGATGTCCGACCGCACTCTGAACTCGGAACCGTTGAGGTGCGCACCCCCGATGCCCAGGCTGATCAGGATCGCGTCCTGGCGCTCGTAGAGTACATCCACGCCTCGGTCATGGAACTGGCCACCCGCTATGAGGACGGCGGCGATCCGACGTCGATGCGTCGCGAGTTACTCGACGAGAACAAATGGCGGGCGATGCGTCACGGCCATGGGGCATCATTCCTGCCGCCGGGAGACGGTGATCCGGTGTCGCTCGCGGCAATCGTGGACGACGAAGCCGACCGGCTAGAGATCGACGGCATCCGTCGCCTATTCGAGGCAGAAAGCGGTGCCGATCGACTCCGACGGATCCGACGTGAGGAAGGCGACGACGCCGCACGCCAGACCATCATGCTGGAGTGATCGGCTCGCAGCCTCCGAAGAGTTTTCCGCCTGCAGGTCTTTTGTCCTCCCGATTAGGACATGACCAACGACGATGATCCTGACGACCACGAGGTACCGGTCCGGGTCGCCGACGATATCGATGGCGACCGGCGCAATCGACTCGAGAGTGAGGCCGAGCGCGCCCTAAAGGGGATCGACACGGGGATCGTCGACGTGCTCGCGTGGATGCTCGAAACCGAAACCCGATCGCGGATTTACGTCTTCCTCCGCAAACACCCCCACAGCACGAGCGAAGAGGTCGCAGAAGGCACTGGTCTCTATCCCAGCACCGTGCGGGAAGCGCTCGCGGACATGCACGATGAAGACATCGTCTCGCGAGCCAAACGCGAGAGTGATACAGCCGGCAACAACCCGTACGAGTACGAAGCGATTCCCCCGAGCAGCCTTGTCGGAGACATGATCGGAGGCCTCCAGGACCAGTTGAACGGCGTGATGAATCTCGATCGGCGGTTGCATGGAAAGGAACCCACGTCCGACAGCGAACCGATCACAATCCACGTCGACGATCCAGTCGAACCGGACGACGACGGTGAGGAGGGGGACGAGGGCCGCGAGGGCAGCGGGGACGACGACCGCGAAGAAGAGGACTGAACGGCGCGTTTCGAAGGGTTGACCTGCCAGGCGATCCGCGTTTCGAGGAGGATGGACGAGTCGGCACCGCTGGTCGCGCTGGGGGGTACCTTTGATCCGATCCACGACGGCCATCGAGCGTTATTCGACCGGGCATTCTCGCGTGGGCACGTGACGATTGGGCTGACGAGCGATGCGCTTGCTGGCGAGTTTCGCGCGATTGACAGGCCCGTCCGGCCGTACGAACACCGCCTCCGAAGGCTGGACGCAGAGGTGAGATCGCTGGCCGCCACCTACGGCCGCCAGTACGAAATCCGCAAGTTGACGGACCCGCTCGGCATCGCCGACGAACCGCGCTTTTCGGTGCTGGTCGTCTCACCCGAGACGGCACCGGCCGGCAAACGGATCAACGACCGACGGCGGAGGGCCGACATTGACCCACTCGAGATCGATGTCGTCGATCATGTGCTAGCAGAGGACGGCGACATCATTTCGAGCACCCGCATCGTCCGAGGTGAGATCGACGAGCACGGTGTGGTCCTCGAGTAATTACCAGCCGGGGGAGTCGAGACCGACCTCTTCAATCAGGTGTTTCCACCGGCGTTGAATGACGTGGCGGGTGACGCCGAATGCCTCGGCGATCGACGTTTGCGATCGTTCCTCATCGCAGATGAGACAGGCAGTATAGCAACATGCGGCGAGGATGGCATCACGGGAGCGATCCTCAACGGGCACGTGCATCAGATACAACTCTGCGGCCACCGCGGTCGTCTTGTCCTGGATGCCGAGCTCGGTGCCGATGGCGTCCAGCCGATCGAGCGCGTCGCGTTCGGCAACTCGATCACTCGCACGGTACATGGAGGGTGTGGTCGTTCGTTCGGGCCAGATCCTCATGCCCGTATCGGTAGGCCAATGGTCGACCCGACACGTTGATAGGCCGATCACGGGAAGGTATGGATGCGCGCGGGTAGCCAAGCCAGGCCAACGGCGCAGCGCTTAGGACGCTGTCCTGTAGAGGTCCGCCGGTTCGAATCCGGTCCCGCGCATTATCGATAAAGTGATGTCCCAGGCTCCGTGAAGGGCGTGTTCGGCGATTGCGAGTGGGGGAACGCTCGTATATGACATTTTTGCCCAGAAATCGTAGTATCAAAACAAGAAGTCGACAGGAGGAGTCAAGGCGGATTTGAGCCGCTGTTTAGCCGTTTGAGGTCGTCATGGTCGTACGCAGCACGCCACATGACATGGACCGCACGGGTCACGAGCGACACTTCTTTGACTTCCATACAGGACGGTTCGGCGGCATCCGTCGAGGCATCCGGAAGCGGGTGAAAATGCATCTCGCGGGAGTGGGTGTTCGGATGCCGATCGAACCGCCAGTTCACGTCGTTTGAATCGACGTAGTGAAACGAGTACATGTCCAGTTCGGTCCATTGGATGTCGAATCGTGCATTGGACGCGGTCCCAAGCCCATCCGCAAGCTCGACGTGAAGTTCCGTCGGCGAGACGACGTCATCATAGTACGTTTGCTCGACCAGCGGCTCGATATCGAACCACAGGTTTCGGATGCGATGCAGTGCGGGGAGGTATATCGGTCCGAATTCACCAGCCCGATCCCGTCCGCTCATGCGGCAAGCTGCTGGCTGGCGTCGTCGTACGCGAGGGCCGCCTGGGCGATAGCGAGATTTTCACGGATAGTCCGCCATTTACTGAGATCGCTCCAACCCTCCGTTTCGTCGGCGGAAAGCCGCTGGGCAAGTTCCTCAGGCGATACTACGTCGTATCGGTCTTCATAGCGACGGATCTCAGCCTTCATTTGTTTGATGCCGCCGAGAAGCGTGTCACGGTCGGCCTCTTCACGGAGTTCACGGATGCGGGACATGAGGATGCGATCGGTGTTTCGCTTGTAGAGAGTCGTCTGACCGTCGGCTTCGGTCTCTGCAAACCCGGTATTAACGAGTGCGTTGCAGTGTCGACGTGCGGTCGGCTCACTCACCAGAGCGCGCTCGGCGATCTCCGCCGCCGATTGTCCCTCGTGTGTCTGTTCGACGATTTCATAGACACGTTCGAACGGCGTCGTTTCGGCCTTCCACTCCGCCTTCACGTGTTCGTTTATATCATCCCAGGTTTCGGCGGTCATGCCGAAAACCACGTGCTTTAACAACAAATAGTTTTCTCGAGAAATTATACACATACGACCGGGGTTCGCGTGTCGCTCGGATCGCAATCTCTCTTGACATCCTCCTCCGCGTTCACGCGGAGGAATCCTGCGCGTTGGAGATGTCAGGTTCACAATTCCACCGAACCCCGACACGGTGAGAATCCGGGTGGGGGTCACGGACCGACCGGGTGGGACTGCTGGGAGTGCCAAGCTCCCGGTACTCCTATCCTCGGCATCGTTCGACCCTCGTGGTTGTTTTTGCCCGGCGAGGGTCGAGTCAGCGTCAACGGACTCGGAGTTACTTTTGGAGTGCGTACTGCAGTCAACTCCGGTCATACCCGGTGAGGATACGCCGGTCATCGACTGGTTCCGATTACTGTCTCATTGCTTGGGGCGGGCAGGCCGCCATCGGAGGACT
>SKNY01000008.1 GCA_007123105.1 Salinarchaeum sp. | reverse complement strand
TGGTCCCATTCGTCTTCTTTGGTGGTGCGTTGCGCGTCGTCGAGGATGCCAATGCTGCGGTGTATCGCGAAACTGGCGAGCTCGTGATCGGCTTGCCCTGGGCCGGATTCATCATCAGCCCGCTGATCTACATGTTGGTCTTCGCGATCACCGTCGTGGCGCTAATGGCTGCCTATGGCGTCGTGCGCGCCGGTCTCGATACGCATCCAGCGGTACCACTCGCTGGGTTTGGAGTCCTCGCATGCCTCGGAACACTCGGCATGCTGGCATACTACCACGCGATCACCCCCATTATGCAGCTGAATCTGCTGATCCCTACGATCACACTCGGAGGTGCGACCGTCATCACCGTGCTCGTCTGGTTTTTAACCAGGCGCTATTGGCCGGCGGTCAACGAGGGCACCGGCCTGATGGGTGCGATCGTCATTTGGGGGCACACGGTCGATGGCGTTGCCAACGTGATGAGTCTCGATTGGTGGGCCGCCGTTGGGCTCCAGTCAGGGTACGAGCCCAAGCATGTCGTCAATCGAGCGATCATCGATATCACCAGCGCCGTCCAACCGGCCGCCGTATCCGAAACCATCGGCTACGCCTGGCCGTTTCTGCCACTCAAAGTACTGGTCGCAGTGGTCGTGGTCTGGATATTCAATGACGAAGTGTTCGAGGAGAGTCCGGGCTTTTCAATGCTGTTATTCGTGGCCGTGCTCGCGGTCGGATTGGGTCCGGGGACGCGGGACTTCCTGCGGGCGACGCTCGGCATCTAGGGAAATGGGTGCGGTGATCGGTCGAGGCACGGGCTATATCCGAGTGACGCCGGGACCGTCTCGGCACGATCGCCGAAATACGGTTCGCCGAGAATGAGCGGTTGGGCTGTCGGGACAATGACTCTGACACCCTCGAATCCGAGCCGTTCGACATCACGTGTCGTCGTTCGGGCGGCATAGCCTGTCATCCCTGCTGTCGAGATGAGCTCAACGATCCGATCGCGACGTTCTCGGGCCTTTGCGTCGGTTGCCTGCGAGACTGCCGCAGCGTCGACGGTACCCACTGCGGCGAGTCCGGTGCGGGCAGGAGTTGGATCGCGTGCGTGGGCAGCGAGCCGTTCGGCTTCGTCGGTCGCCGTTGCTTCGCCCATCTCGTCGAGTTCCATCCAGTTCTGGAGTGCCTCCTCGGCAGCGCGGATGGCTGCCTGCGTCGCGTCCAACCCCGCGGCCGATCCAAGCGCCAGTGCCGGCCATCGGTCGCGATGGGCGAGACAGGCGACCACTGGCAGGTCGATGTCCTGGGTGACCAACATCGTCTCCAGCTCGAGGTTCTCGAACGCGGCTCGCCGCTCGAGCCGATCGTACGTCGGATCATCGACCGCCAATGCAAGCGGTTCGAACGTCGAATACCAGGCAAGCATCGTCGCATCTCGCTCGACCACCTCCGCAAGTCCTCCCGCGATGGCCTCGTCGATCGTGTTACCCAACGAAAGGCCGGTCGTAATCGGAGGCCGAATCTTCCGCGATGGTGGCGGGAAGACGACAAGCTCGGCGGGGAGCCAGACGTCACGACCGCTCGCAAGCGCCTCGCCCGGCACCCACGCAATCTCACCGGTGTCGAGGTCCTCACCGGCTGGATTGACACACGAGGCGGGATCGAGTGCTGCCTGGACATCGTCTGGGGACGCGCGACGAAAGCTGTCGTGTGTGTAGATCCCGGCAGCGTACCGTTCGATTCCTTCACCGATTCCTTTCATGAATGCTTTGTCCCAGTCATCGGCCACTCCGGCGGCCTGTCTGGGTGCCTGGACGTCGCTGAAGGGCGTCGTATCGGCAAGCGTGACCAGGAAATACGGCGACGGGAGTGACCGTGCCTCCCCGACTTCCGTCACGATACCAACGAGATCGCCGACGGTTCGCTCACCGGCGGTGGCCGCCGCGGCGAGCGATCGGGGTGACCGAGCCGGTGCAGACTCCGGTCGCCAGCGGGCGTCCGAGGGACTCGCACACACCGGACAGTCGGGGACTGGCAACAGCTCGTGGTCACCGAACGGTAGCGTCGTCACCGTACCACCATCGTCAAGCTGTGGTCGTGCCGCGAACATGCCGCCCATCGACGCGAGCAGGATCGATTCGGCCGGATCACACGTGCTTGCATCCGTCGTCTGCTGAGCGTTGGCTTCGATACGGGTCTCAAGACACGCAAAGCAGGGGCCGTCCGGGGTACAGCATGTTACCGCGCCCGCGAACTCCTCAATTGTGCGACCCCCGACGGTTCCACACTCGACAGCGATCAGCGGAACGTTGGCCGCGACCGCCTGCCGGTTCCATGCCGACAGGTCCTCGTCAAACGCGAGATACGTCGACGCATCGCCCGGGGTCGAGACCACTCTCGCCGATCGTCCAGCCGCGTTGAGCTGCTCGACGACAGTTGGCGCGTGGCGGTGGTCTGCGACGTGGACATCCATTGTCAAGGGACTGATCGGGCCGCCTAATAGTCCTGCGAGTCTGGACTTACGTCGCTGCACTGAGCGCCACGTCGGCGAGCTGATCGGGGGTGGCATCGAGCAGCCGCTCGTCTGCCAGTTTCAGCCGAAGCCGTGGTCGTCCCACGTCGATCGGTACCTTCTCCGTATCGAGTAGTCCACGCTCTTCGAGCTGAGACTTCGTGCGGGAGAACGTCGCCTTACTGGCGATGCCGACGTCTTCACCCCATTTACTGATGTCGTACAACAGGACGTCGTTTGCCGCGGCGACGAGGAGACAGATCGTAACTTCATCGAGGGCACCACCGTTGTCGCGAGCCGCATCGATTGCCTGCAGCACTGCGGTAAACTCGGCTGCGACTTCCGGCCCGATCTCCTCTCCCATCGTGTTGGTCACCTCCGTGATTGGTGGCGTCCGGAGGCGAAACTCGTTTGCAGAAGCCCACAGCGATGCGAACCGATCGCAGACGTCACTGACGAACGACGGCTCGTCGGTGGCGAGCCCATAAACGTCACCGTTGACCGTGATGACGGTGATGAGCACCTCCTCGCTGACGATGAGGGTATTCTCGGCGACTCCGCCATCGGTTCGGATGATCAAGCGTTCGTCGTGGACCAGGTCTGCGGCCATGCTCGCCACGACGAAATCGTCGACAACTTCTTTGAGTACCTGTTCATTGGCGAGCAGCCGCACCGTTGTGTCAGGACATTCCTCGTGGTGAGTCTCGATGATGCGCCGAGCGGTCGTCACGCCGGGATTCACCACGAACACCGGCGTCGCCGCCTCCGTTGCAGTAGACAGGAGTTCGCCGACCCCGGATCGGAGGATGGTGCCCTCGCTCATGTTCTTATCGTACTTGATAATCCACTTAATTTTACCGACACCGGCATGGAAGCTACGTCGACTCCTCGAACTCGTGGTCATTGGGGTCGGCCGCAAGCGCTCCCGGCAACCACAGCGTGCCGTCGAGGACAATTGGGTGTGGTTGCGATCGGAGCCACGTCCATCCCTCCGCGAGCGAAAACCATTGTTCGGCGGTCGATTCTGCGAGCATTGCGGTGCGATCGAACGGCCCGGGAACGGTTCGGCCGGGGCCATGGGTCCCCGTGGTATCCACCTCTATATCGAGCCCGCCGTCCTGGGTTCGCTGTGCGCGAACGATTGGTGAAGGAGCCGGATTTCCGCCTCGGAGTCGATGGGTAGGATCGCCAAGAATCCCATACTCCTGGCCCATGAGGATCTCGCGGCGAGCCAGGGCCAATGCTCGTTCGACGCTCACGCCGGCCAGGAGTAGCTCGAGAAACGACCGGCCGACCTTTGCAGCCTCTCCATCGACGACCGGGGCAAAGGTGACGGCGCCAGCACGGCTCCCGGCGGCAATGAGGGTTCGGCCCTCGTCATAGGATTGGCATGCGTTGAGACAAAAGGAAGTCGGTGGATCGGCGAGTTCGTCCGGGATGCTCCAGTGGCCGTCGATGCACTCGAGGCCGTCTGTGTTGCAGTGGCCGACATAATGGACGTAGTCGAACCCGCCGGCAACGACCTCTCGGAGCTCTGTTTGGGTCAGTCCGCGAAACCGTTCGATCCGCAGTGACGGACACGGTCGCCGCCGGATGGTACTTGCTTCGTCGGCCATCTCAGCGTCGTTTTCGACGAGGGCGATTCGGGGGACGGACTTCGGCATCGAATGTGGGGCTGCCGCAGTTTCGAGTTCCATCGTGGCAACCTCGATTGGCACACCTGCTCCGATCCACGCGTGATATCGTGACTCGGTGACCTCGGCATCGACGACCGGCACACGACTTCTGGTACCACGCCAGTAGGTTTCGAGCGCACGTTTGATCCGAGCCGCATCGTCGAGTTCGCCGGCACGTGGTAACGCGACGGCACTCAGCCGCGTCAGGACGAACGGAAGCGCGCGGACTGCCTCTATGGTCCCCGGAAGGTACGTCGTTAGCGGCCAGTCAATGTTAGTGCTAGCAAGTGTAGCCTCATCGAGCGAGAGATAGGTTTCGAGCCGATCGGCTTCGGGGTCGTGAAACAATTGGTGTGCATCGAGACCGATGGCGTTGAGCCAGGCCCTCGCATTCGTCGGGGCTGGATGCGTCCCGGCGGTCCGAACGTACGCATCGAGGACGAGGAGCCGCCGCAGGACACCGAGGACGGTAGCCGGTAACGTTGGCATCCTACCGAGTCGAAACGACCAGCTCCCATCGGTCCGACCCAGCCATGCCCGCTCGTTTGGATTGAGGCGGATCGGGATGCCAAGGTAATACGCGAGTGGTGCACACACTAAGATCGGCTCGATGGCCGACGGGACGGAAATCGCGAGCTCGCCATCTCGGTTGGGGTCCGGCGTTGGGGCGTCTGCATCGATCCGCACGCACCGAACCGATCGGCGGACGGACGGTACGCTCCGGTCCGGACCGATCGCGGCCATCGTATCTGCCCAGTCATTCACTATTCCTTGAACCCCAGAAAGCGTCGGCGGTATCCGACGCGACTTATCGAGTACGCGGGGTTCCGACCATCCGGTCAACGTCAGGGTCGCCCGCTGTTCGGCTGTAACGGTGACCGTCGTATCTGATTTGCGTTCGATTGTCGGCCGACCATCGAAGCTACACTGGACACGGGGGTGGCCCTCGAAGACGAGTAAGTATTCACTCTCCGTCGTGGCTGACCAGCGCTCGTCGATCCTGGTAAACGTCTGTTCTTGCGGTGCATACACCGACACCGTGCTCGCCCGGACGGTCAACGAAGATGCGCTCCCGTTAATTGTCCGCGGATCTGTAACTCCCGTGTTCTGGTCTGACCGCCATTGCTGCGCCCAGATCCGTCTAGCGTCGGTTTCCGTCCCATAATAGGTGAGCATCCCGTCGTCAGCTACCCACTCCGGCATCGATGTTCTCAGGCTCCGGGGACGGTTACAAAGCTATACCGAACCATGCCGGCCACCGAACAGTTGGATTCGACCTTTGCAGCTCACGCTGAGGAACACCCGTGAAGATACACTTAACTGGCGCGCGGATCGGTCTCGAACATGGAGTACGAGGCGGTTCGCGCGGCCGACCCAGCGGTTGCCGACGCACTCGAAGCAGAAGTCGACCGACAACGAACCGGCTTGCAGTTGATTGCGAGTGAAAACCACGTCAGTCGAGCAGTGCTCGAGGCACAGAGTAGCGTGTTGACGAATAAGTACGCGGAGGGGTATCCGGGCAAGCGTTACTATGGCGGCTGTAAATATGCGGACATCGTCGAACAGCTGGCCATCGACCGAGCAAAGGAGCTTTGGGGTGCCGAACACGTCAACGTTCAGCCCCATAGCGGTACCCAGGCGAACCAGGGAGTGTATTATGCGATGCTTGAACCCGGTGACCGTATTCTGTCCCTCGATCTTACCCACGGCGGCCACCTCAGTCACGGCCATCCGGCGAATTTCGCGGGCCAGCTTTACGAGGTAGAACACTATTCGGTCGATGCAGACACCGGTCGACTCGATTATGACACACTGGCCACACAAGCCGCCACGTTCGAGCCTGACGTGATCGTCTCCGGTTACTCTGCGTATCCACGGGTCGTCGACTGGAACGCAGTCCAGGACATCGCTGAGGACGTTGATGCGTACCACGTTGCCGATATCGCCCACATCACCGGTCTCGTTGCTACCGGAGCCCATCCATCCCCGGTGGGTGTCGCCGACTTCATCACCGGATCGACCCACAAAACCATCCGCGCCGGTCGAGGTGGCATCATCATGTGTAATGAGGAACACGCCGATGCAATCGACCGCGCAGTCTTTCCCGGCGGACAGGGCGGACCGCTGCTGCACAACATCGCCGGGAAGGCGGTCGGGTTCGCTGAAGCGCTCGAGCCGGCCTTCGAAACACACATCGAACAGGTCATCGCGAACGCCAGAGCGATGGCGGCCGAACTGGACGCTCGCGGACTCGAAGTGGTTTCCGGTGGGACCGACACGCATCTTGTCCTGGTCGACCTGCGACCGTCTCATCCCGAGTTGACGGGTGGCGAAGCAGCCGAGGCGCTCGAGGAAGCAGGGATCACACTTAACGCCAACACTGTCCCGGGCGAATCACGGAGCGCCCTCGATCCGAGCGGCATCCGCATTGGGACGCCAGCGATTACGACCCGCGGGTTCGATACAGCGACCGCGAAGGAGCTTGCAACCTTGATTGTCGAGGTGATCGACGACCCATTGGCCACCGAATCAGTCGCGGAACGTGTCCAGGAGCTTTGTGCGGACCATCCACTCTACGAGTAACTGAACCCACCCGACAGAGACCAGATTAGAGAACGTCTTCGTTCAGTGCGCCGGCTGCTCGGCTGGCGCTTCCATCGATTCGATCGTGAGGATGAGGATATTGTTCGTCGGATCCTTGCCTTCGAGTTCCCCGGTAATGAGTAGCTTCGATAACGGCGTCGGTCCGACTGCGATCTGTTGCCCCTCGTCAAACTTCCGAATCGAACCCTGGATGTGGATCTCCGCACGACAGAGTTCGGGGTGATGGACACTCGAGAGATCAATCTCCTCGACGATTGCATCATCGATGGATTCTCCGTCAACGCGTAATGGGACCGCAACAGGCTCGTCGAGTTGCTGGACGCCGAGTGCCTCGTACGCCTGGGCAGTGGGTTTATATCCACCCTTCGGCCCCGGGACGCCTTCGACTAGTTGCAGCGCTTTCAGGCTCTGCATCTGGTTCCGAATGGTACCGGGGTTGCGGTCGACTTCTTCGGCGATATCCTCTCCCTTGACTGCCTGTTCGGTATCACGATGGAGGTTTGTAAGCGCAGTAAGAATGGTTTTCTGGCTGGGCGTCAGCTCGATCGAAGACATGCGGTGGTATTAGCGGTTCAGGCGTATAAAGCCCGTGGGTGCACCCGCACAGTCATTAAGGTCATACCGATGAACCGAGTGGCATGGTGACTGCCGTCGCGATCGTCGGTGTGCCGACGGATTTTGGCGTCGACCGCCGGGGTGTCGATATGGGGCCGTCGGCGATTCGGTATGCAGACCTTAACGCTTGCCTGGCGCGAGCTGCCGTTGATTCGGTCGACACCGGTGACATCAACGTCTCTGTACCCCGCGACCACAACAATTGGGCGTCCATTCGGGCGTTGTGGGAGCTGCTCGGCGATCGGATCGCCGAGCATCGTTGTTCTGGTAGAGTTCCACTCGTGTTGGGCGGCGATCATTCCATTTCGATCGGTACGTTGCTCGGCCTCGCAGATGCCGACGCGGTTGGCGTGCTCTGGTTCGACGCCCACGGCGATTTCAACACGCCCGCGACGTCGACGACGGGGAATGTCCACGGCATGCCGCTTGCACTTGCGACCGGTACCGGATCGTTTGCGACGGATGCTCTCGCAGATACGCTTTCTGTGCGAGCTGATCGGACAGCACTCATCGGTGTGCGCTCGTTGGATGATACGGAGGCCACCTCGCTCCGGGAAAGTCCCGTATCAGTGTTTACGATGGCTGATATCGATGAGTTCGGTATTGCTGCTGTCGTCCGCGAGGCGATCGAACTCGTCACCCGCGACGTCGATATAGTTTTCGTGAGCCTCGATCTCGACGTTCTCGATCCGATCGAGGCGCCGGGCGTCGGAACACCGGTTCGCGGCGGTATCACCTATCGAGAGGCACATCTGGCAATGGAGCTCATTGGGTCAAACATCACGGCGACAGGACGCCTCGGTGCGCTTGAGCTCGTCGAGGTGAATCCAATTAGGGATCGGCTCAACGAGACGGGTGAGCTTGCCGCCGAATTGGCCGCCAGCGCCTTCGGCGATCGCATCATCTGACGCCAATTCCCGGTCTCAGTGACTCCTGCCACCGATAACCCCAGTGGTGATGCTCCCGTATCGGCTTCCGGACGAGTCGTGGCCGGATCGTGATACGTGGCCTCGAATGGGGACGATCCGACGGGGGCAAGAATACACTGTGGGATCGGACATGACCATACTTTGAGTGAGAGCGTTGGTAGCTTCGGTTCTACTCCAGTCCCATGCAACGGTGCATCGAGGGGACACCCGTGGGGTTCGATTGGATCATCACGACAGAGTGATCCTCACTAGAGCGCCACTTCTCGTTATGGTCCGCCATTGAGGTGGACACCTCACCGAACGGCGGGACCTCCCACATAGGGCCCACGATTGGTGGACATTTCCGATCGGAATGATTGATTCGGTTCTCTTCAATTAGGCTCCGCTGGGTTGGAGATTCACCACTGGTGGCTGTGATTATCGGCTAGGGTTCGAGGCCGACATGCCTTGCCGCCATGGATGCCCTCGATCGACCTGCGAGCTTTCTACGTGGGCCGTCGTGGATTCGTCGGTGTAGCTCAATTCGTGCTCTCGTGGTGGCGATCAAGCAGTGACCGACCGTGAGCAGTTCCTCGCTTCCCACTCGTCAGGATGAATCCACCACAGTTCGTTCGGTTACTCGTCGGCGTCGATCGGGATTACGTCCATACTTGCGACCGTATCGCCTTCGTCGAGGGACATGACGGTCACACCCTTGGTGTTCCTGCTCACTGTGGAGATCTCGGCCGCTCGTGTCCGCATGAGTTGTCCGTGACCGCTCATCAGGACGAGCTCGTCGGTCGGCCGTACCGACTTGACCGCTCTGACCGGTCCGTTTCGATCGTCCGTTTTGATGTCAATCAGGCCCATCCCATATCGGGATTGTTTCGAGTAGTCATCGAGTGGCGTCCGCTTGCCGTATCCGTTGGCAGTAACCGTCATCAGGTCACGATCTGATCTGGCAGTGACCATACCAACGACGTGGTCCCCACCCTGCAGTTTGATCCCATTCACGCCGCGGGCAGTCCGGCCCATCGGGCGGACTTCGGTCTCATCAAAGCGAATCGACATCCCATCCGCCGTTGCGATGAGCAGATCTCGGTTACCGTCGGTGACCGTCACATCGACGAGTTCGTCGTTCGTCTCCAGACTCGCCGCGATGATGCCGGAGGGACGGACATCCTCGAAGGATTCGGCCATCGTGCGTTTGACGTATCCACCCCGGGTAACCATTGTGAGATACTCATCCGGACCAAAGTCGTCGGTGGGAACGATCGCCGTCACGTCTTCGTCCGCTTCAAGGTCAAGCAGATTGACAATCGGCGTCCCCCTGGCGGTCCGCCCCATCTCAGGAATCTCGAACGTTCGCAACTGGTAGACCCGTCCTTGGTTGGTGAAACAGAGCACGTAATCGTGGGAATTTGCCCGGAATACGCGTGCGACACGATCACCCTCGCGAAGGGTCACCCCGATGACCCCCTTGCCACCGCGACCTTGTGTGTTAATGGCCGCGACTGGCATCCGCTTCACGTAATCGGCTTCCGTGAGCACGACGACAACGTCCTCGTTGGGAATGAGATCCTCGCGCGTTACGGTCCCCTCATCGTCGAGAATCGTGGTCCGCCGCTCGTCGCCGTACTCCATTTTGATCTCTCGGAGTTCGTCCTTGATTACGGCCAAGAGCTCGTCCTCGTGTTCGAGAATCGAACTGAGGCGCTTGATCTCTTCGAGTACCTCTTCGTGTTCGGTGGCGATCTCCGCTTCCTCGAGGGCGGTTAAGCTGCCGAGTTGCATCCGCACGATGTGGTCGGCCTGGACTTCACTGAGTTCGAATTCGGCCTGGAGCCCCTCGACGGCGTTCGGTCGATCCTCGCTGTTGCGGATGAGCTCGACCACCGCATCGATGTTATCGAGGGCGATCAGCCGGCCAGCGAGGATATGGGCCCGCTCTTCGGCCTCGTCAAGATCGTACTGGGTACGTCGACGAACAACTTCGCGCCGATGGGCGACGTACTCCTCGAGCGTTTCTTTGAGGGTTAGCACCTGCGGTCGGTCATCGACCAACGCGAGATTGATCACTCCAAAGGTGCGTTCTAGATGGTGTTCGAGCAGTTGGTTCTTGACGATCTCCGTGTTGGCGGTCCGGGAGAGTTCGATGACAACGCGTACCCCCTCGCGATCCGATTCGTCCCGGAGGTCAGTGATCCCCTCGAGCAGGCCATCGTTTACGTTATCGGCGATCCGCTCGACCATCCGCGCCTTATTCTGTTGGTAGGGAATTTCCGTGACGACGATCCGGTCTCGACCCTCTTCAGTCGTTTCGACCTCGAATTCAGCACGCATCCGAATCCGTCCCCGACCGGTCGTATACGCATCGTAGATCCCTTCGCGACCGACGATGTTTGCCCCGGTCGGGAAGTCCGGTCCCGTGATGTACTCCATCAACCCTTCGACCGTGATGGCCGGATCATCGATGAGTGCAATCGTGGCATCGATCACCTCGGTAAGGTTGTGCGGGGGAATATTCGTAGACATGCCCACGGCAATCCCCGACGATCCGTTGATCAAGAGGTTTGGAGCACCCGCCGGCAAGACGACGGGTTCCTGGAGGCGGTCGTCGTAGTTCGACCGGAAATCGACGGTGTCGCGTTCGATGTCGGCCAACAGCTCTTCGGCGATGGGGGCCATCCGGGCCTCCGTGTATCGCATGGCGGCTGGCGGATCACCGTCCATCGAACCGAAGTTACCCTGTCCGTCGACGAGTGGATACCGCATCGAAAAGTCCTGGGCCATCCGCACCAGCGTGTCGTAGATCGCCGAATCGCCGTGTGGATGGTAGTTACCCATCGTCTCGCCAACGATTGATGAAGACTTCCGGTGCCCGGCGTTGCTGGTCACGCCCATCTCGTGCATCGCGTAGAGGATGCGCTTGTGGACCGGTTTCAGACCATCTCGGACGTCCGGAAGCGCACGACCGGCGATGACGCTCATCGCATAATCGATGTAGCTCTGCTCCATCTCGTCCTCGATACGAACGCTTTCGACGCTACGGGCGGGGACGTCTGAGCTCATTGGGGATCACCTAGATGTCGATCCATTCTGCCTCCGGGGCGTGGTCCTGGATGAACTGTCGTCGAGGTTCGACAGCATCGCCCATCAGGATGGAGAACATCCGATCGGCGGCGGCCGCATCCTCGATCGTAATCCGTTTGAGAATCCGCGTTTCGGGGTTCATCGTCGTCTGCCACAGCTGGTTGGGATTCATCTCACCGAGCCCTTTGAACCGTTGGATCTGACTCGGCGAGCCGTTACACTCTTCTTCGATAATCGCATCGCGTTCGCGATCGGTCATGGCGTCGAACGTTTCGCCACCACATCGGATCCGGTATAACGGCGGTTGCGTGGCATAAATATGGCCCTGCTCGATGAGCTCACGCATGTGCCGGTAAAAGAACGTCAACAGCAGTGTCCGGATGTGAGCACCATCGACATCGGCATCCACCATCAACATCACTTTCTCGTATCGCAACTCCTCGATGTCGAACTCCTCGCCGATACCGGTGCCTAGTGCGGTAATCAGGTTGCGAATCTCCTCGTTCTGGAGGATTCGGTCCAACCGATGTTTCTCGACGTTAAGAATTTTCCCACGGATTGGAAGTACCGCCTGGAACGACGGGTCTCGGCCCTGCTTGGCACTGCCGCCGGCACTGTCTCCTTCCGTGATAAATAACTCTGCCTCGGCGGGATCACGAGTCTGGCAGTCCGATAGTTTACCCGGGAGTGACGTCGACTCAAGAGCGCTCTTCCGACGGGTCAGCTCTTCAGCCTGTTCGGCAGCCTTCCGGGCCTTGGCTGCTTCCACCGCCTTTGCGATGATCACTTCGGCCGTATCGGGATGTTCTTCGAAGTACGCACCGAGACCGTCGTGCAGGCTGCTCTCGACGATCCCCCGAACCTCGCTGTTGACGAGCTTCGTTTTCGTTTGCCCTTCGAACTGCGGATCAGGATGTTTCACCGAAATCACAGCCGTGAGCCCCTCGCGAACGTCTTCTCCACGGAGATTCCCCTCAAGGTCGTTAGTCAGTCCGTGTTCGTTCGCATACCGGTTGGCGACTCGCGTCAGGGCAGTTTTAAATCCCGTCAGATGACTACCGCCTTCCCTGGTGTTGATATTGTTCGCGAAGGCGTGAATTGATGGCTGGAGATCTTCGGTGGCCTGCATGGCCACCTCGACGGTGATGCCGTCCTCTTCGGATTCGGTGTGGATGACGTTTCGGTGGAGTGGATTTCGTGTCTCGTTGAGGTACTCGACGAATTCCATAATCCCACCCTCGTAAAGAAACGAAGATTCGGCGTGGGGATCGCGACGTCGATCCCGGATCGTGATCTCCACCCCCGGATTGAGAAAGGCAAGTTCCCGAAGTCGGCTTTCGAGTGTCGATCGATCGAACGATGTCGTTTCGAAGACGCGTGCGTCCGGTGTGAACGTCACTTCGGTACCCGTCTCCTCTGTGTCCTCGAGTTCGCGGACCCGTTCGAGATCACTGATCGGTTCGCCGCGTTCAAACAGCTGACGCCATACCGATCCCTCGCGTTTGACCTCGACGATCAATTTCGCAGAGAGAGCGTTCACGACGCTGACACCGACTCCGTGGAGCCCGCCGGAGACTTGATAGGACTTATCATCGAACTTTCCGCCGGCGTGGAGCTCGGTGAGGATGACCTCTACTGCTGGGCGGTCGAACTCCTCGTGTGTGTCGATCGGGATGCCGCGCCCGTCGTCACGAACGGTCACCGATCCGTCCTCGTTCAGGAGAACTTCGATGGCCGAACAGTAACCGGCGAGCGCCTCGTCGATCGCATTGTCGACGACCTCATAGACGAGGTGGTGAAGTCCGGGTGCATCCACCGACCCGATGTACATCGCGGGCCGTTCGCGCACCGCTTCGAGCCCCTCCAACACGCGGATCTGCCGGGCACCATATTCAGTGTCCTCTACCATGAAGAGCTTACCATTATTTGACGCCAGGACCTTATAAAGTCTCGCGTGTGCGATCGCGATCCTCTTTGCCTGATGAGTCGCTTCCCTCGGGTAATTTCTCGATGCAATCTGTCTGAGAGCAATTCACCTTCAGTTTCACTCCCACGTCGCGGGCCATTTTTAAAGGTTCCCGGATAATTTGGTAGTACATGTCCTCGCTCGAGTCTCCCAGCGATGGCGATATCGCTGAGGAGTTGGCGGCGGCCCAACGGTCGATCTCGATCGCGGAGTTCTTCGAGAAAAACAAACACATGCTCGGGTTCGACAGCGGTGCCCGGGCGCTCGTGACCGCCGTCAAGGAGGCGACTGACAACAGCCTCGATGCAGCCGAGGAAGCTGGTATCTTACCTGACATTTACATCAACATATCGGAATCGCGGGATCTCTATACGCTTATCATCGAGGACAACGGTCCGGGCATCACCAAAGAACAGGTCCCCAAGGTGTTCGGAAAGCTATTGTACGGGTCGCGATTCCACAAGCGTCAGCAGTCGCGTGGCCAGCAGGGGATCGGGATTTCGGCCGCCGTGTTGTATTCTCAGTTGACCAGCGGCAAACCCGCCCGGATCACGAGTCGGACTCAAGGGGCCCCCGAGGCGCAGTACTTCGAGCTCATCATTAATACTGATGAGAACGAACCCGAGATCAGGACCGCAGAGACGACGACCTGGGATCGTCCGCACGGAACTCGCATCGAACTCGACCTCGAAGCAAACATGCGGGCCCGTCAGCAACTTCACGATTACATCAAGCAGACGGCTGTCGTCAATCCCCACGCCCGAATCGAACTCCACGAGCCGTCCACCGAGATGAAGTTCGAGCGCGCCACTGACCAACTCCCCGCCGAAACCGAGGAAATTCGACCCCATCCCCACGGTGTCGAGCTGGGAACCGTGCTCAAGATGCTGGCCCGGACCGATTCACACTCGGTTTCGGGTTTCCTCCAGGCCGAATTCACCCGGGTCGGACGTAAGACCGCAGACGAGATCATCAACGGTTTTCGCGATCGCTATTTCGGTCGCGAACTGACATGGGCACCACCGGCGGATGACGCCGATCCGTCGATCGCATCCGCGGTTGCTGATGCGACGGCAAACAAGGGCAAAGCAACCACTGAAGCGTTCGCCGTTGCGGTCAAGAATCGTCTTTCAGCGGTCGATCGGCTCGCCCATCACCAGGTGGTCGCACTGGTCGACGACGTGGCAGACGAGATCGAGGACGACCTCGATGTCCGACTAGGTGCGACTGTCCGTGGGAACGCCGTGACGGCCGCGTGGAACACGATCACGGTAAATCTCGAACATCAGCTCTACGTGATTGTCGATGATGCGACCAGCGATCGGAAGGACGACAGGGTGATCGAGGGGGTTGCCACCCGGTTTGCCGAAGCTCTTGCGGACACCGATCATGTCGACCATCGTCACCGCTTGCGGTCCGATCAGCTCGAGGAGCTCGTCGATCGCGTCGCGGATTTGACTGCCGATGTCGAGGGGGTTGCGTTCGGGGACACGGCTCGTCAGAACGTCGTCGACGCGATGTGGGGGCGAATGCGAACCGTTCCGGACGAACCACCGAAGGTCCGCGAGTTAGCCGAGCATCGCGACGCTGCCAGCGCGCTTGTTGATGGCATGCGGTCGGCCTCGATCATGGCACCGCCGACGGATTGTTTGGCGCCAATCTCGGCAGAGCTGCTCGAAGAAGGCCTCCGGAAGGAGTTCGAGGCGGATTTCTACTCGGCGACCACGAGGGATGGCCAGGTACATGCGGGCGATCCGTTTATCGTCGAAGCAGGGATCGCTTACGGTGGCGAACTCCACGAGGATAGCATGGTCGACGTGCTCCGCTTTGCGAACCGGGTCCCCCTCGTGTACCAGCGGGGTGCGTGTGCGACCACCGACGTGCTCCGTTCGATCGGGTGGCGGAATTACGGTCTCGATCAACCCGGAGGGAGCGGTCTTCCGCACGGTGCAGCGGTAATCATGGTCCACGTTGCATCCACCAACGTGCCCTTTACAAGTGAGTCAAAAGACGCCATCGCGAATATCCCGGCCATCGAAGATGAGATCGAACTTGCCGTCCGGGAATGCGCTCGCGAACTTAAAACGTTCCTCAATCGTCGCCGGTCGCTGGCCCAACGGCGTCAAAAACAGGACGTGTTAGCGCGCATTCTACCGCGCATGGCCACGAAGGTGGCAAACGTCACTGCCCGGGATCAACCGAACATCGACGATACCCTGGCACGCATCATGAACAACGTGTTGGTCGATCGGTCCGTCGATAACGAAGGCGTCACGGTCTCCGTCGAGAATCACTCAGATCGTGGCGAAGAGCTCTCGATCACGGAAATCGTTACCGAAGAACCCCGAGACCTCTCCGATGGTGCCTCCGTCCAGGAGGTAGACGGCGAGTGGTTCGTACGGTGGTCGACTGCCGTCGACGCTGGTGAATCGGCGTCATACAGCTACACGACCGATACGGAAGCGACAGCCGAGCTCGTCGTCGATGATATCGACGAAGAACTCGTAACGGTTACCCAAACAGAGGAACCCCAATGAGTACGTCAGACCAAACAGCACGACAGCAGTTGATCGCCCTCGC
>SKNY01000089.1 GCA_007123105.1 Salinarchaeum sp. | reverse complement strand
GCTTCCGTTCGGATCCGACTCAGATGATCGAATTGCTGCGCTGCCGTGAATTCTGGACGACTCCGAGCTAATATTCAGCCGACACACCCAGAACAATGCCTCGAGAGGGCAATCAGACCAGGATCGAAGCGGGATCACCGATATCTCAAGAAAGCCAATCATCAGCCGACGAACGGGGAGATCCCGCGCTACGCCCTACTGCAGCACCGGGGTGAACGCACCGACGGGCGCACACCAACAAAACACTACGAGTCCGGAAACGCCGCCTGCAACCGATCGTAAAATAACCGAAACGTCCCATCGCGATCGAGATCCGCACATCGAAGGATCTGGCCACGATCGCGGCCATCAAACTGATAAGACTGATCGTAGGTGATTGACGGACAGGTTTCGACCTGCCACGTCGCAAGCGCGGGATCGATAAGCGCGGCGATGTCGCCGAGATCGAAGATGCCCTTCCCCGGCCGCGAAAAATACGGCCGCCGGTGGCGATACTCGTGGAGATACGCGCCAATGTCCCCGTAGGGAGCCACCTCCGCGGCCGATTCCTCCATCGGACAGGTGAGGTGATCGCCCGTGTCGAACAACACGAACGGAACGGGCGAGTGAAACAGCCGCCGGGCCGCCCGCACGTCGTTGTAGACGTTGTAGTTGACACAGTAATCCGGCCAGTGGGTGCGAAGATGCTGGAACGCGACGATCGAATCGACAATCCGTTCGTCCTGCATGATCGCAGACGCAACGTCGGTCGCCGCACCCAGTCCGATCACCCAGAGGGGATCGTCGGGATCACTGGCGAGCGCACGCTCGACGATGAAATCGACACCCTCGGAGGACGATGGCTCGGTGGGATACTGCAGCGGTGGGGCACCACGCTTGACTGGGATCGAGGCATCACGATCAGTTAATTCGATGAGTCGTTCGATTTCCTCGACGGAGGCGTCGATGCTGGACCGACCGTACTCGTCGTTATCGAAGGATGCGCCCACGAAGCCCTCGATCGCAAAGCGATCGTCCGCCAGCAAGGCAAGCGTGATCGCCCACTGGTCGTCCATCTCGCATTTGGCGTCCGAGTCGATAATCACCCGGAGTTGCTCCCCGGACGGGGGAATCTGCGGCACGTGACGGTCCGCGATTGACCGCTCGAAGTCCATTCGGCCGGGTTGAGCGCGTGACTCCATAAACCACGCAGGTCTGCTGTCATCGGGGGATAAACCGCCATCCAAAATTGCAGATTGCAGAATAGAACCAAACATTGCTATCGCAATGCTTAACCGATATTTCAACCTCGAACCAGTATGTCTGAGAGAGACAATTTCAGGAAGACGGTAGTCGATCGAAACCGTAGACGATTCGTCATCGCAGGTGGCGCCGCGGGGATCGGTACGCTCGCCGGCTGTCTCGGCGATGACGAGGCTCCGGACGATGTCGACGATACTGACGACGCCGCACCGGCCGACGACGCTGATGATACCGACGACACCGACGATGTTGAGCCGGCCGATGATGCCGGCGACACCGACGACGCCGACGATACTGATGACACGACCGAGGCGATCGAACGGTACGATGTCGCCCCGGTGTTTCACCGCGGGCCGGAACTGCCCGGCGACGCGACCTACGCTCGCCCGTGGAATTTCGATGCACTCCCCGATTGGGTGGCCTCCGGTCACGGCCACTACAACCTCATGGAGCGGTCGATCCACGACCAGCGGTATGCGTCGAACGTCATCGACAGCTGGGACTACCAACCCGGCATCCTCGAGTTTACGCTGCGTGATGACATCTACTGGTGGAGCGGCGACGTCATGGATGCGGCCGATTACGTCAACGACCAGGAGCTCAGAGACTTCACCGGCGGCGGCGAGGATCTCGACGCGAATCCGAACATCATTGCACGGGAAGTCGTCGACGACTTCACCGTCCGGATCAGCCTCGCCGACACCTGGCACGAAAACTGGGCGCTCGGCCAGACGATCCAGGGCGACGACATCCACAGCAGTTCGGCGTTCTTAGTACCGTGGCTCGAAGAGTTCGAGGACACCGGCGGGGACATGGATGCGATCGGTGACGTCCGCGACGAGATCGCCGACGTCAGGGCGGACACGGACGACGAAATCGTCCACCAGTTCCACATCCCGTTCGAATTCCGATTGAACGGCGACATCGGTGACGTTGGCGAGCACCACTGGGAGTTCGAGTTGGTCCCGGAAAAGAACGGCCAGCCCCGGGCGTACGCCGACGAAATCAACTTCGAACGCTGGCGGATCACGGCCCACGAGGAGTACGACCCCCACCAGGTCGAATCCTTCATGAACGAGGACATGCCGTTCGCGGCGTGGGACCGCTGGGACGATGACATCGAGTTCGACTTCCCGACGGACCTCTTCTCCTACCGCGACGGCCACCAGGAGTGGGGTTGGAACTTCAACTGCGAGATTCATCCGGCGTCGGATCCCTACTTCCGCCGGGCCTTCGTGTACGCCACCGATCGAACGACGTACGAACGACCGCCACGCCGAGAACTGACCACGTTGAACGGCCATCCGTTCCTCGACGACGACCGCCTCGCCATGTGGGTCAGCGACGAGATGATCGGCCAGCTGACCGACTACGGGACCGAAGCCGAGTGGGACCTCGCGGAGGAAGAACTGCTCGAAGGCGGATTCGAACGGAACGACGACGGTGAGTGGCTCTATCAGGAGGATTCCCCGGACGGAGACGCGGGGACCCCGATGCAGCTCGAAATCGGCGGCCGGGGCTGGATGGACTACGTCGGCGATCTCGGCTCGGATTGGTTTGCCGATCTCGAGGACTTCGGCATCGCAGCCGAATCGCTCATCGAGATCCAGGATCCCTGGGTGATGAACGCAAGTTACGTCGGCGGCATTACGCCAGAACTGATCTACAGTTCGATCTTCGGCGAGGACAGCCTGGCGTTCGCGATCAATAACAACCTCGGCGAGTCGGTCGAGGCGCCGCCCATCGGTGAACCAGACACCCCACAGGACGAGTGGGTCGAATACGACACCCGGACGATTACCGACCGCCTCGGTGTGACGGTCGACGAGGAGAATTACCAGGACATGGTCGATCAACTGACGTGGGTCGCAAACCAGCTCGTCCCGCGGGCCGGCGTCGTGGCCACGACACAGGCGTTCCACATCAACGACAACCGGTGGCACGTCACCCGACCGGAGGATGCGCCAGAGCGATGGACGCGTCGCCCAGAACGGGCGTTGTTCTACTTCGGACTACTCCAGTACGTCCCCGAAGAAGATCGGTAGGCGCGGCTGTAACGCAGTACTGCTTTGCTTCGGAATCGTCAGCGGCGACGGTGGCTCTCTTGTCTACCTTTGGCATGCCGTCGGACGCGGAATAGACAGACCGCAACATGGGAGCATCGGTAGCGTCGGAGTGACGCCAGGCACTGCACACCGTATTGCTGAAGCAACGAACCACGAGCGGATCGCGTGACCGATCCGTCGGGGCGTGCCCGTTCACCTGTAGCGCAATTGAGAGTGCACAGCACGTGACCGAGCGACTGTTCGAGTCGAACCGGTGCCCTTCATACGCGCTACATCGTCGTTGCCGACGAGATGCAACCGGATCGACAACTCGCTGCGTTTCTCATCGTCTCATTTGGCTGGTCCTGGAGTATCTTTGTCATCGGGGTAGCCCTCGGGATCGCCGATTCGCGCTGGTTGTTCCCCGTGATCGCCTGGGGCCCGCTGATCGGTGCTGCGGTCGTGATCTGGTGGTCCGGCGAGGACCTGCGTGCGTGGGTAAAACAGGTCCTGCCACGTCGTGGGGTCCGATGGTGGTGGCTCCTCGTCGCCATCCTGGTGCCGTTCCTCATGATCCAGGCAGACGCCGTGGTCGCCGCGATTGTCGGCGTGCCGATATCGGTGGTTGACCTCGATCAACTCGTGACGACGTTCCTGATTACCCTGCTCCTGGCCGGCGCGCTCGAAGAATTCGGCTGGCGGGGCTTTCTCCAGCCGCGACTGCAAACACAGCGCTCTGCCCTGACCGCGGCGGTCGTGGTGGGAGTCGTCTGGGGACTCTGGCACATGCCGCTAGTGCTCAGCGGGCGCACGCCCTTCTATGCGCCCGGCGATTGGGTCGAGATCATGCTCGCCTGTCTCGTGTTCTCGATCCCGATGGCGTGGCTCTACAACAGCACCCGCGGTGGCCTCGGCTTCGTCATGGTCTTTCACGCGATGATCAACGCCACGCCGATCGTCGTCGCCGCAACCCGCACCACCGCGATGGAGCTCGGCGCCGTCCTTGCCCTCTTCGGCATCCCGCTCGCGATTGTGCTCCGGTACGGCCGACGCGATCTCGCAACCGCCCGGCCGGACCCGCCGATTCCCGGGTAACCGACCACCCGGGCGACGGCGTTTACGTCGGTCGACGACGGGTGAGCAACCGGCGTACTGCCGACGACTGGGTACCCCCGTGAGCATGCCATTCTTGCGTGTTCAGTGATCATTCACCATACCGAGCGACGCCGCAACCCGATACGCCCCACGCACGGCCAGATGGCCGCCGTCAGACCAATACCAGTACGCCCGGCGAGGACTGCGATCCCGATGTGCGCCCGCATCACGGGCGGGCTGCATCGGAGACCGCACCCTCGGCGCGACACTGTGCACGGGCTCGACGGGACGGATACGCCCCGGCCATCGGTCACGACGGATACGTGGGACGCGGCGGCGACTGTGACCACCGGGTGTTCGATCACTCGCGAAGCGCCGTTCATCCCAGTGGCGCCCCGCAGGTCGCTAGAGGATATAAACGAATGTGCAACGAAACCAATCCACACGGACGCCGGCGGCATCACCCATGACCGAACGTACCACCGAAGTAGCGCGCAACCGCATCGATCCGGCCGACGGCCCCGCCGTTGTCCACCCCCATCGTCCATGCTCACCCGGTGTCGCCGTAGAGCGCGACGTGGGTGGTGTGGCCACCGCCGTCATCTGGGCACGGGGACGGGCCAGTGAAAACCCGGGCGCGGACACGCCCAGGTCCGCCGGGCTCGACGCCGAGCGACCAATTCACCAGTCCCCGGCTGGATCCGGACGGCAGACGAGTCCGGTCGTCGGTGGGCCACCAGGGAGGTCGCGATGAGCATCTCGGCCTTCGAATTCGACGGCGGCGTCGTCGAGCCCGGCGAATCCAAGAAGTTCCAATTTCCCATTAGCAAGTCCTACCTTGGCGAACCGGTCAGAATTCCGGTGACAATCGCGAACGGTGCAAATCCCGGTCCGACCTGCTTTCTGACGGCGGCGGTCCACGGGGACGAACTCAACGGCATCGCGGTCGTCCGGGAGGTCCTCGACGAATGGAATCACGAGAACATCAACGGCTGTCTGGTCGGACTGCCGGTCATCAACGTGCCCGGCTTTACCACCCAACAGCGGTACCTGCCGATCTACGATCGTGACCTGAACCGGTCGTTTCCGGGCCGGCCGGACAGCACGAGCGCCTACCGGATCGCCCACGCCATCTACGAGAACTTCCTCTCCAAGTGTGACTTTGGCATCGACTTTCACACCTCGACGCGAGGGCGGACCAACATGTTACACGTCCGCGCGGACATGGACGACACAGCGGTCGCCCGGTTGGCAAAGGCGTTCGGTTCGAGTCTCATCATCTCCACCGAAGGATCTGAGGGCACGCTCCGTCGTGCGGCGACCGACGGCGGCATCCCGACGATCACCATCGAGATGGGCGAAGCCCACCGATTCGAACGGGAGTTGATCGACGAGGCGCTCGCCGGCGTCAAAAGCGTCTTCGCCGAATACAACATCTACCCGCAGGAGTCGGTCCGGTGGCCCGGGTGGCGGACGGTCATCGACGGATGGGGGAACCGAACCTGGCTCCGGGCCGACGAGGGAGGACTCGTCGAGATGCATCACGAACGCGGCGACGTCGTCCACGAGGGCGAGGAGATCTGTACGGTCGCGAGTCCGTTCCGCCGGACGACCCAGACCGTGACCGCGCCGTCCACGGGGCTCCTCGCCGGCGTGCTCGAAAATCCGGTGGTCTACCCGGGGAATCCGCTGTGTCACTTCGTCGAACTCGACGAGACCAGTGTCGCGATCATCGAGGAGAATCGTCACAGCGGGTGAGCCCCAACGATGGACTGGCACTCGCTAGCCCGTGGATCAATCGGAACCTGATCGATTACACCCCCACGCGCCATACACCGCATCGTCCATCTCTGTCTCACTGTGTCCGCCCACGTCAGGCATGTAGCCGTCCGTACCCTTACTGTCTGTGCATGCACCGGTGATCGATCCTGCTGCGCCGGTTGGGTGGAAAATTGCAGCCGGGAGGTGCGGACAGTGCAGATCTCGCGCCGAATCGTTCGTAGCCGGTGCAGTGAGTGGGGTGCTGGAGGGACGGGCGAGACGGCGGATACGCGATGCACGATTGGAACCATGTCATCGGTCGTCCTCACAGTCGCCGGCGGTGATCGTGGGGGTTGCTGCGGTCACCGAGCGATGTCTGGCATCGAGCTTCAGTTAGCCTATTCTGAATTAGGCTATTCTGAATTGGGCGATTCAGGAGAGTTATTTGATTGGACCCCACCGTTCGTTTCGAAGACGTCCCTGGCAGTCGCTCTATTGAGGTCAGCTCGGATCCTGTCGTCTGGTGCGGCGTTCGGCTGCGCTCGCCGTCGGTGAATCGACCGAAAAGCCCCCCGCTTGGATCGGGTTCATGACCGGATTGTGCATGAGACGGAACGAACCGGTTGCGTCTACAGGACGGCGCTGTGGAACGCCAAGGATCAACGCCCGAACGAGCGGTCGTCGAGGCGGACGCCCGGGTCGTAGCCCGCCGTCCGGTACTCCGCATCCGCATCGGGGCCGTACCCGAGCGATGATCGGCGCTTGCGGAACGTCGCCACCGCGTCGGCATACGACGGCTCGTCGATGACGTTCGTCGTCTCTTCGGGATCGGCTTCGAGATCGAAGAGCACCTCAGTGTCACCGTACGAGCAGTATTTCAGGTCGTCGCGTTTGATCATGAGATCCTCGGCGTCCACCCCGCCGGCGACCGAACCGTTCCCGGCGCCCTGCGAGATCGTCTCGTTGTGATACTGTTCGTGCCAACGTTCTGTCTCGCCGGCCAGTAACGGGACGAGACTCCGGCTGTCGAGCCCGGCCGGGACGGGCAGATCCGCAAGATCACAGAATGTGGCGTAAAGATCACAGAGGTTGACGTTCGCGGTCACCCGGGACGGGTCGAACTGGGCGGGATACCGGACGATCAGGGGGACCTTCACCGAGGATTCGAAGAAGTTGCCCTTCCCCCAGCCGCCGCGTTCGCCGAGCATCTCGCCGTGGTCGGACGTAAACGCGATTACCCACTCGTCGGGATCCTCGCCGTGGTGGCGAAGGGCGTCGATGATCCGCCCGAAGAGGCCGTCGACGCGTTCGACCATGGCGTAATAGGCTGCGGTCGCCCGGCGAATGTGGCGGGGCGTGACGTCCTCGCCCGGAATCACGGTGCGCCCGACTCCGACGGTCGTATCGACGCCGGTTGGTTCTTCGAGGTAGGGGTCAACACGGTTGAGATAATACGTAAAGAGATCCTCGTCGTCGGTGAAAAACGGGTAGTGGGGTTGAATCAGACTGGTCTGGAGGACGAGCGGCCGGTCTGGCTGGGCCCGATCGTAGTACGGGCCCGCAAAATACTGCTTGAGGAACTGCTCGGTTCCTTCGACCGACCGTCGATCCTGGACCTGTACCCGGGAGTTCGCGACGCCGGCGCGGGTGATTTCTTCTGTGGCCGACCACTTCCAGTCGGAAAAACTGCCGTAGGCGCCGTACTCCGTCGGTTCCTGCATGTCGAAGACTCCATCGCCGATGGCGCGTTTCATTGGCGTCGGCCCGAGTCGTTTCCGCCAGCCCTGCATCTGGGCGAAGCCGGGATAGTGCATCTTTCCAGCGCTGGCAGTCATATAGCCGTATTCGCCGGCCTGGCGGGCAAACGTCTGGTAACCAGCTTCGAACGCATCGAAACCGTATCGGTCCCAGGTCCGTGGGAGCTGGCCGGTGCGGATCGAGTGACGGGCGGGGACACAGACGGGCGAGGGGGTGTAGGCGTTCTCGAAGACGGTCCCGGTGTCGGCGAGCCAGTCGAGGGTCGGCGTTCGGACGACGTCGTCGCCGGCGAATCCGGCGACGTCCCAGCGGTGTTCGTCGTCGATCAAGAGCAAGACGTTCGGTCGGTCGGGCATACCCCGGCATGCGGGATCTGTCATAAAGGTGTTGGGGGAACAAGCAGCCGTGGTTCACGGCCCTGGAAGGCGTAGTGGATAGTGGACGTATGAAGAGACAATCGGACAGGAGCACAATATGCGGTTGAGCTGTATGATGACTTACTACCAATTATCCACCAGGAGGTGGGACAGTATGACGGCACGGAGATCCATATCTCGTCGTCGGTGGTGACAGTCGTCGGCGCACTCATCACGAGTACCCTCGGTGCTGGAACGGTCACGGCAAACAGCCGTACTGAGGTAGTACCCACGTTCTTTGCGCGACTCTCCGACAATCCGTCGATCCCGGACCACGAGAAAGGGTATTCGAAGGGCCGGGGGCGCCTGGACATGCGCGGGGGGACAGAACACGGAGCAACCATCCTCCACTACGAGTTGGACGTCCAGAACGTAGCGCACGCCGCGAGTGCAGTCCACATTCGTGGGGAGAAGAGTGCAGCCGGGGAGATCCTGGTGACCCTCTACAAGGGTGAGCCATTGCACACCGGATCGGTGTGGGGAACCATCAGAAACGATGAGGTCACTTGGATGGATGTCCCAGCACTCATGTGGGGCGGACTCGCCGAAGGAAACGGTGTCATCACCGTCCATACCGGATTTGCACCGGGAGGCGAGATTGTCGGGGTCGTTCGCCCACGCCCGCTTCGCGGCTGGATCATCCTCAACTGACAGGAGGAGACGTCGACAATCACCAGTCCCGATCCACCGGGGACTGTATTGCTGAACCAGCGACGACTTGTTGCCGGAGCGGTGGTCCAGAAGCGAAGTGATCGACCACTTCGGGTTTGAGAATTGAGTGTTGGTGCAGACTGACCGACGGTTCCCACTGGCCCGATGGCGGGAACCAGGTACGGTACACCGAGACACGTAGTGCAGAGAACTGAGTATTATTTCCGTGTAGAGCAATCGGCCAATCTTGACGGCCCCAGATGCGTACGACGTCACGGGTGCGCGAACGCTACCAACGCACCAAGAAGACATTCCGATCTCGAGTCGGTTGCTTGGGCTGTAGCTCGGGGAGTGACTGAATGAGAACTTCGTGTGCCAAGAAACAATGTTAACACACTTCATACCTATATAGCAGGACGTATTCTGCATGGTGAGTGGTGAGAGAGTAGCGTGGCCGGACACGAGAACCGCTCGTAACAACTGATCAACGCATGAGAAAAACCATGACGGGAACCAGAAGACAGCTCGTGAACGACGGTTTCGAGGTGGAGCATGGGAGGGTCGCATGAGCGGCGAGGACAGTACCGTCGGCGGGGGACGGGATAACGAAGCGAGCGGTGATTTCAGCACCGTTAGCGGTGGAATTGGAAATACGGCCGAGGAGATGGGCAGTACCACCGGTGGTGGCCGGCACAACCGGGCCACCGATCGAGATAGCACGATCGGTGGTGGCATGGGAAATCAAGCGGATGGCCTGTGGAGTACCATTGGTGGCGGATTTCGTCACGTTATCATGGGCGAGACTGCCACTGTCGGCGGTGGCGTGGCCAACCGGGCACAGGGAACCTCGAGTACCGTTGCCGGGGGTGGACAGACCACGCATTTATTCCGGGGCGGCAACCATGCGCTGGGAGATTGGAGTACGATCTCCGGCGGAGCCTGGAACAGAGCGACTGGAAAGTACAGCAGTATCGGTGGCGGCGACAGCAATCACGCCGAACGAGTCTATGCGACCGTCGGCGGGGGCAGCGACAACATCGCCCGCCACAGATCATCGACGATCGCTGGCGGTGGCGATAACGCCACCACCGGCAACGCCGCGGCGATCGGTGGCGGAGTCCTCAACGAAGCAGGGGGAGAAGCGGTGGTCGGTGGCGGGAGAGACAACACGGCAAACGGTCGGCATGCCACGGTGGGTGGTGGGGAGGAAAACGCGGCCAGTGGCATCAGAGCAACGGTCGGTGGCGGCAGCGACAACACCGCACGACACCGGTCATCAACGATCGCCGGCGGCGGCGATAACACCACTACCGGGAACTCTGCGGCAATCGGTGGCGGTGTCCTCAACGAAGCAGGCGGACACGCGGTGGTCGGCGGGGGCCGGGAAAACAAAGCAACCAGCGAGTATGCCACCGTCAGTGGCGGACAGCAAAACACCGCCTTCGGTGAATGGGCCACGATCCCCGGGGGGTTCTCGAATACGGCGAGCGGTGATTATGCGTTCGCAGTCGGTCGACAAGCCAACGCGATTCACGCCGGGGCAATCGTGTTCGGTGACTCCTCGACGTCGGAGATCACGTCGAATGCTCGTGATGAGGCGCGATTCCAGATGGAGGTGTTCGCACCGGAAGTCAGCACGCAAAGTGCCAGAGCAGCAAAGACGAACGTCGAACCGATTGATCCACTGGCCATTCTTGAAGGCGTCAATTCCCTCGAGATCAGTTGCTGGGAGTTCCGCGAGCACGATACCGGCCGGCACGTGGGACCGATGGCCGGTGCGTTTGCGGAGACGTTTAGCCTCGGCCATGATGACGATTCGATCACAACGGTCGATGCCGACGGGGTTGCACTCGCCGCGATCCAGGGGTTGTCACAAACACTCAACGAGAAGGACGATCGTATCGCAGACCTAGAGAAGCGGCTCACCGATCTGGAATCGAAGGTCGGAGCGGACGAGCCGGCGCTCGCAGACAACTGATCGGTCTCCATCCCCAGATCAGGAGGTACGTGGGGCCGAATCGGAACGCGCAGCACAACTCGATGCCGCGGCTACCACCGGACCCAGCAGGTTCAGACGTGCGACGCGAGTGGTCTATGTCTCCGCTCAGTGTTGCAGATTACCCTTGTCCGTTGCTTCCCAAGATTGCGAAACGTCGCCCGATTTCGACGGCGTAACCCGGCCAGTCGATGGGCAGCAATCACCATACCGGACCCAATGGTACAGAGCGTAAACGGCGTGACGAAGCTGAGAGACAGCTCACCTGAGCAGAACCAGCATCGGTCTATAGGGTGGTCTTGACCGAATCTCTGTAATCAGTCTGAAATTCAGAGAGATTGACCAGCCCCGCGAGTCCGTACTCTCATCTGGTCTCACCAGCATTCCCGAGTGACCGAAACCCGGATATCGGGATCCGGGGACGTAGCCTCCCCCCCCCCAATCACTCGTCACTCGTGTTATGACAACTCGAGCCGGATGGGCGTGATGGTGACTTCTTCGTCCGCCCCCCACGCGATGATATCGTCCCGTTCGGCCGCAGCTCCTTTAACGGCAGACAGTTTCGCACCGCGATCGTCGTCCGGATCCGACCACCATCCACTGCCTTCTGCATCGGCCGTTGAACTGTCGAAGAACACGCCCAACGCTTCCCCGTGTACGCCGTTGTTCACGAGCCGCCACCCGACCGAGTCAGCTTGCGCATGCATGTCAAACGCCTCAGCCCCGTCATCTGGCCCGAACTTGAATCTCCCGTCAGGGATGGCTTCGACTGCGTTCTTTACGTCCGACGAAGACATCGTATCCTTCCCAGGATAGATCGCTGCCGTCACCCGTCCGTTGGGATTGGCTGAAATGGCTGGCGGGGCATCAACGACCATCTGGGGAATCCCAGATGCGACTGCTGTCCCACGCATCGCGGGAACGCCGATCGCAATCGTCGACACCACCACCACCGCCCCGCGTTTCAATGCGGTTCGCCGGTGTACCGGTTTGTCTTTATGGTCCATGTTGGTTCTCTCCCTGCGTTCGTATGGTGGCGTCTCGAGCACCAACATCACGGACTGTGATTACATGTGAGCAATCCAAGATAAACATTCGCCTCAATTGGTGTGCGAGTTGACGACTGATTGTCGTTCGCGTAGCCGGGCATGTGACTGGTCCAAGCGGGAGCGACGACGTGTGCTCATGGGGCTCTGTTGCCGGTGAACGGCGACCTGAACCGACAGTAGCTCCCGCTCCACGGATCGATGCCGATCGGCAGGTCCGATGTGGGGTGCGCCTCGTATTCGCTCGTATCAGGACATCTCGACCGAACCGTTCGACAGAAAGCGCTGCACGGCAGTCTCTTCCGGGCAACCGTACTCACCAACTACCGGAGCTCAGCCGATGATCATCAGGAACGGACGATCGAGAGCTACGAACTGACTGCTGGCGATGACCCACGCTGACCGCAGGAGATCCCGGGCGCGAACCAAGTAGAGACCAACGACAGACAGTTCCGTGGTCTCCCGTACGTCTTCTCTGCCAGATAACGTACCAATCACGTAGGTGGCGTTGCCGACTGGCTGCCATACCTGGCTGAAGGGAGACAATCTGGCCTCGTGAGCGGTCTGAAAAAAACCGGTGCTGCTGACTCGGCTTACAAGGCCAGCGATTCGAGGGCCGACATGGCCGCATCCGCACTCATCCCCACAACATCCGGTCCAGTAACCCGTTCAACCATCGGGTGGCCCACGACGTGAGCCGGGAAGTCGTCACTGCGCACCTGTCGTCATGCGCGTAAGCCGATGAGCGACCCGTGGTCCTGCGGGAAGGTATATGACAGCTCATTCTCCTGGTATCTACCAATCTTCCGAGACCATGCCTCCAGACGACCATACCATCGCGGCTCAAGCACCGCTCGTCGTTCGTGATGACGCCGCGGACACCGGTGGCGAATTCGTTCGGTTCGAACTCACCCTGTATCCTGCGACGCAGGCACCGGAACTACAGTCAGTGCTTGCCCACCGACGATGGTCGATCGACTTCCCGACCGAGCACGTCCACCCGCACCAGGAGGAGCGCTGGGAGGTCCTCTCCGGCGGATTAGCCGTTGAGTACGGCGGCGAGGAACGCGTGTTGGGTGAACACGAAACCGTGACGCTTCCACCCGGTGTCCCCCACCGGATCTGGAATCCACTCGACGAGCCAAGCCGTGTTTCGCTTGCATTTCATCCGGCACTCGCCGCCCAGCCGCTCACCGAAACCCTGTACGTGCTCGCCCAACTGGACAAAACCAACGAGAAGGGGCACCTCCACCCGGTACAGTACGCGGTGACCCAGGCAGCCCATCCAGACCACCTCCATCTGACCGCCCTTCCCGTGTCGCTCCAGCACGCGCTCATCCGCCTGCTCGCCCCGGTCGGCCGCCGTCTCGGCTACCAGGCGACTTATCGGCTCGCGTCGCTCGAACGTGATCCATCCACCGACTAATCCGTGGTGTGCTGGGGATCGGGCGAACGCCGGACCTCCGCGCCGATCTGATGGGTACCCACCAAACTGCCCGGTTGGGACGGTCTCGTGCCGACGAATCCAGCAATCCCGTGATCGATGATTCCATCGCCGGTAACACGTGATCGAGGTGTACTGTTATGTGTTCACCCTCGAATTGGGGCCACGATGAGCAGCCCGACGGACCGATCGCGAACCGAACCACGCCGTGACGACCGCGTCTTACGCGCGACGCGATGGAGCGGCTATGTGATTGCCCCCGTGTTGTTCCTGGCCTTCGTCACCCTGTACGGGGCCCCGGGTGCCACCGGGACCTACTTTGCGTGGGAGATCAATCCAGACCTTACACCGCTCCTGATGGGTGCCGGATACGGCGCCGGCGTATACTTCTTTTATCGGGTCGTCACGGTCGACGCGTGGCACCGGGTCCACCTCTTGTTCCCGGGCATTGCCGTCTTTACGCTGGCCATGGCCGTCGCGACGTACCTCCACTGGGATGCGTTCAATCACGGCCACTTCTCCACCTGGCTGTGGGTGTTCCTGTACGTGGTGACGCCACTGCTCATTCCCGGGCTCTGGATCTACAATCGGCGGACCGACCCGCGTGGAGACACAAACCATGACCGGACCATTCCATCCGTCGTACGATGGATCAGCGGCATCGTCGGCGTCCTCTTGACGCTGGTTCTGCTTCTGCTGTTTGTCGTTCCCGAGCTCATGATCGATTCGTGGCCGTGGGCCGTGAGTCCGCTCACCTCGCGAGTCCTCGTGGGATGGGCGGCCGTGTTCAGCGTGGCGAATCTGTTCGTCGCGTTCGAACCCCGCTGGAGCGCGGCAAAAATCCCGATCGAGAGCCTCGTGATCTGGTTCGTGCTGCTGTTGCTCGGATTCGTGCGGTCGTGGGGCGACGTCGAACCGGCAAATCCGCTCCTGTGGGTCGTCATCGGTGCCATCACCGTCTACCTCATCGGGTTGTCGGTCCTCTACATGCTGCTGGATCGGGACTGAGCACCGCCACGGATGCGAGGGAGTTGTGTCAGGGCGAAGCGCCCCAGCCGGACGACCGACCCGTCGGTACGACCGCAGAAGTCAGCGCAAGCAACCAGCCAAGGTTACTTGTCGGTTCTACCGGGGAGACGGCCGATGCGACCAGCCGATCCACTCTCGACGCAACGGGAACGTTGTGGCGTCAAGATGATGATTCGATGCGATAGTAACGCTACGTCCACGAACTGCAGCGTTCAATGCGTGATCGAGCGTGTCGGTGGTGTATCTGACGATATAATACAATGTCGCGAGCTGGCCTGCTTCGAACGCCGGCTCCGTGAACCAGGAGCTCCGGATGAGCCTCGAGGAAGCGCTCGAGCTTACTCGTCATGCGCGTCCTCGTCCGGAAGGGTAAATGAGAAGGTGGCCCCAGCGCCCGGTGCAGACTCGACCCAAATCTCGCCGCCGTGACGCTCGACAATGCGCTCGCACAGGGCCAGCCCGATCCCAGAGCCCTGATGATTGTTCCTGGAGTTGAGCCGCTGGAACACCTCGAAGATGCGATCCTGCTCGGCTGGGTCGATGCCGATGCCCTCGTCCCGAACCGAGACTTCCCACATCGAACCGTTTCGCGCTGCAGAGATGTGCACCCGTGGCGGATCATCGCCACTGTACTCGATCGCGTTACTCAGCAAGTTCTGGAACACCTGATGCAACTGACTCTCATCCCCTCGGACGTGTGGCAGCGCCTCGATCTCGAGTTCGGCGTTGCTCTCCATGAGTCGTACGGCGAGGTTATTGCGCACATCGGCCATCACCTCGTCGAGGTCGACCGGTTCGAACGGCTTCCCTTGGGTCTCAACGCGGGAGTACGCCAGTAACCCGTCGATCATATCGCGCATCCGATCGGCCCCGTCGACGGCAAACGCGAGGTACTCCTCGCCGTCCTCATCGAGCATGTCGCCGTACCGCCGTTCGATGAGCTGCAGATAACTCGAGACCATCCGCAGCGGCTCTTGCAGGTCGTGGGAGGCGGCATAGGCGAACTGTTCGAGGCGTTCGTTTGACTCCGTGAGTCGTTCGTTCGCTCGTTCGAGTGCGCGCTCGCGTTGTTTGCGATCGGTGATGTCTTGGGCCGTTCCCCGGAGCGAGACGACGTTGTCGCCGACAATCTCGGGGATCCCCTGGACGCGAAGCCACCGCACCGCTCCGGTGGGTGTGAGAAATCGCACCTCCTCGTCGAACGGTTCGCCATCCTCGAGTGCCGCATCGATGGCCGCCTCGATGATCGGCCGATCGTCATCGTGGTAGACTTCGAGCGCTTCATCGATCGGCGGCTCTTCGTCGTACGGTCGCCCCAGAATGTCGAAGAGGTGCTGGGTCCAGTACACATCCATGGTTTCGGGATCGATTTCCCATCCGCCGACGTTTGCAATGTGTTCTGATTGATGCAAGAGGTCGACCGTCCGTTCGAGCACGAACGCATTCGATTGAGCTCGAGCGTCATTGAGACCACCCACGAACGACGGGACGAGAACGAACGCAGAGATAATGAGCATCGCCCGAACTGGCCGGTCGATACTCGCAGCCGGTTGGAGGTGAT
>SKNY01000073.1 GCA_007123105.1 Salinarchaeum sp. | reverse complement strand
TCAGAAGGTACGCTGTTACGAGATCCCTGGGACCGCATCCTCGACGGCGGCGAATCGGTCGGCCGCCCGCTCGCGCCGCTCGCGAGCCTGGTCCTCCCAGAACTCGGCGTCCCCCTCCTTCCCGGAGGCTTTGAACGGTGCTTCGAATTCGCCCGCGTGAATCTCCGCTGCGTATCGATCGTACCACGAAGATTGCTCTCGATGTTCGAGGAATCGGTCGACGTCAGCGAACAGCTCATTCGCGTTGCGATCGCGCGGGTACGGTGCGGCGTGCTCGCGCCAGTCGATTCGGAGCGTGCCATAGTCCCTCGCCACCTCGCTGAAGCGCTCGGCGGCCGCTGCGTACGATTCCGCCGCGTACTCGTCCTTGCCGAGGTCGATCCGGTCGGCGAGATCCTCGCGATCCTCCTCGGTGGCATCGAACCAGTCCCGAACCACGGTCCCGGCATCATCGGGTGTTTCCGGGACGGACGCCTCCTCAACCTGTCCGACCCGATACACATCGCCGTCGAATTCGACGAACCGGTGGTTGCGACCCCCCGGCCCCGAGCGGTGGTGGACGAATGCGAGCTCGATCTGTTCTTCCTCGCGGATGGCGAGGATGCCCGGCCGTTCGTGACGGCCGGGTTGGGCGAGCTGTTCGGGAATCATGCGTTGGACGGGTTCACCGTCCGATTCCGCCGCTTTGACGAGCGTGGTTGCATCGTGGGGAAGGCCCTGGCTGATGCTCACTTCCCGTCCGTCTTGCTGCATCCCAATGTCCGACGGCAGGGCAAGCTCAACGGCCGGTGCGTCGATCCGAAACGTCGTGGCGTGGACCTCCTCCTCATCCTCGACCGCAAAGGCGATGGAAAACGCATACCGGCCACCGCCGATTCCCCCGAGCGTCGGCTCGTCTCGGTCCTGCTCTCTGGCCGCCGTTTCGTCGATCGGATCGTGTTCGAGGTGAAGGCCGTGTTCGTGTCGATCGCCGGGCTGGAGTTGATACAGGGGCTGGGGAATCCCCCGCGAGAGGAGGACGGGATACCACTGTCCGTCCACGAGTTTGAACAACTGCCAGTCGAACGGGTTTCCCTCCACCACTTCCGTTCCCTCGTTCCGGAATTCGAACGCAAGTGTCGTCGGGAGGGACACCGGCTCGTCGACCTTCGCGAGGTGGGGCGTTTCAGTCCCCGCGAGTTGGTGTGCCCACCGCATCTCCTCGTCGGTCGCGTCCGGCAACGGTGGCGGGTCCACGTCCTCCCGGTCGGGCGGTTCATCCGAATTGCCGAGGTGGTCGGGCACGTCTCCGATACAGCCAACTACGGTGGAGACGCTCGTGACCCCCATTACACCGAGGAGGGACCGGCGGGAGGGCATGCTTATAGGTTAGCTCGGTACAATAAAAATGTTGACCCAAGTCCTCAGCGATGCTCACCGAGCGGCCGCGAACTTCAAAAGGTGCCATGGGTGGCGACTGAAGAGCTCAACGGGATCGGTAAGGGTAGCGGCGATTTTGCGGAGACGGTGACCAAAACAAGCGGTAGCCCTGAACCCTACAGAAAACTATTGTTTTCACAGTCAACTGAACGGAAATGTCCAGATACTATACCTGCGAATACATCATCGAGTTCATACCAACGTATGATAGGAACTGACAACGTGTTCGAACAGCAAGCAGTTAGATCGGGGAGTTCTTGATGTCAGTTCTCATTTCTATGTGGAATGATATGATGGAGACGTCCCGTACATGTAGCAAGCACCAACATCGTCGTCAATTCAAAGATGCATTAGATATCACGCCTCGACCCGTGGGGGCTTCAGCCAGGTACGTGCTGGCCCCCGGTCTCATCCTCTTCGGTCACCGGTGACGGTTGTCCTTCGTAGTCAACGTCCGAATTGCTGGACGTCGGCGTCATGAGCATCCATGAGTGTAAATATCTCTCCCGGCCAGCTGCCGATGAATGTCCGCTATTGATAGGAACTCGGCTGTTTGTCTGAATGGGGAACACGGTTCCCTGCCTGCTCGGTGACACCCCGACAGCTTAGAAGTTCGTTAGACGCTCACCGCGAACTGTCTCGCCCCCGCTCTTCTGGCCGAAGAGTCCGTCACAGTTCGACGAAAATTCACCGGCGAACCGACTCGTCCGCTAGATCCATGGCCGCCACCACGTACGATCCGTTGCATCGCTCGATCAGTTCTTCTTCGTCCGCCTCATCGATCGCCCGGTCGTAGATTCCCCCGAGCGCCTCCTCGCCTTCGACAGATCACCCCGTCAACCACCCGGCCGATAGGCTGGTACCTGTCGTCAGTCAGCCGGTAGAAAGTCACGCTCATCAGTCGGTGTAGTCCTCGACAGCAATCACTGCCCGCGTTTCTCGGTGCGTGAGGTCACCATCGGCGCTGACCACCGGCGCGTTAAGCTCGCGGCCGACTGCCGCGATCAGCGCGTCGGGTCCGTCGAGGTACGGGCCACCTGGTCCGATCTCGTCCGCGATCTCAGCCGCAGTGATCGCTGTTCGCTCGTCAATCTCGTATACTTCACCCCAAGCCAAGTCGGCGCGAGCGCCGGCGACGTCTCCATTCGGGAGGTTCCCTTCACCGATGAGAACCTCGGCAAACGCCGGGACAGGCATCACCCACCGGACGTCAGCACCCCCACTTTCCTCATAGAATTCGCGAGTTGCCTCGAGGCCGTCCAAATAGTCGATTAGATACGTCGCGTCGAGGACCTTCATGCGGCGTCCTCAACCCGCTCGCGCATCCGACGCTTTCGCTTTTCTTTGGCCTTACGGCGCTCCTCGCGGACGCGTTCGGCCTCCTCATCCGACCACCGACCGAACCCGTCGTAGAAGTCACCGGTGTCGTTCTCGTCGAGGATTCGCTCGAGGACGTCGTTGTAACTCTCGCCCTCTCGCCTTCGTCGTTCGATTTCGCGCTTTACCCGTCCGCTGACTCGGATCTGTTCTTCAGCGGCCATTCTACGTTGACATTGGCGTTGACGCTACTTTGCTTTTGGTATGAGATGAGAGGAGGCGTGAGCGGGCCCGTCACGATGGCCAGTCTCGAACCCTAGAATGGGCGCAGCAATGAGTGAGATCGTGAGGAGACTTAGCGTGGAGTCACGGTCCCAACACCAGTCCGTGACTTAAAGAAAACGCCAGGAGCACAGTGAATGTGGAGAAAGTTTCGACAGTAGACCAAAAGTAAAGGAGCCTGCGCAAATAACATTTTCCAAGCTGAATTCACGGCTTTTGAGACGGTTATAGACTTTAATAACAGATATTCCTGCAAAATAACCATTTTTCGGACAGACTCAATAGTATACGATTACTCCGTGATGGTCTATAGGAATAGGTATTAGTCGCTCAACGGCATATGTTGTCATCAATTTGGCGATAAATTTGTGTTGTACGGGATAACGCCTCGTACTTCACGGCGAACAAAGATCAGGAGTTCAATGAAGATACACCAATCGAACTGGTTACCTTCCACGGGGTTCACCAGGGTTGAACCTTACTGAAGAGAGCTCGAGATAGCTCAACCAAGCTCTTGGGTACCGATTGTTCGAGATTCTTGGCGAGTTACAAGATGTTGCTCTCTCAGCACTCGAAGATCCCAAGCTTCCTGAACTCTCGCCGTATCTATGTCAGTGAGAGAGTCTCAACCACCGATTGTTGCAGCCATCGGACCAGCGGATCTCTCGATCCGTTCTCATCCAATCGATTGAATACTGAAGTTGGTCGGCCCAACGTTCTCCTGGACATCCCAATAAGGTCGTTCCATCAGTGAATATCCACCGCGGTAGTAGAAACGTAACCACCAACACACCAACCAATCCGCCGATTAGGAGGACACGCGCCGGCGTGACGGGTCTGCTCCACCGAATGCCGGCGATCACCACTGCAGGGATCAGATATAGTCCGATACCTTGCGCCCAAAGCAACAGGACAATTGCAAGTCCAATCGTCGTCTCTATGAGGAGAATTCCCGCGAGTATCAGTGCGATCAGCGCGGCGGTGATGCGGCGATTCGAGCTCAGGGTGATGCGCCAGTCGGAGAGGGTTACAAACCAGCTGCCAATTGCGCTCATGATCACTCCTGGCACCACGAGATAGAGGATCGGTCGGGTGATTCCAATGCTATAATCACCCGCCAAGAAGAACAATGGCCAAAAGGAAGTCCCCCCATTGAATACACTAAACGTGCCCAGGAGTACCCAGACAGCAATATTAAGCATTCCCACTCCAACAACGACCGCCCCGAGACCGAGATCCCATCGCCAGCCGGATCGCCAGCCGAAGCCGATCACCGCCGCATTGCAAAGGAGGACGATCAAGAACAGTTCGTGGGCCCATCCGGGCGCGTTGGATTCAGTGAGCAGGGCAATGAGCGCGGCAGCTACGCTCCCAAATGCACACAGCAGGACGGTGAAGAGGCTTGCTCGCCGATAAATCATACTGGAAGAGAAATGAGGACTCAACAAAAGGGTGGTGCCCGCTCAGAAATATGACAACCAAACACTCTACCGCCGAATATCAGGGGTCAAATTTCCCACTCTTCCCCTTCTCACGGTGCCCATTCCCCCTGTACTCGCCACGCATTATCTATCGAATTCCATACTGATACCCTCGTTTCGAGTGGGTCAAGTGGAGCCACCGCGGTCGCAGTGCGGTGTTTTTAATTGCTTGTGCCGTTAGGCACACCCCCGAAGGCGGTTTTGTCAGCGGCTGCGGCTTACCGCTGCGATGAGCTCAGCGCTACTCGTCAAAATTGTTATTAAAATAACTAAAATGGCCCTCAGAACCTGAAATTCTGGCCCAATTGTGTGAAAAGAGGAGTCGCCGGCAGTGTTGCCACTCAGCCGTCGCTTAGCTGATGTGGTACCGGTAGCCGAACCGTCCGAACCCTTTCTGTCGGGCATTTCCATTGCGGTCCGTATACCAGAACCGCGATTTCACGTAATGATCGTGGGTAAGCGGACCGACGGCATCAGCTGCATCTCGGCCAGCCCGGATGATCTGAATCGCCTGCCATTCCGTGAGCTCGC
>SKNY01000057.1 GCA_007123105.1 Salinarchaeum sp. | reverse complement strand
TCGGATCTGGTAGTAGACATACCTTTGATCCGGCTTCTAGTCTAGTTAAAGTGACTATTTTAGACGCTAGTGACCACACCGCGATAGGTCGGAGCTAATTTCGAAAGCGTGCAACGGGCTAACCAAGCATGGGTTGACGGAGATCGCATCGCCATCTTCGGGCATTCCGCTGGTGGTCATGATGTCGCAAACCTACTGTTAAGTCGTGAGGGAACACCCTGGCGGGCCGGACTCATGTACAATGGGGTTCCAGACCTACTCGCATCCCAGAAACACAGACCCTGGAATCCTAACAACGTCCGTCATTTGGGCGAACTAGAGGAGAATCGAGATGCGTGGCTAGCGCAGTCCCCAATCGAATACGTTGATTCGGGCCTTGACGCACCACTACGGATCCACCATGGTACTGAAGAAACGACAATTCCGATCGAACACATTCGGGGATTTCGGGACCGTCTTGAAGCAGCCGGCTCTGTTGAAGGCGAAGAGTTCGAATATCATGAACTCCCGGGAGAAAACCATACGACCCAGGTCGTTGCCGAGAATGCTCGTAACGTAACGATGTTCGTTGATTTCCTCAATCGTCGTCTATAGTCGAGATTCCGCCTCTACCGCATTCGTCTATGGTCAGCGCATCAGGACCCCTTTCGTTCCCTCCAGTTTGATTTGAGACAGCCACTCGTTAGGATCACGATGACTGCGTTCAGTTCTCACGCGATTTCTGCACTTCTTTTTGTGGGTGTTCTAACGCGTCCGCGTTCAGTTGGACCTCCTCAATCGCCTGCTCTTGTTCGTCCCGCGTCAAGCCTCCTGATTCGACGTGACGACCGGTGTACTGCCACGAAGGGATCACGTCCCACACGCTCCCAGCTCCCGCTGTCTGTTCGGTGGATTGCTGGCCCCTTTGTGCGAGAAGCCAGCCACCAAACGTGGTGAGGGCCATCCCGAGAAGAATGGCTGCCCACGTCGGTGCCACGACGTCGAACCGAACACCGAACGACGTTCCGATGAGAAACAAGAGCAGGACGCCGACGCCGTTTCGATGGGTGATCACAATCGTGGCACCACCCTGTGCGCGCTGATGAGCATCGCTTCGCGACTTATCATCCTATCTGGAACAGCTCGTAAACGACGGGCGTTACAAGCCTCAGTTCGCATCGTTGATGCGCTCACGGACCGCCTCTGCGTGGTTGCGTTCGTCGAATGTAAGATGCATTACCGTCATCTCCTCGACGTCCGCCTCGGCAAACTCCTCCGACACAGCCCGTGAACTGACCACGTCGCCATCATATAGCACGTGAAGTTCGGCGTGATGCGGATCATCATGAGCCCCACTCGTAGCCATGGCATCCTCGAGGGCCTGCGCACCGTCGCCGGTCACGTCGATGGGCAGTTCGTATCGACCATTGGATACTTCTTTCACGGAATCGGCCTCGACAACCTGGCCGTAAGTGAGCGCATCCACCTCTTGCACTGGCCCATCAACGCGGAGCAACGTGTCCCCGGCTGCATCGCCTCCACTCCCGATACACCCCGCATAGAATGCACTAAGACCGGCTAGTGAACAGATGAGATACTTACGGCGAGATACCATATCACATAGTAACAGTCCAGTATATTCACTCTTTGCGTAGCAAACATTCTCCTCATTATCTTCTGACTGTGCTGACGCTGTCACTTCCGGCTACTCACTTCTTTGGATACATCGCTTCAGCTATCGGGCATCTCATGAGTGCTTACTCTCAGAACATTCGCGTTCCCGGTCGTGCGCGTCTGTGGTAGCCGCTCTGTTTGGGGAGGTGGTAACTATATTCGACGATCCGTATAGCGCAGAACAAACGACTGCAGTTGACATTCACTGGAATGGCATCAATTTTCTATTCGTGTCCCAAGGTCGGCTAGAACTTCCCTCTGAAATACTCCACTCTCACCTCCGTCGAAATATACTCTTGGTCGGGGTGATGCGTCACCTCGGCTCGGAATCCTTCGTAGTGCTCTTTGGACCTGTATCGGTGAGGATCAATTGGAGGATCGCTTCCTGGCCCTAGCGGTCCACCGCATCCGATTCGATGTCCACGGCACATGAACGTCTTCGAGCGCAAGCCGTACAAACGTCACCGCCCTGTTCGAACACCCGTGGATGTACTCAGCTGCGGTGGGACAGCCAATCGAGCCAAGGTTCGTCGCCAGCTGTTGAAGCGTCTCGACCGTCTCGTCTATTCGCTCTCGTAGCCACGCGGGGGCTGGTCCGACCTTCGCTCGGAACCGTTCGACTGCGTACCCGTGGTACGGCCGCGAAAGCGTTCCGTGACGAACTCCGCACAAACGGCATCCGATCGCTGATCAACCACTGCATCATGACTCCGCTCGATCACGCGCACAACGCCCGCACGGACCGTAACCGGTACAATCAGCGATCGATGAACGAAACCGTCTTTTCCGCGATAACGCGCACGCTCGGTACGACCGTGCGGACGTGGAGTTGTTGGCTCGAGTTCCTCGGAATGCTGGTCAAAGCCACCGTCTCCAACCTCCGCCGGAGCGTCCGATACCCGTGAAAGCCGTCGCCGTGTGCCGAAACTACAGAGCCAAAAATAACGGCAAGGCCTTGATACGCACTCAAAATCAACGAGAGGATCTATAAACAGATTAGAACCCTTATCCGGAAGCCAGTGGAGTGCTTGGAACCCATGGTTCCGGTGCCTATATATAAATAGAGCGTGTCAGCAAAGTCGTGCCATCGAGGAATCTCCGGGGTCAAATTGATAACTTCCGGACACGAATCAGGGAAAGCGACGATATCGCCGAAGAAGATGCGGAGCTGCTTTTGGAGCTCAGCGATCGGCTGGACCTCTTGCAATCTCAAGTCGGAGATTACCGCCACAAAGACCTCTTGGGACACTGTACTCGGTTGGCAGAGAACGTTGGAGGACTCGCGGAGTCGTTGGAAGATCGCGAGGCGGCGGAAGACATCCTTCGATACATCAACCGGAATTACGAGAACGTCGAGACGAACCGCGATTACCGCGACGCAATTCGCCAATTTGGGAAACGAGTGACGAAAGGGGATGATGTCCCAGAAAGTCTTGACTGGATACCTAGCGGCTTGCCGAGTAACTACGATCCTGCCCCGAACCCAGCGGACATGCTTAGATGGGAAGAGGACGTGATACCGATGATCGATTCCACTCGAAACTCTAGGGACGCGGCCCTGATCGCAACAGCATGGAATCTCGGTGCTCGTCCATTCGAATTTCAGGACATCACGATCGGCGATATCGCTGATAGCACCCATGGTCTTCAAATAACAGTGCAGGGAAAGCGAGGACAACGATCCCCCACGCTCATCCTGGCCGTCCCCTACCTGCAGCGATGGCTGGACGATCACCCAGCGCCAAACGATCGAACGGCACCGGTCTGGAGCAAACTGACGAAGGTTGAGTCGATCTCTCCCCGCATGTACCGAAAGATCCTCAACCAGGCGGCTGAGCGGGCGGAAGTCGTTCGGCCGGTCACTCTCTCGAACTTCCGAAAGAGCTGCGCAAGCTACCTTGCAGCCCAAAATGTGAACCAAGTGAATCTCGAAAACCACATGGGATGGGTGCGTGGAAGCAGCGTTGCCGCTCGGTATATTGCAGTCTTTGGTGGGGAAAGCGAACGACAGATCGCGAAGGCCTACGGCGCCGACGTCGAAGAGGATGAACCCGATCCGATCGCTCCGATCGAATGCTATCGGTGCAAGCGCGAAACCCCGCGGGATCGCGACCGCTGTATGTGGTGCGGCCAGGTCTTGGAACCCAATGCGATCGAGGACGTCAAAGACTACGAGAGCGACGTCCGCAGCGCAATTCTTCAGCTCGTCCAGAAGGATCCCGACATCATCGATGATATCGAAAAGTCCGAGCGCGTCATGGACATCCTCGAGGACCGGCCCGAACTCGAAGAGGAGATCGTCGAGCTCGCGGAAGCCATGGCCGACTAACTCGGTCATTCGTTTGCCTCCTGATTACGGACCTGATCGAGATCTTCCTGGATGGCCGAAACATCCCGTTCCGATCCACCGTGTTTCAGCAGAACCAGTGCACACGCTCTCGCGTAGGAGTCCTGACTGAACCGGAGCACATCCCGGATCATCGCCCGATTGTTCCGAACGAAGTCCCGGGCCTCTTCTTCCACGCCGCTCATTTGTTATTCAACACCTCCCGCAGGAGCTGGAGGACGTGCTCGACGTCTGGATAATTGTACTTCGCAGCCGTCCAATCGGCGGCATCGAACGGCGTCACGTTGTGCTCTTCAACCAATTCAAGCGCATCCGTAACAATAGTCTCCAGCGGGATTCGGTCGGAGACTGGCGGATGCATCCAGCGCGTTCGAATGTCGATACAGCAGGGACACCCATCAGGACCGCGTGACAGTAGTCGATAGCTCATCGAAGATTGGGTCGGAAGGAGTACACTTAGCATCTAGCCGAAGATTTCCGGTTATCGGCCAATATGGCTTCATACGGTTAGAATCCCAGAATAGAGCGGCTCTACCGCCATTGCCGGTTATTGCCGGAACGGCCGCCGTCCGGCGATTATTCCGCTTTGGTACGGTAGCGCGTACCAAGACCACGCCCGTCCTTTGTGATCATATTATATCGCATTAGTTCGCCCAGGTATACTCGCCGCATCCGATCGCCTCGTGGGTCACTTGCTTCTGCCTCATACTTACGCCGTAAGTCACCGGCTTTGATCGGTTCGTCGTGCTTGATGATATCGTATAAGAGGTGTGGGTGGGTCCCGAGGTGTTCAATATCCCGCTCGTTTCGTGCGAGTGGAACGGAGTCCTTCACGTCGTCAACGAGCTCCCTGTCGATTTTATCGTGGTAGTACAGGTCGATCGAGTTTGCACACTCACGGAGGAGGGCAATCGCGACATACGCATCGCCATCGGCGTGGCGGGCCATTTCACGAACCGCCGGTCGGGTCACAAAACCCTCGGGGAGCGCTAACTCGATGCGGCCCCATAGGATATCTTCGATTTGGGATTGGGTGTAGCGGGAGAGACGGATCGTCGGGGCAGACTGTACCCGACTGCGGACCTCGTGGGGCATCCGCAACAAGACCTCATGTTCCTCCATGGCGATCAAGATCACGCCAATCCCTCCAATACGCGAGAGTGATTTGATGAATTCGGGTTCCCTGAGATACCCAATTTCGTCGATCGTGATAAGGATGGGATCAGTGACGTTCTCGAGTTCGCCGAGACACCTCGCCGTCGATCGTGGCTGGGTGGCGGGTCGGATGCCAGTCTCGCGGAGTAACGTTTGCAGGATCTGCGTTGGTGTTTTATCGTCAATGCAGTTGGTATACCCCGTTTTGAGCGGTCGAGATTGCTCATTAAACCGACGGGTGAAATACTTCGCAAGGGTGGTTTTCCCCGAGCCAGACGGTCCGAAGATCGAAACCAATCGGGCTGAGCGTTTCGGGTGATAGTTGACGAGCGCTTCGGTCAACTCGTTGATTTCACTCTCGCGATGATGAAGGTCACTCGGGACGTTTTCGCGATCAAGGACGGCCAAATTAGTTTGCATGTTGTTGGAGTTCTCTAAGCTGCGTTGATCATCAGGCTCCGCAGATTGACTGGATCGGTGAGAGTTATAGTGATTCTTCGTATCCACGGTGGAAGTGAAAAATCGGGCCATAAAGGCACCGATTATCCCCGAAAGGATTGTCTGCGTACCATGCGAGGTAAGACCATCAACACAGGGCCGCCGATCACTACAGAATGTACAGATAACGAATCACAGTTGGTCACTCGTTACATCGAGTGACGATTGTTACGGTGTTTTCGCTCTGGAATGAGCGATCGCTACACCTGCGTAGTGACCACTTCAATTTACGTCAATGCATACCCACGGTGCCGCAGGAAATATTCACTGAACGTTTAATAGATTGCATACGTATTTGAACCTATGAGGCGGCGAACCGCACTATTCGGTCTTATGTCCTTTTCGTCGGTACTATCGGGTTGCATATCAGGACGGCAACGAGACTATGATTTTCATCTTCCTTCTGGGGAAGAAACGAAGATACCGATTGAGGTAGAGACGGTTGGGTTATTCCGCTTCCATGGATTCGACCATCATCGAATTGAGTTACGATTTGATGGAATGGATATCAACCCACAGCCAAGTAGTATAGTTCTGACGCCGAAGCCATCCCGACAGGAAATATAAGGGCGCGGAGCGATACCAGTAGTCATTCATGATGCGGCTTCGTCGCGTCGGACTCGTTGCCGTGCTGGGATGTGCGTTCGTCAGCATAGTTGCTGCTCTCGGGGCCGTGATGACCGAAACCAACGCCCCAGGGTGGGCAATCGAACTATTCATCTTAACCATGGTGGGGAATGCGTTCGTCGTCGCGTCCATGTGGAGATCCGGTTGGACCTGGAAGATCGGCGTTGGTTCGGCTGCGGTCGGGGTAGGAATTATTAATATCGCCGTATGGCAGCTTCTTCGCACGTTTAGCTTGGTGAGCGGATCGGGGATTGAGCCCCGGTTATTCTATCAATATAGCCTTGCACGACCGATCTTCTATCTCGTGGTTCCAGGGATGTTGATGGGTGCGATCGGGATTTGGTTCCTCGATGTCAACGAATGGCGAACCATCCTGACCTCGAATCGGCGCACCATAGCCACACTCATTGTGGTGTTCCTCGGGATGGTAGTTTTCGTAGAGCTGACGGTTGGACTCGCAATTATCCCGTTCCTTTGGGCGCACCTGACCGGACTTTATCTTATCCCGGTCGTGGTGGTTGGTGCGATTCGGTGGAGCAGACACCTTCCTCATGAAGCAACCATCGTGATGTGGGGATCGGTTAGCCTTCTTGTTGTTGCACTGGTACTGCCACAGTGGTTATTCGTTGAAGGAGGGACGTTATTGGGATGTCCGCCAGAGAACTGGGCCAACTCGCTTCAGTATTCAGTTGACTGGACGAGAAAAGGGGGGAGAGCGATAGGCTGGTCCGACGGCTGTAACTCTCGGTGGTTGCGGCCGATCACGTATGATGGGTGATGTCAAAGAGGTAGTTTGATCAAATACGTCACTACTGTTGCCGGACGAAACGAACCGCACCCTTCGCAGGCCTAATGAGCGGCAGTTTCGCATCTACCCGTGTGAATAAAAGTACACGTTAGACAATTGCCAATGACGAGTAATATGCGGTTTCTTAAGCTTTGGGTGAAAACATAAAATAGCCCTGGAGACCGTTATTTAACTCCATGGATCGCCGAACGTGCCTCGGCTCGATTGCGTTATCTGGTATCCTATCCCTTTGCGGATGTCTCGGAGATATCACTGATGGCGGCCACGAGCCGGATATGTCTAACGGTAACTCCAAAGATAGCAACAATGGTAATCACGAGATGAACCTTTCAATAGTAGATATAGACGACGGCCTGGACCCGTTATCATTCGAACTCGACCAAATCTCAAGCATATTATCGGAGGACGACGTCCCATGGATCGATATTCGGGTGGAGAACACTGGCAACTCCACCGTCTCATGGTTGCAGGCAGAAACTGATTTTGCATTTCCAGCAACCAGTACGACCCCTTTGGGGTTAGCTATCGGGAGTGAGCGGAAAATCGAAGGGATGTTGAAAGACGAGAAGGGTTGTAATCGAGTCGACGGCATCCCGAAGGACGACATATCAGTAGAAACGGTCATAGAGCCTGAAGAATATTTACAAGACCGATATGGGATCGTCACCGACTCACGGAACATCGATGATCTATGCCCGCCGCCGGATACTTACCGAACCGAATACACCTATGACGATCTGGGCACCTGGGGATTTGATATTTCCCTTCAACATGCATAATTTTAATAGTAGATCCGAAACGCCTCCGGCGTAACATCCCATAATACGATTGCCGGGATTCGTTCACCTAGCACGTGTAGTTAGCGGGCCGTTCATCTGATCAACGTTAAAATAAACAAGGCCCGGTTGCTGAACTCACACTCTGCATCTTGCATAACAGCGCAAATACCATATTCATCTGTAGATTTCCACAGCGATCAGTTTGCAGGTGTATCGATCCCCCATTCCGAAGGAAGACTACCGTAACAATCGTCACTCGCTGTAACGACGAGCAGAAATGGACGGACCGAATTAGAACATTGCGTAGCTAAGTCCCAGGGCGAGCAGACCAGCGCTTCCGGCCCCCCAGGCTCGCACCCGAACCCCGAGGTACATTTTGGTGGTGCGTTCTTCGTTTTGCTCGATATCGGCCTCCAGGGCCGATACACGGCCGTCTACGTGGTCGGCAACCTGGTCGATCTTCTCGACGATCGTATCCTGCTTGGTCTCAATTGAACCGAGGCGTTCGGGAACCTCCAGGTCGGCGACGTCGTCGACCTTCTCGATGAGCTGGTCCTGCTTGGTCTCGACCCGAGCCAGCCGCTCACCGAACTCGTCCACAGGATCAGGGTCGGACTCGGGGATGCTCATGGCCGTTATCTCATGTGGAGAATGCCGGTCACTTCTGCCGCCGTGTCGATCGCGGCGAGCTGGATGCGGGGGTGAGGCGAGAGGACGTCGATCTCGACATCGAACGTTCCCCCTGACGTCTCCACGTGATCGGTGAACAGGACGTTATACTCGTCATCGAGCCACTCGACCTCGATTTCGATTTCCTCGTCGGTGTCGAACCGACCGACGATCTCCGTCGCGCCGAGCCCGTGGAGCGTGAACTGATCGCCCTCGTCATCGACAACCGTATCGAGGTATTCCTCGTCGGCCCACCCCGCACGTGCTCGAACAGGCTCCGCGCTGACGTCCAGGGGTTCGTCTTGGTTCTCGATCGCGACCGCGAGCTGATCGTCGGCGACCCGGGCGCCGATCATGTCGCCAATCCAGTCAATCCGACTGATGTGTTTGTAGGGGCTTTTGCGTGGCATGGTCAGAAGTCCGAGATCGCAACTTGTCGTTCGAGTTCAGCCTCCAGCTCGGCGAGTTCGTCCTCGTCGAGCGTGACGTGCACCTGGCTGGTCTTGTACCGCGGGTCGTCATCACCGATCACGAACGTGAACTCGCCATGCGTCGGTGTGAGAATGGCAATATCGCCGGTCTCACCGGACGAGGAGAAGATCCCGATCTCTTCCTCCAGGGCGTACACCCGTTTGACCGCCTCGCCGGTCACCAGGTCGTTGACCTCGATGCGGGCACCGGCTACCTCGTCGACCAGGATGGATTCCAGTTGCCCCTCGAACGTGATATTCACCTCCTCCTCATAGAAGTCCATCACCGAGACGTCGTGTTCCTCGAAGCTTGCCGTCGTGAGAGACACGATCCCCTGCTCGTCGGTCTCGAACTCGCTGCCGTCGATCGTGACCGGGACGCCAACAGCGGGCGACCCGTCCGGAAACACGACCCGAACCTCGATGCCGCCGAACTGCCAGTCCTGGCGAGTCGGCTCATCAGGATCGGTCGTGATCCCCCGGTCGAGGGATTGCTCCAGCCCGGACAACATGACCGAGGTATCGGCTGGGGCGATCAGGTTGTAGTATCCGTCCTGATCGGTGATCCCGACCGTGTTCTCCGCGAAAATCGCGGTCTCTTCGACCGGAATACCCTCGACGTCCGTCACGAACCCGTGGATGGCCGAGTAGTTGATGTCGAAATGGCTGCCCGCGGGATATTCGATCTCGCCAGCATCATACGCGACACCGTCGACGTTCGGTTCAAATTGGAAGGTGATTTCGCCCCGCTCGTCGCCGTCTGCGCCCTCGATGGCGCCGCTGGGTGGGTGGAACGAAGCGATCGCGAACCCCACCTCGGCGGACCCGCCGATCGTCTCGCCATCCTCCTGAATGAAGCCCTGGCCGTCGACGAGGTTCCCGACCATATCGGTTACCTGCCAGGTGACGTTGATGCCCAGGCCCTTCTCGCCCTCGCCGGATTGAAACCCGTAGCCAAAGGGCTGGTTGGGCGAGTCCACGAACGCAGGCGGGACCGGGAACTCCGCCTCGTTCGCGTATTCAGCGCCAGAGACCATCTCGACGATGGCACGCCTGCCGTCCGCCCAGACCTCCATGACCTCGCCACCTTCGCCCTCCTCGGCATCTTCGTCCCTCTCTGGCTCCCGTTCGCAGTCTGGGCCGCTCTCTTGCATCCCGTGGTCGAACGAGTTGTTCGGGTCGTCCGTGAACCCCGAGGGGAGCTCCTCGTCCGATTCGTTCACGAACGGAGTGCCGCCGATTGTTCGTAAGATCTCGATGCGGTCGGCATCGTAGAAGGCCATGACGTCGCCTCCCTCGCCGGTCTCGGCGTCCGCATCATCGGTGAGCGATGTATCGCCCGTGTGATCGAACCCGTCCTCCGCATCGTCCCAGCTCATGCACTAATCAGCTCCAGAACGCGAGGAGGCCGAAGTGGCCCTTCCCGGCGTTGTACGTGCCTTCGGTTGCTTCCACCGAGATGTCGTACTCGGTGTCGGGATCGATGTCGCCCTCGACGTTCTTCGTCCCGCACCTGGTGTCGGCGCCCAGAACGCTGTCGATGTCGACGAGATCGACCCCGGTTTCGTCCCACGTGATGCTGATGTCTCGGCTGGTCGCCGACCCTGTGGTCGAATCACCGGTAATGGCGCTTGCCCAGAGCGAGGCGTGCTCGATGTCGGTGCCGTCAGTGTAGAGAAAGGCGTGCACCGAGTCATCACCCTCGACAGTCGACCGGAACAACGTGACCATCGACGCCGCGTCGAAGTGGTAGCTGTAGAATCCGACGTCCTCGGGATCGTAATGAGAACTGTCAAAATCATCGATGTGACCGAGCAGGCTGCGAATCGCCCGTTCGAGCGTGTTCTGGTTCACGGTGGCTTCGTCCTCCGCGTCCTGCCAATCGTAGACCATATCCCAGGGGCCGTTCAGCGCTCCGTAGTGGTCTGAAATGACAATATCCTGGTCGTAGTTCTCGGGCCGGCCCTCCAAGTACGCCACGAACCAACCGTCGGTCTTGGCCCGAACCGTGACGTCGCGGTCCCAGCCAGGGTCCCAGGTGCCCTCCCAGCCGTTATCATAGAGGGTGTACTCTTCGAGGCTGCCGTCCTCAAGGGCTTGTTCCGGGTCCACCTCGTCGATGTCGTCCAATTCGTCGATCGCGTTGTAAAACGCAATGTGCTGTACGTCGTCGGTATCGATGTCGGGTAGGTCTGACATGCTTACAGCTCACTCCTGATGTAGCTCCGCACCTTCGTCCGCAACGTCTCTTCGGGGAGGTGGGCGAATCGCTCCTGTTCGCGAAGCTCGGCGACGAGTTCGTCGACCTTCCCCTCCTGGACGGATTCGTTGTTCGTGTCGTTCTCACGAGGGATGTCCTCACCGACCAGGACGCCTTCCGGCGGCATCTCGAACGCAGCCGTCCCGGGCATTAGAGAACCTCCAGGTGGAGCCGGCCGGCAATGTCAACCGGGCCGCTTGCGTCCTCGCTCACCCGAGCTCGGTATTCGACGGTATGCTCGGCGACGATCATGCCGCCGTACATCTCGGTGAACGAAAACGGCGTGTTGATCGTTCCCAGCGGGGAGTGTCGCGTCCCACCGACCGTCCGGTCATAGTCAACCCGGATGTAGTAGTGCGTGTCGTCCTCGTCGGTCGCGCCGGCTGCCAGCAACACCAGACCCGTTCCAGCCTCATCGCGAGCGATCACCTCGTCCTCGCCGGGTTCGATCGTGACGGTCCCGTCGGGGTTCGTTCCGTTCAGGTCCGCCGTCTCCGTAATGACTAGTTGCTCCGGGTCGATCGGGCGGGTCCCCTGGGGGAGCTGGGGATCGTCGTCATCGAGGCCGCCGGTGTTTCGGGCGATGATCGCCAGCAGCTCGATGATCGACCGATCTTCGCTACCCATCCCTGGGATGCCACTCATGCCGGCACGCCTCCCGTTTGAACCGTTGGCTGCGGGAGCTGTTGGCCGGCGTAGTTCAGGACGAAGCCCAGCACGATTACCACGACGATGACGGTGACCAGCGTCCGTTCGAGGCCGTTCTCACCGAAGAGTTCGAACGGCATGCGCGACCCTTCGTCCTCGGCGTTCTGCGTCACGAAGATTTCGGCCAACTCGGCCTTGTCTTCGGCATCCAAATCGGACTCGACGATCTCGGCGAGTGCATCGCTAGCACTCTCAGATTGCTCGGCAATGGCCTCTGCCTCGCGGACGTTTTGCTGGCGCCAGGCGAGCACTCCAGTCGTGCCGACGCCAACGGTCGCCGGGAGCCGCCAGGTGGTGCGGTCCTCGGCCGCTCGAAGCGTGCGCCTCGCCTGCGTGTGCCCGACGTCGTCGACGTAGCGCATTGCGTCACGCAGATTCGAGCCGGTCCGTTCGGCGATCTCGCGAGCCAGTCTAAGCCGCCCCATGATTCACCTCCAGGGCCTCCATGATCTCGTCGCCGTGGTGGCGCCAAACCAGGTAGCTAGCCGCGAGGACGGCCACGAGCAGGACCGGATTGCGAGCGACCGTCCCGATCACCCGTCCGAGTGCACCCAAGGGACCACCGGCATCTGCGCCCCGTTGGCCCACCTGACCGCTGAATTTTCCGGCTTTGAAGTTGCATATAAAGAAGTGGACCATAAGTTGATAGATTGCCAAGACATGGCAGATGCATGTTATAATGTAGCAGAACCTGATCCGGTGGTTGGGGGTTTACCATTTTTCTCGGAAGAAGATGATTATTGGATATCCCCACACCAGGGAAGAGGTACATTAGGCACATTGGCTTCATATAATGATGATCCTGTTGGTGTAACAGTACTTCATATTGTTCAAGATCTTTGTTCAGATGACCCAGATGATTGGTCATACTACCAGTATTGTCGTGACTTCGGCGACGAGGCAGCAGATTATGACCGTGATTTGGATTCAGTGTTGATTAATTTCAATGAAAATTATTCAGCAGAAGCTAAGATTCGTGATCCGATTCAACAAACTGATGAAGATGTCGTGGGGTATTATAGCCAAACATATGTTAATTGGATGGCCAACAATCAAGAGAATGTATTAAAAGCTGGCATCGCAACGGGTAGAACCACGGGACCCATTACTGAATCTGATATCGACGCTTCGCCAGATCCATATGCGGATTGTGTTGACTTGAATGGAGAAGGTATAGAAATTGATCACCATATAGCTCACGGTGACTCAGGTAGCATGGTATACACGGAGGACGAAAATAATGATATGACACTCGTGGGTATGTTACATGCGATAGGGGATCCTAATGATGATGATCCCACATGTAGTTCTTGGGACGTCGAAGCTTACGGTGAAGACCCAGTGGGCCCTGCTGCCTTTAGTATGGTTGGAAGTCACACAGGCCTCGAATTTTATCATACTGGATCCTAATCTTGGTCCCTGCCAACAGCAATCCATGAGATCTCATTTGGGAACGATGTGTGGTCAAAGGTGATCCCCAGCGATTTGTCGTCGAAAATCGCTTCATACTTGATCAGCTCGGCAATTCCGCTCAATGGTGCAGTACGTGAACCCTACGCAGTTTGAGAGTTCGAAGATGGACTTTTGGATCGATCCACCAAAACGACTTATCGATGGAGGTGTCAGCCTCGGCTGACAGAGGCGAACTCTACGAGGTCTGGGGCAGAACAAGGAATTTATTGCAACATTTACGTTATATACTCTGCGAATTCACCGTACCATTTCTATCATTCTGCAGCTGTTGTCTGCAAACGATACAGTGGCAATGGCCTATATCGGAGGAATTTTTATCATCATCTGTTACTTACACGGCACATGCGCCGCCTGCCCTCCATCAAGCGGGTGGATCCTCATGCAGCAATGCAGTACCTTGGGATCGCTTTCGGCTTAGGGGCGATCCTCAGTGCAGCGATCATCCTCATACTCGGATTAGTGATCGTTCCCGGCAAATTATTGCTCTGGGGAAATCCCGGTAATTTTGTTCCGCTTTGGGTTCTTATACCGACGTTTGTCCTTGTGGGCCTGAACGCCGCGCTCGTCAGGGGTTTGTGGCAGATCGGATGGGTTCGGCCAATAGCGGCGTCAGCGATTATCACTGGCGGGATAAACGTTGTCAGCGGAGCGCTCATCCGACTCCAAAGCGGGGCCGGATTAGATCCGTCCCTGGCGCATCAAGTAATATATCTCGTCATTCCCATCGGTATTGTGCTGTCCATGGTGGGCAGCTGGTACGTGATACGTCCGCAACAGACGGGTACAACCAGCCTTGGGTACCAGACACTCACTGCTGTGAGTATCGGGGCGGGAATCCTGTTCGTCCTCACCAGTCTTGAAGTTGGGCCAGTGACGCTGGTCGGCTCTGTCTGGCTGTTAGGCTATGGCGTCTATTTTCTCCCAGCAATTGTTGTTGGAGGTCTCGCAGCCACTAAGCGGTCGGCGGGTGCCTGGAACCTTGTCCCCCTGTTACTCATGAGTGGGCTCGCCATCGCCGTCATGGCAACGGAGCAGGGTGGGTATGGTGGAACCATGTTAGCCTGTGGAGGCCATCCCTATGGCCGGTTTTATCTTCTAATAACTGAATCGGGACGATATGGCGAGATGCCGATTGTAGTCGGTTATGAGGATGGATGTAATGGAATGGGCCAACGAGTCGATGTTTCACGTAGCCAGATTGGGATTGCGGGATTGCTCATTGGACTTGGATTCCTTGGGACTGTAACGAGAGGTATATTGCGACGATTCAATGGGGATCTAAGTAACGGGATGATCTAGATATTGTGCCGGGTAATACAGTACGGAAATGGCTGGGTTTACACACTGTGTTGTACTTGTCAATTACATAACCACGCAGGAAGATAGGAAGGAACGGTTAATTAGAGCCTCTGTAGGGACCGACACTCACGCTAATTCATCAATTAGATCATATGAATCTGCCCTCCAGTTAAACGAGAGCTCCACGTCCGGATGCCCCTCGGTGATCTGGCCCGCTACCGAATCGACCGCGGGAATGCCCGGGACGCCCTCGAAGTCGATGGGGTCCTGACCGTGGGCGGCCCGGATGTCATTGATGATCGCGGCATACTCCAGGGCGGCCTCGCGGTGTTTCTCACGATACTCCTCGACGGCCTCCGCGGCCGCGTGGCCCTCGCCGATCGCGTGCCGGTAACCCGCCCACGCTTTCTTCAGGGCGGTTAGCGCGGGCCAGTCCAGCTCCTTCTCCGCAGGCGTCTCGGTGGCCGTCTCCACTGCATCCTCGCGCTCTTGCTTCTCAATCGTCGGGCAGAACTCCTCGTGAATCTCGGCCAACGGCCGGCCTGTTCCGCTGGCTCCGGACACGAACACCCGGGCCTCCCGCATCCGATCGAAAAGGTCGTCTGCGGTATCCTGCGAGAAGCCTTCGATGTCGGCGATTTCGGTAGTCGTACTGGCTGCCTTTCGAGAGATTGTCCGCAAATCCCCAAACGCGTCGAGGAGGCGGTCGGCCCTTGTTGGACCGATTCCCTCCACCCGGGACAGCGCCATTTCATCGGCCGCTCGATCACTTGCCGGACAGGCTGCCGGCTCCGGGTCGTCCACCTCCACGGGCTCCAGGTCAAGGGAATCAAGGACCTCGGCTGCGCTGGCCTCACCGACCCCCTTCAGGTCGGTTATCGCGTCGGCGTCTCGAGCGGCATCTTTGATTGCTTCGACGGACCCGTATTCATCGGCCAGATGATTGGCCGAAACCCGGTTGATGCCGAGGCCGTAGAGTTGGTCCGAGACATCGGGTTCGTCGGGCGTTGGTTCTGGATCGTCAACCTGGACTGGCGAGGGGGTCTCCCATTCGAGTTGGTCGGTCGCAAACATGGCCGCGGGATCTCCCCCATCGCCTCCAGTGGGCTGGAACGCCCGCCAGTTGGGGTGCCAGTCAGAAACCAACCGCTCGTCAGTCGGTTCCCGAATGAACAGCCGCCACTCGTCATCGAGTTCTTTGACAGAATAGGGTTGAGGGAAGTGATCGCGCATGGCGTGTTCGATGGCCTCGACCTTTTCTTCAGACCACGAGTCGTCCATCACGAGGACCGGCTTGCCGCCGATAATATCAACGTAGTATGTGCCACGAATGCCGGCGTGGGGGCCCTCTTTCATCCAGCCGAGGAGTTGGGCCGCCCAGTAGTGGGCGTTCTCCATCCGGTCATCGGTGTATTCTCGGGGTGCATCGTCAGCCACCCGATCCTCGATCACCTCCCGGATGAACTCCATCATTTCTTCGGGTGAAAGGCCGTCCGCAATCGTTCGCTGGCTTTCCTCGTCGTCGACGACCACCCGGTAGCGGCGATGAATCACGTCGGTCGACCAGTCTCTGGCGACCCAAACCTCGGTCGGTGAGGCCCGGTGGCCGGCTCGGTAGGTTGGCCGGCCCTCCGGGCCAGTCCGGACAAGCTCGAAGCCATTGGTCTCGCTGGGGAGGTCCACTTTTCGCCGGCCAACTTCGAACGTTGGGCTTGGGTCGTCGAACTCCTCGGTCGGATCATACATATCGCTCATCATGTGCTCGAAGTGGTCGCGTTCTGCCGGCCGCTCGGCGTCGGCGTGGGGAATGCGTTGCTCGCCGTTGATGTCGATCGTCACGGCTCCAAATGTTGGGTCGAAATCCGACGGGGCCGTGGCATCGTCCCGGCGGCCGAGCTCCCTGCGCCGGGCAGCTTCCCGTTCGCGGATACGTTCGGCCACTGCCTCGGGATCCCAGTCGTCATCGGCCTCTTCGTCGACAACCGGATCGTCGGGCGCCGCCGGCTCGTCGACGTCGACCTCGTGGTCGTCAACGTCGTCCGGGTTGACCTCGATGATATTCTCAGCATCCTT
>SKNY01000029.1 GCA_007123105.1 Salinarchaeum sp. | reverse complement strand
CTCCCAGCAGTCCCACCCGCGCAGACCGCGAGCATCCTTACGGATGCTCACCGTCTGGATGCTCGGTGGGACTGCAAACCTGAACTCTCCAACGCTCAGGATTCCTCCGTCTTCAGGCGGAGGAGGATGTCAATCCGAGTGAGTGGTAGAATAGGTACGACGCCGGCCATTCTGTAGTATTCGGTCGGTTAACGGGCTGTATGGCGCGTATCCCAGCCCTGAAGGGCGAGGCGTTGCGCCAGTTTTTATGTAACTACGGCGTGGGCGCCGCCTTCTGCAACGCCGTTTCTGCCACGTTTCCGCCGTAGTCAGCGGTTCTCGAGAGCGAATCAACGATCAGTCCGAGCAGCTGCGCCTGGGTTGGATCTGCCACCTCGCGAATGAGCTCGTCGAGGCCGCGGGTATGGTCGTCGATGACCACGATGGCATCGCGGGCGTCATTGGCGAGCCGGCGGGCTTCCTCTGGATCCTCCTCGATGAGCGCGGTCATAGCCCGCTCAATGATGGTTCGTGCCTCCGACTGGAGTTCTTTGAGGGCTGCTGCGATCTCTTCGGGAATTTTCTCGAGTTCCTGGGCGTGGGTGGCAATCTTGACGGAGTGATCGGCGATCCGTTCGAGCTGGCGGGCGCTCGAGTGATAATCGAAACAAATCTCCCGGGACATTCCGATCGCCGCTGCGGCACCAGGGTCGCGGAGCACCGAGCGGAACACCCGCGAGACCATAAACCACAGGCGGTCGACATCGTCGTCGCGGTCTACCACGTCCTCGGCAAGCTGATGATCGTTTTCGATGACGCTGCGGACGGCATCGTTGAGCATCGTCAGCGCGATCAGCCGCATGCGCGTGATCGCGTTGTGGATGGACAGTTCCGAGGAGTCGAGCAGATCCTGTAGTACGACGTGATCGCTGGTCTCCTCGATCACCTCGAGACCCACCAACGACTGGGTAGCGTCGCGGATGATTCGGCGCTGTTCCGGGCGAATCTCGCCGGTTTCGAGCCGAATGCGATCGAAACCGCTCACGTACATCGTGACGACAGCCCGGGCCAGATCTGGCCCGCGCAGATTCTTGATGTCGATCGTCCCCTCCGTCCCGCTTCGTTGCTGTTTCGGTACGAGCAACAGCGACTCACCCTCTGGATGTAACTCGATTTCTGATCCCGCCGAGATGTCTTGCTCGGTTGCCCACGGTTTGGGGATCGACACGGTAAATGTCGATCCACCTGTCACCTGGACCTTGCGGGTTTCCATGCGGCCGCATCGCACTACACCACAATAAATCGCTGCGATACTATTGAGAATGGGGGTAGTACACGGAATAAGTCGGTATCGTGATGGACTGCCCACCCGATCTATAGAGCGATCAATACCCAGCTATTGGAACCCGATCCGGCTGTTGGCGCGGTGCCGGGCCGGTTCTGCGGTCCCACCGGCGAACTCGTCCTCGATCCGGTCGTAGTAATCGAGAATCTCCTTGGTGATCGTGGGCCGCACCGACTCCATCGCCGCACGGAAGTGGTTCATGTCGACCAGATCGGCGTCCGGATCGGCCCGAAGTGCCTGGATGGCTGCCTCACGAGCGATACTCTCGATGTCGCTGCCCACGAAGCCTTCGGTCAACTCGGCCAACTCGCGGAGGCTCACATCGGGGGCAAGCGGCACGTCGCGGGTGTGAATCCGGAAGATTTCTTCTCGGCCCTCCGTACTGGGTTCGCCGATCATCACGAGCCGGTCGAACCGGCCCGAGCGGATCAGCGCCGTGTCGATCATGTCCGGACGATTCGTGGCGCCGACGACCATGACGTTCTCCATCTCCTCGAGTCCGTCGAGTTCGGTGAGCAACTGGTTGACGACTCGTTCAGAGACGTTGCTCCCGTGATCCTGACTCCGGCTCGGTGCCAGGGCGTCGAGCTCGTCGAAGAAGATGATCGTTGGCGCGACCTGACGGGCTTTCCGGAACGTCTGCCGAATCGCCTTCTCGCTTTCACCCACCCACTTCGAGAGCAACTGCGGACCGCGGATGCTGATGAAATTGGCGTTGGTTTCGTGGGCCACGGCCTTTGCCATCAACGTCTTGCCGGTTCCGGGCGGACCATACAGTAACACGCCTTTCGGTGGGTCGATGCCCATGCGTTCGAAGCGTTCGGGGTCACTGAGCGGCCACTCGATACTTTCCTGGACGTCTTGTTTCGCCGCTTCGAGCCCGCCGACATCCTCCCAGGTAATCTTCGGCAACTCGACGAGCACTTCTCGCATGGCGGACGGCTCGACTTCGTTGAGCGCACCGCTGAAATCGGATCGTTTGACGATCATCCGGTCGATCAGACTCGGCGGGATGTCCTCTTCGTCGAGGTTGATCTCGGGGAGGTACCGTCGGAGCGCCTTCATGGCCGCCTCCTTGGTGAGGCTCTCGATGTCGGCGCCGACAAATCCGTGGGTGTCATCGGCAAGTTCCCCGAGGTTCACGTCGTCCGACAGCGGCATGCCACGGGTGTGGATCTTGAGAATCTCCGTGCGGCCGGTCTCGTCGGGAACGCCGATCTCGATCTCCCGGTCGAATCGACCGGGGCGCCGGAGCGCCGGATCGACGCTATCGACGCGGTTAGTGGCTGCGATGACGATCACTTGGCCGCGTGACTCGAGGCCGTCCATCATCGTCAGCAGCTGCGCGACGACACGGCGTTCGACTTCACCAGTGACGTCCTCGCGCTTGGGTGCGATCGAGTCAAGCTCGTCGATGAAGATGATCGAGGGGGCCTCCTCGGTCGCATCCTCGAAGATCTCTCGCAACTGCTGTTCGGATTCGCCGTAATACTTCGAGATGATTTCGGGCCCGGCGATCGAGAAGAAGCTAGCACTCGTCTCGTTGGCGACCGCCTTCGCGAGCAGAGTTTTACCGGTACCTGGTGGTCCGTGGAGGAGCACACCTTGTGGCGGTTGGATCCCCAGCTTCTGGAAGATCTGGGGATGTTTCATCGGGAGCTCGACCATTTCCCGGACGCGCTGGATCTCGTTTTGGAGTCCGCCGATGTCCTCGTACGTAATGCCCGCTCCTGGACTGTCGTACCCAGTAATCGGCTCTTCGCGGAGTTCTACCTCCGTATTCTCGGTTACGAGCACGACACCGTCGGGCTCGCTCTCGACGGTGATCAACGGGATCGCCTGGCCGGGCGCCCGCATGAACGGGTGGTTCGTACTCGACATCACCGGAACGATGTCGCCACGGACGACCGGGCGCTTCAGAATCTGTCGTTTGACCATTCCGGCCGCATCGCTACCGAACTGGACGCTTGCCTCCTCGGGTGGGGCGAGCACGATTCGGTCGGCTTTGGTCGCATCTGCCTTCCGAATCGTAACGCGCTCGCCGATCCCCACGTCCGCGTTTTGCCGCGTGAATCCGTCGATCCGGATCGTATCGCTGTTCCAATCCTGTCGGTCGGCGCGCCAGACCTTGGCCGCCGTCGTCTCGGCCCCCTCAATCTCGACGATGTCGCCTGGGCTGAGCTTGAGATGGAGGAGGGTATCGGGATCGAGCCTCGCGATGCCGCGTCCTGCATCGTTCGGGTAGGCTTTCGCCACTTCGAGTTGGACTTCGTTCATGATATGCGGGGTCGGAAGGCCGTTAACCTATTTCCGCGCCTCCTGGGGTTATCTCTTTTGACTCCCCCATTGGCACGAAAGCTATGGCATACGTTCACATGGGGTGTGGGTAATCTGTGTATAAATTCGTGCCGCTTTCGGCAGCGATCGGTTGGTTTTTCGGGGTGCTCTCGGAGAGTCCGCTATGATGACCGTGGCCTTCGATGGACGCATGGGCGCGAGTGGTGACATGATCCTCGGGGCACTCCTTGCCGCCGGGGCTGATCCCGACGTTCTCGAACCGATTGCCACGGCAATCGACGTCGCGTTCGCGACCGACCGAACCGTCGTCCAGGGCATTGAATCGACGGATGTGACGGTCAGATCGACCACGGCAGATCGTCACGACCACGATCACGATCACGGCCATCACAACGACCACGACCACGACCACGATCACGATCACGGCCATCACAATCATGCCGAAGGACACGGCCCCCACCGATCGTATCCGGAGGTCGTGTCAATTGTCGAGGGAATGGAACTTCCCGCATCGGTGACCGATCGCGCACTGGCTGCCTTTCGGTTGCTCGGCGAGGCCGAGTCCGCCGTTCACGGGACTGACCTCGAGGAGACGCACTTTCACGAGGTGGGCGCAGACGATGCGATTGCGGACGTGACCGGCGCCGCGCTCCTCCTCGACGATCTCGGCGCCGAGGACATCGTTGTCGGTCCGCTCTCGGTCGGTGACGGCGAGGTCGATACGAGCCACGGGACGTATCCCGTGCCGCCGCCGGCCGTTGCCGAAATTCTGGGTCGCTCCTCGCTCTCCTGGCGCGGTGGGCCGGTAGCTGCGGAACTGGTGACGCCGACCGGTGCGGCCATTCTCGGTGCGGTCGGAACGGGTGTGGAGGTGCTCCCACCGATGGTGACGACTGGCGTCGGATACGGGGCCGGCACGAAGCGGTTTCCGAACCGTCCGAACGTGCTCCGGGCATTCGTCGGCACCCGGACGGGCACATTGGGACGCGAGCCCATTCGAGTCCTCGAAACGACGGTGGACGACGTCACACCGGAGGTGCTCGGCCACCTCCAGACTGCCCTCCGCGAAGTCGGTGCCGTCGACGTCTCGATCGCCCCCATGACGATGAAGAAAGCCCGTCCTGGCCACCACGTCCGGGTCATCGTCCACCCGGCAGATGAGGCACGCGTCGCCCGGCGACTGGCCGCAGAAACCGGGACGCTTGGCGTTCGGTCGAGTCCTACGTCCCACCGGTGGATTGCGGATCGTACCATTGAAACCGTCACCATCGCGATCAACGGCACCGAATACGACGGCGACGTGAAGGTCGCTACAGACGAGGACGGTACCGTTCTCGACCGGAGCGCCGAGTTCGACGATGCTGCTAGGATCGCCCAGGCGACGGGTCTGCCGGTTCGAACCGTTCTCGAGCGGCTCGAGGATGCAGCCGAGACTCGCTAACACCGACTGCTTTTTGGACGGGACCCGAGTCGACATAGGCAGTGACTGCGCCGCGGCGCCTCCCGTTCGACTGCGAGCCGCTCGATGAGCTGCTGCAGGGCGGCATCGAGACGGGAACGATTACGCAAGTGTACGGCCCACCGGCCGCCGGCAAGACGAATCTTGCGCTTGCAGCGACCGTGGCAGCAATCGCGCGTGGCGAACGCGTCCTCTACCTCGATACCGAGGGCATCTCGCCGGCTCGCCTCGATCAGTTTCTCGCCGGGCATCCGCAGATCGACGATCCCGATCGCGCCGGCGAACGACTGGTGGTCCGTGATATCCACGACTTCGACGAACAGCGCGAGGCGGTCAAGGACGCGACTACCTTGGCGGGCGACCTTTCCCTCGTGATTCTCGATAGCGCGACGGGATATTATCGCCTCGAGCGTGATGATGATGTCGAAGCCGGGGCTTCCCTCCGGGCACTCGTCCGACAGGTAACCCACTTACTCTCGGTCGCCAGACGACACGACCTCGCGGTGTTGATCACAAACCAAGTGTTCACCGACCCGGAATCCGATCGTGACCGGCCGCTTGGCGGCCATTCGTTGGCCCATTGGTCGGGGACCGTCCTCCGCCTCGACCGATTTCGAGGTGGCAACCGACGAGTCACGCTCGAACAACACCGTTCCCTGCCAGCCGGAGACACTGCTGCAATTCGGATTACCGATCGTGGTATCGAAGCCGGACCGGACCTCGTCTGAGCACGTGTGTCCGTCAGAGCTGGTGAAGCTTCCGAAGGAGCTGGCCCTGGTATTCTTCGTCCCGCTTGACACCCTTCATCGAGATAACGTTTCGCTCGAGCTTATCGAGGGCAACGTGGAACGCGGCGTCTGCACCGTATCCTTCGCCCGACCCGGCGACTTGGCCGATGCTGGTCCGGAGTCGAATCTTACACTGAATGAGGGGAACCCCCCGCAGCCGTTCTTTGTGCCGGTGAAATCGAACGTGGGCGTGTTGGACCTGCATGTCGGCGTACTTGTCCGCGACGTCGGTGACCGACTCGCGGATCTCCGTGCGGGTCAGCGTATCGAGGAGGTCGATGTTGGTGATCTGGACATCGAGGTGGTCTTCTTCGGTGTACGAGAGCGCCCGAAGCACGTCCGTCTTGGTGATCACCCCCGCAATGGTTCGATCGTCCTCGGCCGGTGTGACGACGAGCCCGGCATAATCGTGTTCCAGCATCCGTTCGAGGGCTTCCGCGACGGTGGCGTCCGCTGGAATCGTTACGACGGGTTCGTTCATCATGTTGTAGACGGGGAGATCAAGCATCCGGTCGAGATCACCGGCCCGATCGCCACGGGTGGGCTTATCCATATCCCGAATGATCCAATCGCTCAGATCGTATGTTGTCAACATTCCGTCGAGCAGGTCATCGCCATTCACGACGGGGAGCCGGGAGATCCCGTTTTCGCGCATCAAATTGATCGCCCGGCCGATCGTCGCGTCGGCCGCAACCGTGGTGACATCATCGGTATAGATTTCTTCGACAGACAACGCGTCCAGGCTGTCGATGACTGCCGTGAGTATGGCGTCGACCGTGACAATCCCCCAGAGCTCGTCGGATTCAAACACTGGTGCGACTTTTGTATCGCCTTCCAGCATCACACGGGCGACGTCACGGACGTCTTGCGTGCGTGACATCCGCGGTGCAGACCGCATCATGGCCTCGGCCTTGGTGTCGTCGTCGACGTGAGACCGCAGCAGCTGCCGCTCCGTGAGTACGCCACGATAGGCGCCGTCATCGGTCACGATCACGCCTTTGGGATTTTCTCGCTCGAAGACCGCCCGGATCTTCCCGAACCGGTCGGCGACGTCCACCTCCGCGTATTCGCGTGACGCGATTTCGGCGATGTTCATCAGGCGAGCGTTATCCCGCTGGCACCTTGAATCTTGATCAGGAGGCCGTTTTTGGCGGTCGGACTCCAATCGGGTCCATGCTGCCCGACATCGGGATCTTCGGTCCGTACACGTACTTGGTGACGATCGTGGTCTGGGGGACGATTGCTGGTTGGTTGCTGGTCCGGGCGGACGCTGTACGGCCGGCGGCCAAAACCATCGTCGTGTTGTATCCGATCGCATACGTCTGGGACTGGTATACCCTGACCGTCGGCGTGTTCGATATTGTTCTCCGGACGGGCATCGACGTGCTCGGCATCCCTCTTGAGGAACATCTCTTCATGATTGTCGTGCCCGCGCTCGTCCTCGGCATCCACGAGAATCTCCACGCCGAGGAGACCGACTAGGGCCCGATCACGGATGCAAATCGGTCGTCGTCACGTACCACCGCCTCGATGACGCGCATGGCCGGCGGGTCTGTGCGACGTTCGTCGATGGCGGCGGCAACGCTGAGCCGCTCCCATTCGGTTCGAGTCTCGGCCCACGTTGCAACCGTATCGGTCCGATCGGCACCGAGTGCAACGACGCGCTCGACCAGTTGGTCGCGATCCTCGATCGCGTCAACGGCGATCGCGCGGAGCAACGCCGTCAGTACCCGGTCAGCTATGGGCTCACCGTGGTGATCGACCGCGAGCAGATACCGGATCGCTGCCCGTTCAACCGATTGCTCCATCGCGGGCAGCCAGTCGACCACGACGGGCGTCAGATCGGCCATCGTGCCGGGGTGAGACCGCTCTAGCGCCACTGCAGCATCAACCAGGAGTTCGCGGTCGACGGAGGGCGATTCGAGTTCCGTCTCGACGAACTTGCCAACGGTCGCGATGACCACTGGTTCGACCGCTGCAGCCTCGACGAGCACCCGCAGTGCGGCCGTCCGCACGAGCCGTTCGTGGTGGTCGAGAAATGGATAGACGAGGGCAGCCCGGGCTGGCGATTCGATCACGATTGCCACCATCACGTCGACGCACTGGCGGCGGACGAACTCCTGGATCGAGGCGAGTCGGCTGGCGATCGTGGGCGCGTGTTCGTCGACCATCGACGGGTAGGCATTCGCTACAGCCTCGAGCCCCCGAAGTGCCGCCTGCTGGATGGCGAACTCGTCATCCGCAAGTCGGTTGACCAGTATAGTTGTGATCGCCGCCGCCGCGTCCGAGGGAAGTTCGGGGGCCACCACTACGAGCCGGCCAATCCCGACGCGCATCGTCTCGATGTCCTCGGCCTCGAGTAACGCGGGGAGTTCGTCCGGATCCACCGTTCGCGGCACTGGCCGTCGGTCGGCCGTGTCGTCTGTAATCATCTCGACTGACTGGTCTTCTCCCCAGGAAAGTCGGTCACGAACCGATCGTACCGCCGTCCGAATCCGGGCTCTCAATGTGGCCTTGAATTCCGTGACCATCACCATACGGGCTTCGAATTCGGTTGGATACTCGTACAGTCTGCCAACGAGACCGGCGACAACATTATGCCATGTCAAACCCTGTAGATTATCCATGGATGTTCGATCGCTCCCCGCGTTCCTCGAAACCGAGCTGCGCTATCCGGTCACCCACGCGGACGTGATCGAGCAGATTGGTTCGGTTCGCATTGCCACCCCACGACCGGACGAACACGTCGAGATCGGCACCGTCCTCTCCCAACTCAACGAAACGCAGTATGACACGCCAGAGGAGCTGTACACGTCGATTCTCGGGAGTCTTGGCGATGCCTTCATCGGCCGTAAGTTCTACGACGATCGGGGGACCAACCCGATCGTCATTACCGATCCCGACGCAGCCACACCGGAGCAGGAGTCATTTTAACCGGTTCTGTACGCCGGCTATTCGACGATTAACAATGTACTGAACTCGTGAATGTCACAATTGCATGAAGCTAGCGCTCATCGGCTTCGGGAATGCGGGGGGCAAAGTCGTCGATGCGATCCTTGAACACGACCGGGCATTCGATACCGAGCTCTGCCGATCCGTCCTCGCCGTCAACACCGCAGCTGCCGATCTGGAAAAGCCTGACGTGATCCCGGCGGATCGGCGATTGCTCATCGGACAAACCGACGATCGCGTGAAGGGACACGGCGTCGGTGCCGACCCGGACCTCGGCGCGGAGATCGCTCGGTCTGATCTGTACGAGATCACCCGGGCAATCGATGACGTCCCGATCTATGACATCGACGCTTTCCTCGTCGTGGCCGGGCTTGGCGGTGGCACCGGTAGTGGTGGGGCAGCGGTGATCGCCGAGGCGTTACACCAGACCTACCAGGAACCCATTTACGGGCTCGCGATCCTGCCGAGTCGGGAGGAAGGCGGACGGGCGACGTTCAACGCGGCCCGGTCGTTTCCCACCTTCGTCGAGGCAACGGACAACCTGTTGGTCTTTGACAACAACGTCTGGCGGGGTGCAGATGATTCCATCGGCAGCGGGTACCGGCGGACGAATCGCGAGATCGCAGAACGAGTCCATTCGTTCCTGTCGGCGGGCAGTCCGAACGACGAGGTGGTCTCAGAGAACGTCATGGACGCAAGCGACGTTCGGCGAACGTTCGAACCAGGCGGCATCAGCACCATCGCCTACGCACAGGCCGATCTCGATCCCTCGACCCGTCGGAACCGTGGGTTGATCGGTAAGTTTACGCCCACGAGCGGGCCGGAGGTCGACAGCGCAAAGAAGATCGCTGGACTGGTCCGCCGGGCCGTCCAATCGCGGCTGACGTTACCTGCCGACGTCGAATCCGCCGAGCGATCGATGATCGTGATCTCTGGCCCGCCCGAGGAGTTTTCGCGGAAAGGCCTCGAGACCGCCCGCAGCTGGCTCGAGGGCCAGACAGGGAGTATCGAGGTGCTCGCCGGAGACAACCCGATCCCCGACGCCGACTTCGTCTCGGCGACCGTGTTGCTCTCGAACGTAACCGACGTCCCGCGGATCGAACAGCTGAAGGCGACGGCGGTCGCCGCGAAGCAGAATGCCGCCGAGATGGCCGACGGCCGGGACACGAAGATCCAGTCGCTGGTGACCAGCGACCAGCTCGATCCCGTCTAGGCCGGTCCGGACAGGCACAGTTATACTCCGGTGGACGGATTGGCCAGCCGTCATGACGGCTGTCGAAATCACCGACGTTCAGGCGACTCACGTCCACGCCGACTGGACGTGGACGTTCGTCCGGATTTACACCGACGCCGGGGTCACCGGGACCGGCGAATCGTACTGGGGACCGGGAGTCGGCGATGTCATCGAGGGGTGTGAACGTCTGCTGGTCGGCGAGGATCCACGCGATCTCGACTATCTCCGCCACCGCCTGTTCGAGGGCACCTCCGCGACCGGATCGCTCGCCGGCAAGACGGTGTCTGCCATCTCCGGGCTTGACATCGCTCTCCACGACCTCGCTGGCAAGCTCACCGACCAGCCCGCCTACCGATTGCTCGGTGGGAAGTACCGCGACAGCGCCCGAGTATACGTCGATTGTCACGCCGGCGATCAGGGCGAGTACGACGACGTGTACTCGCCCGAGGCGTACGCCGACACCGCCGAGGCCGTCGTCGAGGCAGGCTTCGACGCGCTCAAGTTCGATCTCGACGCCACGAAGCGCTACGAACGCGACGCCCACAACCGCCACCTGAACGCCGAGGCGATCGACTACAAGCGACGACTCGTCGAAGCGGTGACCGACCGGGTGGGATTAGACGCCGACGTGGCGTTCGACTGCCACTGGAACTACTCGGGCGATAGTGCCCGTCGGCTCGCCACGGCCATCGAAGCGTACGACGTTTGGTGGCTCGAGGACGTCGTGCCACCCGAAAACCTCCAGGTCCAACGGGAGGTCACGCGGTCGACATCGACGACCATCTGTGCCGGCGAGAACCGCTACCGGACCCACGGGATTCGGGATCTGATCGAACAGCAGGCAATCGACGTGATCCAGCCAGACATGCCGAAATTCGGCGGGATGCGCGAGACCGTCCGGGCGGCCCATCTCGCCGATGACTACTACATTCCGATGTCGCTGCACAACGTCTCCTCCCCGCTGGGCACGATGGCCGGTGCGCACGTCGCAGCCTCGATTCCGAACTTCCTCGCCCTCGAATGGCATGCCCGCGATGATCCACACTGGGATGACTTCATCGTCGAGGACCCGATCATCGTCGACGGGGAGATCCCGCTCGGGGACGCCCCAGGGCTCGGTGTCACGCTCGACCTCGACGTCGTCGATACGTTCAAAGCCCCCGGCGAGACGCTGATCGATCCCGAGTAGTCGCAACGGCTTTGTCGGTGCGTGCGAGCGCCGAACCATGGTCACGATCAGCGATTACGAACTGTACCAGGTTCCGCCACGCTGGCTGTTTTTGAAACTCGAGACGAGCGATGGCGCGGTCGGTTGGGGCGAACCGCTCGTCGAGGGTCGGGCCGCGACGGTCGAGACGGCCGTCGAGGAGCTCATGGAGTCGTATCTACTCGGCGAGGAACCCGCCGACATCCAACGACACTGGCAGGCGATGTACCGCGGCGGCTTCTATCGCGGCGGACCGGTGTTGATGAGCGCCATCGCCGGCATCGATCAGGCGCTCTGGGATCTGAAGGGCAAGTCCACTGGTGAGCCGGTGTACGAATTGCTCGGCGGGCGCGCCAGAGACCGCGTCCAGATTTATCAGGGTGTCGGCGGCAGCTCGCCGGATGCCGCCGCCGACCGTGCACGCGCACTCGTCGACGAGGGATTAACGGCGCTCAAAACATCTATCGGCGGCGACGGGCTCCGCCGCGTCGAAACGCCCGCAACCGTCGATGCGATGGCCACGTACTTCGGGGCGATCCGCGAGGCCGTTGGTGATGACGTGTACGTGGCGGTCGACTTTCACGGCCGGGTGACCAAACCGTTGGCCAAGGAGCTGATCGCCGCGCTCGAACCGCACGATCCCATGTTCTTCGAGGAGCCGGTGCTCGCCGAACAGACCGCGACGTTCGCGGATCTCGCCGCGCGGACGCGGGTTCCGATTGCGACCGGCGAACGGATGTTCTCGCGGTGGGATTTCCGCCCGGTGCTCGAGGCTGGTGGCGTCGACATCATCCAGCCGGACCTCTCGCACGCAGGTGGCATCACCGAGGTGTACAAGATCGCGGCGATGGCCGAGACGTACGACGCCGCGCTTGCCCCACACTGTCCCCTCGGGCCGATCGCGTTCGCCGCCTGCATCCAGACCGACGTTGCCTGCCCGAACGCCATTATCCAGGAGCAGGGTCTCGGCGTCCACAATCCGGCAGACAGCACCGGGCTCGAGTACCTGGTCGGGGCCGATCCGTTCGGCTTCGAGGACGGGTACGTGCCCGCCCCAACAGCCCCCGGACTGGGCATCGAGGTCGACGAGGAAGTCGTTGAAGCCAAGGCCGACGAACACGGCTGGCACAACCCGATTCTCAAAAACCCGGATGGCAGCATCACCGAATGGTAAGGGATGAACCCCCGTACCGCGGTCTCGATCGACGGCGATCGATTCCGGATCAACGGGAGCCTCACGTACGACGACGCCCCTGCCGACGTTCGCGGGCGCCTATACAACGTTCGGGCCGCAAACGGGGCGTTCGACGACGAGAATCCCGACACCGTCGAACGATGGGTGTATCCGGACACCGGCACATGGGATCCGGACCGGAACGTTGCGGAGCTGTGTGCCGCAGTACCGACGTGGTACGAGCACGGGGTCCGCGCCATCGGCGTCAACCTCCAGGGCGGCCGTCCGGTTCTGAACCGCCACGAGGGCGGCACCGATCCTGCCGCGACTCGACAACCCTGGATTGTCTCCGCGTACACACCGACGGGGGAGCTGCAATCGGCGTGGCGTAACCGCGTCGAACGGCTCCTCCACCGGACGGACGAGATCGGGATGGTGCTCATCCTCGGGATGTTCTATCAGGGTCAGGACGGTCATCTCGCGGACGAAGACGCCGTCGTCAGTGGCGTCGATGCTGTGCTTGCGTGGCTCGATGACCTCGGCGCCACCAACGTGATCCTCGAGGTGAACAACGAATGCGATACCGGCTACGATCACGACATCCTGGGTCCGGATCGCGTTCACGAACTCATCCGTCGTGTGCGCAAGGCCGACGGTCCGCCGGTCGGCACGAGCTTCCGGGGCGGTGCGATGCCGACCGACGCAGTGGTTGACGCTTCTGACGTCATCTTTCTTCATGGCAACGGCGTCGACGATCCGCACCGAATCCGCGACATGGTGGAGACGGTACACACCGGGTCAACATACCGTGGTCAACCAATCGTGTTCAACGAAGACGACGTCGCGATGCTCCACGACGAAAGCGACGGATATGGATTCGGAATCGAACCAACCCACGTGACCGCGGCGACAGCAGCCGGCGCCTCGTGGGGATACTACGATAAAGGGACGAACGACTACGAAAGCGGGTTTCAGTCGCCACCGATCAATTGGGAGCTGTCGACCCCGCGCAAGCGGGCCTTTTTTACCCACCTCGCGGCCGTCACAGCTCCCCGGCGTTGACTGCCGTCGGTGGCATCTCGCCCGCCCGGACCGTTCGGATGTGCTCGATGACCCCGGCCGTCTTTTGTTGATTTGCCTCGACCGTATTGCCGGCGACGTGCGGTGTCAGTACCACCCGTTCTGACCCCAACAGTGCCGCATCTGGCTCGGGTGGTTCCTCGGCGAACACGTCGATTCCGGCACCGTCGATCGTCCCGTCGTCCAGCGCGGCGACCAGGTCGGCTTCGACAACGATGCCGCCGCGTGCCGCGTTAATCAGGATCCCGCTCGGACCAAGCCGCTCGAGCTCGTCTGTCCCCACCGCTCCCCGGGTTTCGGCCGTCAACGGCGCGTGCAGGCTCACCACGTCCGCTGCGTCGAATAGTTCCGCCTTCGAATTGACCCGGTTCACGAACTCGACCTCGAGCTCCTCGACGTACGGGTCGTATGCGAGTACCGACATGCCGATCCCGTTGGCGAGTTCGGCCATCGCGTGCCCGGTGTCGCCAAAGCCGAAGAGCCCGAGTGGCACATCACCTAGTTCCCGATACGCGAACCACTCGCGGTCCCACCGGCCCGATCGCACGTGTTGATCGGCGTGTCGAAGCCGTCGCCGGACGGCCAACAACAGGGCCAGCGCGTGCTCGGCGACTGCCCGGGCGTTCGCGCCCGGCGTATTACAGACGATGATGTCGTTCCGTGTGGCGGCGCCGATGTCCACCGAGTCAAGTCCGACCCCGCGTTTGGCGATCACCTGACACGCGTCGGCACGATCGAGCAGCGACTCATCGAGCCGAAACGTCCGCACGACGATGGCGTCAAACCGGTCGATGTCCGCCCGAAGTGCCGCACGTGAACCGTAGGCGGCAGTCGTCGATATTGTCGCGAACGCCTCCAGCGGGGCGAACTCGGCTGGATCGAGGTCGCCGGCGAGTAACACATCCCAGCTCATGGCTCCGAGTCACTGCACCGCGTCAAGAAGTTAGTGTCTCTACAGGCGGAGCAAGTCGAGTGCCTCGGGGCTTGACCCCGGACCAGTTCACTCCCTGACCGTTCGAGCGACGATTCGTGCGTGTGCACCATCGGAGTCGACATACGGGATCGGGAGGGCAATCACTTCGACGATCGAATTGGCGATCTCGGCCGTGTTCGTCAGATGTTCGGCGATCGGAATCTCGGCTTCGAACAATGTGCGGTGGACGGGGTACGTGAACGGATCGGCCTCCCGGACCGACGACGGCATCTCCGGCGACGGCGAGTCGACGCCGACCCATGCGACGTCTCGATCGGCGATCCAGCCCGCGAGCGATCGACTCAGGTACGGTTGCTTGAAGTACCGATCGTCGCCGACGAATTCCTCCCAACCGGTGTTGATGAGTAAGGCCTCACCAGCCTCGGGCTCGCGTGGCAGTGTCAGGTCTGCGCGATCGATCGCTTCACAGGACTTTGCGTCGACGGTGGCCACGATACCCGTACCGATCCACCGGTCGGGGTGGTAGCTGTCGATCGATCGGCCGTCCGCCAACAGGTGGATCGGCGCCTCGAGATGTGTCGCCACGTGGGTCGCGATCGTCACTTCGGTCGCACGGAGCGAGGCGTCGTCGATCCGCCGGAACGTCGGATGCGGGAGAAACGGCATTTTCGCTTGCACCTCGCCGTCGGCAATCGGGTGGGAGAGGTCGACCCACTGTGTCATATCGGTTCCGTTCGCAGAGCGAGCCGATAATTCATCCGGCTGTTCCGATCACGCGGTAAGGAGACGGATCATCCGGGTGCCAGAGCCCCGGGGCGATCGTCACCCGGTCGGCTGGCCCCACGATCGAACAGTAGACGAGCACGTCGAATCGGTCGGTCACGACTGTCGCGGGGACCGTCGCCGTATAGCCCCGGTCGTCCCGTTCCATGTCGACCGTTTCGAACGCGCCGTCGAGCTGATTCGCCCGGCGATAATGGAGCCGCACCGCGTCAACCTCGCCGAGTGGTTCGGTGCGCAGCTGGACGCGAATGGGCTCTCCAGCCGTAACTTGGGTGGGGGTGACGAGTGTCGCTCCAGCACTCGGTGGCAGGGGCTCAGGATCGACGGTGGGGACGATCTCGACCGGTGACAGCTCGTGCTCGTCGAGCAGCTCCGCCAGTGCGTCCAGATCCGCATCGATCTCGGCCAGACGATCGGCCCACGTACCGCCATCGCCCGCCTGTGGCCCGCGGCCGAAAACGAGATCGTCGTGGAACTGGGCGCCGCGTTCGCTCAGTGTCGACCAGGCTGTGCGCATCGCAAGTGCGTGTGCGTGGGCTGTCGGCAGCGCCTCGACCGCCTCGTGGGTCTCGTATCGGGCAAGGGCGAGTGCTGCGTGGGTTTTCTGTGCGTGGAAGTCGGCCAGATCGGCGAGCATGGCCAGATCGGTCCACGTCGTCCGGAAGCGCGCGTCACCATCGGTCGGCGCCCCGGCCGCTTCGAGAGCCGCCCGCGTCTCGGCCGCCAGCGCCGCAAACCAGCCCGCCACTTGCGGGGGCGTGTATTTGCCGGCGCCCGGCTCCCGGACGTATTCGTCGATCCCGTAGAACAGCCCCGGATCGCTGGGTTCGGCGCTCGCGTACGTGGTCTCGCCGAACATCTTGTTGGCGTTGTGCGAGCCGAATAGCGCCCCACCGGTGTCGAGTTCCGCCCAGTTGTGCAGCGCCGGATGGCTCGTGAGGTGGGCGGCCGTATGGAGCGGTAGGACCTTGCTCGCCGCCCGGTAGGCGCGGGCGAGTGGCGTTCCAGCCTCCCCGTAGGCGGCATCGAAGCACCGCAACCAGCAGTCGGGATCCGTGGTCCGGTCGTACCCGAGGCGCCCGAACAGGCGATACCACGCCCAGTATCGCTCGTCCTCCCAGTCGTACCATCGGTCGGATTCGTCGGCGAGCAGCGGCCAGCCCGCTTCGCGGAGGCCGTGATACCCGCCCTTCAGACTCAACGGCGCCGTGATTTCGAACCCACGTCCGTCGACGAACCCGGCCGCCGCCGAGAACCGCCGCGCGTAATCCGGATCGCCCCAGACGAACACGCGATTCGTCCCGATCGTCCACAATCGGTAGAGCATATCGTACGCTCGCGGTCGCCCGAGCAGGTCCGCGTAGCTGTACCGGCGAGACCGATTCGGATCGTCGAGGTTCGCCAGCTCACCCGATCGCATGACCGTGTTGTGGTACGGCAGGCCGGTCGATTCACACCAGAACTTGGTGGGGACGGCCACATCGAGCCCCGTCTCCAGTGCGTGATCGATCATCCCGTCGGTCAGGCCCTTCGCCCGGAGATCGAGCACGGGTTCATCGCCCCGCTCGTGGCCGGCCGCCGCGACCGCATCGATGAT
>SKNY01000099.1 GCA_007123105.1 Salinarchaeum sp. | reverse complement strand
TGGATCGTCTGGTGGAGCTGTGGAATCCGTCGCAGTCCACAGATCGTCAGCCCCACCGCACATTCGGCCACGGATTGGCCCCAGAAGCCCTCCGAGTCGTGCTGGTGGAGGGTGACGCCGGCCTCACGAAACGCATTCGCGACGTCCTCGTTACAGCCGTAGCCACCGGTATAGACGGCGGCTTCCTCGAGGACGGGAAACGCAGCCGGCGTCTCGACGGACGCGCTGACCCCGAGTGCGATCAGCTGTTCGACGGCATGTGGTCGGTCGACGACGACCTCGAGCGGGCGCTCGTCGTCGGGAGCGAGCCGGTTAACGGTGACTCCCGCCCATTCGTCTGCGAAGAGCGTCGTGACCTGCGGCCAGACGCGTTCGAACGACGGATGGACGACGATCTCGCGATGCATGGCGGGTGGTCCCGCCCGTGACAATAAGGTGTAGCGGTCTCGACGCTAGGAAATCTGCCAACCGCCATCGACGTGAATGAGTTCGCCCGTCACGTAACTCGCGTCCTCACTCGCGAGGTACAAGTAGGCGCCCGCGACGTCGGCGGGGTAGCCGGCCCGCCCGAGTGGCACGGGTTTGAGTAGCTCGTCAGCCGCCACCTTTCGTTCGGCCTCCCCGCTCCACCCCTCGGTGAACTCGGTGGCGATCTGACCCGGCGCGACCGCATTGACCCGAATGCCGTCCCGGGCGTACTCGAGAGCCGCCCCGCGGGTGATCATCTTGACGGCCCCTTTGGTGGCGTCGTACTGGACCTGCTCGTGCTGGGCGAGATCGGAACTGATCGAGGCGGTGTTGATGATGACGCCACCGTCTCGCATCGCTCCGGCGGCAAGCTGGGTCCCGTAAAAGACGCCGAAGGCGTTCACCGCGAAGATGCGCTCGAGGTCGTCAGGCGTGACCTCGGCCATCGGTTTGGGAATCTGGAGGCCGGCGTTGTTGATCATCACGTCGAGCCCGCCGTACTCGTCGGCAGATTCGACGAGGTGACGCACGTCGTCCCGATTCGTGACGTCGGTTTCGACGTATGTGGCCGTCCCGCCGGCCGCTTCTACCGCCTCGTGGGTCGGTCGATCCGCATCCTTTGGCTCGTCCGTGATGTCACCGTTGATCACCGTCGCGCCGGCGGCCCCGAACCGCTCGGCGATCGCCCGTCCGATGCCCGAGGTCGCACCCGTGATCACGACCGTCTCGTCCGCAAAATCGTAGTCGACGTGTCCCATACGCGGCGCCACGCCGCGAACCGCCAAAAAACGACATGGCGCGTCGACTCACGCGTCGGGGAGACAGTCCGCAACGGCCTCGATCGGGTGGCGGGCATCGCCCACCGGCCCGTCTCCGAGCTGCGTGCGACACGAGACACCGGACGCGACGACTCGTCGGGCATCGCTTGCTTCGACCGCAGCCACGAGATCCTGGCCGATCGCCCGCGAGAGGTCGTAGTGTTCGGCCTCGTAGCCGAAACTGCCGGCCATCCCACAACAGCCAGTTGCGAGCTCGTCGACGTCGTATCCCGCGGCGGCGAGCACGGCAGCAGCGTGTCCGTCGGTTCCCTGGGCGTGCTGATGGCAGTGGCCGTGGTAGGCGAGCGGTTCCCCCGGGACGTCGAGCGAAATGTTCGAGGTGAGATCGGTGCGATCGAGGTACTCGCACACGCCGTACGTGTGAGCCGCCAGCGCGGTGGCGTCCTCGCCGAGCAGGGATCGGTATTCGTCCTGGATCATCACCGCATCGGACGGTTCGAGGGCCACGAGCTCCCAGCCGGTTTCGAGGTACGGGGAAACCGTCTCGACAACGGCAGCCGCACGGTCGGCCGCGAGATCGAGTCGGCCGAGCGAGTAGGCGGCGCGACCGCTCGGCCCGAGATGATTCGGGAGGTAAACGTGGACACCCGCCGCCTCGAGAACGCGGACGGCCGCCAGACCGCGTTCCGGATGGCTGTACACCGTATCGACGTCCGGGAACAACAGCACCTTCCGGTCGGCGACGTCAAGGCCGAGCCCCTCGTGGTCGGCGAGCTCGTCGTACAGCGTCCGACGCCGGAACTGCGGCAGCGTCCGATCAGCCGCGATGCCGAGCAATCGTTCCATGGCAATCCGACTGCCGGGGAGCTTCGGGAGCCAGTTCGAGACCGGGGCGGCGGCACTCCCGAGTGGCGCCAGGCGATGCAGGTTCGTGAACAGCCGGGTCCGCAGGTCGACGCCCTCGCGCTCGAGGTACTGGTGTTTGACTTCGGCTTTCAGCTTCGCGAGGTCGACGCCGGTCGGACAGTCGGTCTGACACCCCTTACAGCCGACACAGAGATCGAGCACGCCGGATTGGAACCGTTCGCCGTAGAGCTCCTCCTCGTCAATCTCGCCGCTGATCGCGGCCCGGAGCATGTTCGCCCGGCCCCGCGTCGTGAGCTGTTCGTCCTTCGAGGCTCGGTAGGTCGGACACATCACGTCCTGGTTCGACTGCCGGCACGTGCCACAGCCGTTACACAGCTCCACGAGGTGGGAAAACCCACCCTCGTCGGCGAAATCGAGTGTGGTCTGGGGCTCGATCGACTGGTACGTTGCGCCGTATCGAAGCTGCTCGCGCATGTCAGCGCCGACGCCCCGTTCCGACTCGGGGCCGATGTCGTCGGGTCCGTCGCGGTAGACGACGTTTCCTGGGTGGAGTAGCCAGTCGGGATCGAACGCGGTCTTGATCTCCTTGAACGCACGCCACAACTCCGGTCCGTACATCTTCGGCGTGAACTCGGTGCGGGCCATCCCGTCGCCGTGTTCGCCGGAGAAGGCGCCGTGGTGCTCGAGCACGAGGTCGGTGACGGCATCCGTGATCGAGTGCATCGTCTCGATGCCGTGGGTCTCCTTCAACGAGAGGATCGGCCGGATGTGTAACGTGCCGGACCCGGCGTGGGCGAAGTACGCCGCGGACGTGCCGTGGTTGGCCAGGATCTCCTCGAAGGCGGCGACGTAGTCGGCGAGTTCGTCCGGGGGCACCGTCGCGTCCTCGATGAACGGATACGGTTTGGCGTCGCCCTCGAGGCTCATCAACAACGGAATCGCTGCCTTGCGGAGCTTCCAGAGCCGGTCCTGGTCTCGGCGGTCGTACGCCTCGATCACCTCGAACGCCCGGCCCGCCTCGAGGAACCGTTGGTTCGTCGCCGCGATGGCATCCGGAAACGAGTCGACGAGTTCGCCGTCAAACTCGAGCATGATCGCTGCGGCCGTGCCATCCGGAATCGGCGCGGCGTATTCGGCGTAGCCATCCGAGGCAGCGGCCAGCCGGAACACCTCCGCATCCATGAGCTCGACGGCACCGACATCGTATTCGAGAGCGACCGGCACCGCCCGAAGCGCATCGAGCAGGTCGGCATAACAGTAGAGCGCGAGGGCGGTCTCCGGGGGCCGGGTCACCACCTCGAGTGTTGCCTCGGTCACGATGCCAAGGGTGGACTCGGACCCGACGATCAGCCGCGAGAGGTTGATCACCCGGTCGCCGTCGTCGTTCTCGTAGATGACGCGATCGAGATTATAGCCCGTTACGCAGCGTTTGAGATCGGGGTAGCGATCGGCGATCTCGGCGTCGTGTTCCTCGACGATCGAGCGGACCACCTGATGCAACTCGGCGGTCCGATCGTCCCGGTCCATCAGCGCGTTCCATTCGTCGCCGTCGAGGACGATCTCGCGGGTCGTGATGACGCTCCCGTCGGCGAGGACGACCCGTAACGCCGCGGTGTACGCGTCCGTGATGCCGTATCGCACCGAATGCGCCCCAGTCGAGTTGTTCCCGATCCCGCCGCCGATAGTCGCCCGGTTCGAGGAGGCCGGGTCGGGGGCGAACTTGAGTCCAGACGGTGCGAGATATGCATCGAGGTGGTCCTGGACGACGCCCGGCTGAACGGTCACCTGGCGTGCGTCGGCGTCCAGATCGAGGATCTCGTCCATGTGCACCGAACAGTCGATGACGACACAGCCCGGTCCGACGGCCTGTCCGGCCAGCGACGAGCCGGCCCCCCTGGCGATGACGGGCACGTCGTGGGCGGCCGCAATCCGAACCGTCGCCCGCACGTCGTCCTCGTCCCGCACTTCAACGACACCCGCCGGCCGCGCCTGGTAGATACTGCCGTCGCTGGCGTACAATACTTGGGCGTACTCGTCGAACCGGACCCGGCCGGCCACCGCCGATCGGAGCTCTCGGGCGAGCTCGACGTAGTCCTCGTCGTCCGGGCCGGGGGCCGGGACGGAACGGCGGGCATCGGCAGGATCCTCGACGGCCATACTGTCCCCTACCCGAGCGTCGAAAAAAAGGCTCCGCGTTAGAGCGCCTCGAGGGTCGCCTCAATACCCGCGCCGGCGTCGACGTCGGCACCCTCGCGTTCGAGGGTCTCGCCGAGGGCGTTGATGACGTAGATCACGTTGTTCGGCCGAGCGCCGTTGCCCATACAACCGATCCGGAAGATCTCGCCAGATAGATCGCCGAGCCCGCTCGCGATTTCGAGGTCGTAATCGGCCAGCAACGTCTCGATGATGCGGCCGTCCTCGACACCGTCGGGCACCCGGACGGCGTTCAGGCTCGGCAGCCAGTATTCGTCGGGGGCGTTCATGCCGAGGCCCATCGCCTCGACGCCGGCTTTCAATGCACCCGCCACGTGCCGGTGCCGGTCCCACCGGTTCTCGATGCCCTCCTCGGCGACCAGCCGCAGCGCTTCGCGCAGCGCGTAGACGTTCGTGATCGGTGCGGTGTGGTGATAGGATCGGTCGTCCCCCCAGTAGCCCTCCAAGAGAGACAGATCGAGATACCACGACCGGGCCGGCTCCTCGCGGGCGAGCACCTTCTCCATCGCGGCGTCGTTCAGCGTCAGCGGACTGGCACCCGGCGGACAGGACAGACACTTCTGTGGGCCGGCGTAGGCCACGTCGATGTCCCACGCGTCGGCCTGGAATTCGACGCCGGCGATCGAGGTGACGGTATCGGCGATCACCAACGCCTCGTGCTCGTGGGCGATCGCCGTGAGCTCGTCCATCTGCGGCTGGAGGACGCCGGTACTCGTCTCGGCGTGCACGACACCAAAGACGTCCGGCTCGTGCGTGGCCATCGCGTCGGCGACCGCCTCGGGTGTCAACGGTTCTCCCCACGGGGCGTCGACGCGTTCGACGGTGCCGCCGGC
>SKNY01000056.1 GCA_007123105.1 Salinarchaeum sp. | reverse complement strand
CAACGTTCACCGCGGCGCCATTGCAACCGGCGTGACGCCGGACGACGACGTCATCCGGCTGGCCGAACGCGTCGCTGATGTGCTTGACATTGCCGTCATCGGCGTGGATTTGTTGGTGAGCAATGGGCGGGCGCTTGTCTCGGAGACGAACGCCCGGCCGACGATCGACGAGGAAACGAAGTACGAACCGGACTTCTACGATCGGTTGGCAGCGACGATCCGCGCGACGGCTCGGTGACGACTACTCGACGCTGATGTCAGATGATCGATCGGCGCGTTCGAAGACGATCTCGAGCACACCGTTGTTGTAGCTGGCGGTCGCGCTCGTCTCGTCGACCCGTCCCGGCAGCTCGACGCGTTCGTCGTACGTACGGTGGTCGCTATCGGCGCTGATGGTCACGATGCGGCCGTCACACTGGAGGTGAATGTCGTGTTTACTCACGCCGGGAATATCGGCGATCACGCGGATTTCGTCATCGCTCTCGTGGATGTCGACGTGCGTGTCGCTGCCGAATCCGGCATCACCACCGGTCGAGACGGTCACGTCTCCCGATCCGCGCATCATCTGGTTCATTACGCGTTCGAGCTCGCGGAATAATTCGTCAAATGGATCGCGCCGATCGTCTCGAGAACTCATCGCGTGAATGTTAGGTAGCGGGCGGGATATGCTTTTTGCACCCGGCGAACGACACCCCATACTCAATCTCTCGTCGGGTGGGCACATACGAGGACAAACGCTACATACTTGGCATTTGGATGGCTAGCCAAGGGCTATGTCTTTGGGTTCCAGCGTCGGCCAGCCGGTACGTATCGGGCTCAACGGATTCGGTCGCATCGGCCGGAGCGTGCTCCGTGCATCGGCACGACATCCAGCGATCGAAATCGTCGCGATCAATGACGTGATGGACGACGATGACATGCGGTACCTCTTTGCCCACGATTCGGTGATGGGTCGGGTCGATGACGTCGTGCTGAGCGATGGCACCCTCCAGGTCGGCGACCACAAGATCGCGTTGGCCGGCGAGCGCGATCCCGCCGATCTCCCCTGGGGTGCCCTCGATGTGGATGTCGCACTCGAGTGTACAGGGCGGTTTCGTAGTTTCGAGGCGGCGACCGCCCACGTCGATGCGGGCGCAAACCGTGCGATCATCTCGGCGCCACCCAGTGGTGACCGGGACGTCCCCCAGTTCGTGTACGGCGTCAACCACGAGGAGTACGACGGTGAGGCGGTCATCTCGAACGCCTCGTGTACGACCAACAGCGTCGCTCCTGTCGTGAAGGTCCTCGACGACGAGTTCGGGATCGAACACGGCCTCCTGACCACCGTTCACGCCTATACCGGAACCCAGGCGCTGATCGATGGCCCGGCATCCAAGCGCCGTCGCGGTCGGGCAGCAGCCGAGAACATTATTCCCACCACCACCGGCGCGGCCGTGGCTGCGACCGAAGTCCTCCCCCAACTCGAGGGCAAACTCGACGGAATGGCCATGCGGGTCCCGGTGCCGAACGGATCGATCACGGATCTGACCGTCGATCTGGCCGCAGCTGTCGGGCCGGCAGCGGTCAACGAGGCGCTGACTGCCGCCGCAGACGGCCCGTTGGCCGGCGTACTCGGGACAACTGAAGAAGCGATCGTTTCGCGGGATATTCTCGGGCTGCCCCACTCGTCAATCGTCGATCTCGACTCGACATTGGGCATGTCGTCCGGCTTCGTGAAGGTGCTCGCGTGGTACGACAACGAGTTTGGCTTCTCGAACCGATTGCTCGACATGGCGGAGTTCATCAGCACCGGTGACGTGACCCCAGCGACCGAAGCGTCGGCGCCCCTGGCCCAATAACTTCAATCGGATCCGGCTGTGACCCCTTCGTATGTTTGCAACGATCGACGAGCTTCCTCGCGACTCGACCGTGCTCGTCCGCGTCGATCTCAATTCTCCGATCGAAGACGGTGAGGTCCAGGACAATCGGCGATTCGCCTGCCACGCGGAGACGATTCGGGCGCTCTGTGACGCAGCACACCGCGTAGTCGCGATTGCCCACCAGGGCCGGCCGGGGCAACCAGACTGTACGAGCCTCGATCAGCACGCCCGATTGCTGTCAACCGGGTACGAGCTGCCGATCGACCACTGTCCAGAAACAGTTGGAAAGACCGCACGCGAGGCGGTGAGAAGCCTCGCACCTGGTGAGGCCGTGCTCCTCGAGAACGTCCGTATGCACCCGGATGAACTGGCCGACCGAACGCCGGCCGAACATGCAGAGACCGACTTCGTTGCTGCACTCGCCAGTCTGGGTGACGCGTACGTTGGCGATGCGTACTCGGTGGCCCACCGGGCACACGCAAGCGTCGTCGGTCTCCCACTGGCGATGGACGCCTATGCGGGGCCCGTCATGGTCGATGAATTCCGCGCTAACGCGGCGATCCAGGAACGGACCTTCGACGGTCCCGTGGTGATGGTCCTCGGCGGTACCAAGGTGCCAGATCTCCTCCGGGTCATCCGGGGGGTTGGCGACCGGGTCGACACCTTTCTCCTCGGTGGTGTCCTCGGCGAGTTGTGTCTTCGGGCAGATGGCTACGATCTCGGCTACGACGTCGACGATGGGGAACTGTTCGATCCACTGTGGGAGACCCATGCCGACGAGCTTGCAGCGCTCGTCGCGGGCGAGTCCGACCGCATCGAGCTGCCGACGGACCTCGCTGGCCCCGGTCCGGACGGCGAGCGCGTCGACGTCGACGTCGGCACTGGTCCGAAATCTCACCCGTACTACGACGTCGGTCCGATGACGATCGGGCGATACACCGATGTGCTTGCGGATGCGGACGCGGCCTTCGTCAAGGGTGGACTCGGCGTGTTCGAGGACGAACGATTTGCGAACGGAACGGTATCGTGTCTACGCACGATCGCGAAATCAGGCGCCTTCTCTGTAGTGGGGGGCGGAGATACCGCGCGGGCGATCGAACTGTACGAGCTGGACCGAACCGCCTTCGATCACGTTTCGATTGCCGGTGGGGCCTACGTGCGAGCGCTGGCTGGTGAATCCTTGCCCGGCGTCGATGCGCTTACGCGGTAAGGGGATCTTCAGGATCGATCCGGCCGGCGTCGAGGTCTGCTTCGACCTCGCGAGCGGCAGCCACCATATTCTCCATCTTCCGGTAGGCGACGTCTCGAGGCAGAAGTTTTAACCCGCAGTCAGGACTCACGGTGAGTCGTTCCGGCGGGACAACCGTGAGGCCTCGCCGGATGTGGTCTTTGATCTCGTCGACGGACTCGACGGTCGTGTCGTGGACGTCGATCACGCCGAGGGCGAGGTCGAGACTGAACGGCGGGTCCTGGAACACCGACAGCTGGTCGAACCCCTGATTCGATTGTTCGATGTCGAGCTCGTGGATCGGGAAGTCAAGCACTTCCGGATATATTCGGTCGTAATCGCCATAACAGACGTGGAGCCCCACGCGGACGTCCGGGTCGAGATCCGCGACGATCCGGTCGAGACTGCCGTGGACGATCGCATGATCGTCCGGCGTCGTCGCGAGTGCTGGCTCGTCGATCTGGATATACCGGGCGCCTGCCTCGACGAGCACGTCGATCTCGGCGCGGACGAGATCGGCAAGCGCGTACGCCAGCGTCTCGGTGTCGGTGTAGTGTTCGTTGAACGACCAGCTCGCCAAGGTGTATGGTCCGGTGATGGGGATTTTGACCGGTTTGCTCGCGACACGGGAGCAGAACTCGAATTCGTCGAGGAGCCACGGTTCGTCGTAGCTGACCGCGTCCACGACGCTTGGCTTATCGAAGTAGTTGTGGCCCCATACCTTCACGGGACCGTTGAATTCATAACCCGGGATCCGTTCGGCGAAGAACTCGACCATCTCGGTCCGGCGCATCTCCCCGTCACAGATGACGTCCATGCCGGTCCGTTCGTGTTCGTCGATCATGAGTCGGGATGCGTCCTCGACGGCCTCGATCCAGACGTCGTGGTCCACGTCCTCGGCATCCCGGAGTCGCTTCAGCCAATCGGGCTTCGGGTAGCTACCCACGACCGTCGTGAGCAGGAAGTGATCGTTCGCATGGTCGTCCGGTCGGAACTGAGTGCGGGTCATTGGAGCACCTCCGTCGGATCGGCTGCCGTCGCAAGCACCTCGAGTTTCGCTTCGACGTGGTTGGTCGGCAGATAGAACAGTTCGGTGTTCGGGGTCAGATACGTCCGGTCGGGGTCGGCAATCGATTCGAATGTCTCAACCAGCGACGCCACGTCCTCCGGATCCTCAACCCGGGTATTTTGTCCGTCGACGACACCGAGCGCGATGGCTGCCGGTCCACCGTGGCTCTCGATGAGTGCCTCTGCACCCGCGGCATCGGTCACCAGATCGAACCCGATCCCACAGCCAAGTTCTCGGAGGGCTGCGTAGACGTCCGTCGGTGGATGCCCCCAGTACGGTTGGACGATAACGTCCGTGTCGTCCACGGCTTCGACTGCGGTCTCGATCGCTTCCATGGCCGGTTGGTCGACGTTCGCTGGGTCCGTCGCGAGCGATGGCTCGAGGAGGGTAACGCAGGTACAGTCTGGAAACGCGTCGAGTTCTGCGGCGACGAACTCCCCGACTGCGGCCTGAAAGGTCGCCTCGTCACCGTAGTAGTCGTCGGTCGCCAGTTGCGCGAGACTGTACGGTCCCGGAAAGATCCCGTGTCGGTCGGCCACCTCGACGGCGTCGGCGAGTGAGGAAAGCTCTGCGCCCACGTCCCCGTCGGCCGTCAGCTCGGCGGTCACCCGGACTTCGCGGTAGAAGTTGTTATTGTCGTAATAGCGGAGCAGGCCGGCGGTGTCGACTGCATCGTGGACGGCTAGTGGGTGTGCCAGCATGTCGTCCCATCGAGTTTGGCCCTCGACGATGCGATCCAGTCCGGCCGATCGCTGGAGTTCGATGAGCTCCGAGCGGACTTCATCGTAGATCGACCGAATGGCGGGTCCCTCCGTCCCGTCGATCATGTCATCACGCTGTTTGCCCTTGTGGGTCGTCAACTCCGTCTTCGCCCAGTCCGGAAGCGGAAACAACCCAAGCGTCGTCGCCAGTCGCGTCATTCGGAAATCACTCCTCCGTCGAAACGTCGCATGGTGCTGTTGTTAGCATTGTTGTTGTCGATGTCGTAGCCCGTATTCCGTGGCCGGGCCAGCCTGACGGT
>SKNY01000040.1 GCA_007123105.1 Salinarchaeum sp. | reverse complement strand
GTGATTCAGGTCACACGCACCTACGTTGGTTCCATTCAGAACCAGCGCCAGGTTCGCGATGGCCTCAACTCACTTGGCGATTCTGCCTCGAAAATCTGGAATGTTGCACGCTGGACGGTTAGCCGCATCTGGGACGCAACCGGTACAATCCCTGATGTAGGAACCCTGAAAGCGTACATGAAGAACCGAACGTGCTGGAACGACCTGAATGCCCAATCTAGTCAGAAAGTCATGGAAGAACTTTCCGACGCTTTCCAGTCGTGGTTCGATCTGCGACAGAAAGACGACAGAGCGAATCCGCCCGGCTACCGCAAACACGGCGACACGCGACCTCGCTCCACAGTTACGTTCAAAGAAGACGGCTTCAAACACGACCTCGAGAACAATCGAGTCAGGCTCTCGAAGGGTTCGAACCTGAAAGAGTATTGGTCGGACTTCTTACTCTGCGAGTATCAGACCCGTCCCGACGTCGACCTCTCAGAGGTCGAAGCAGTACAGAACGTTCGTGCCGTCTGGAATGGCGACGAGTGGGAACTGCATTTCGTCTGCAAGGTCGAACTCGAGAGCAGTGACTCCGCAGGCGAGGAAGTTGCAGGGATCGACCTTGGGATCAAGAACATCGCCACAGTCGCCTTCCCCGAGGAGTACGTCCTGTATCCCGGCAACTCGCTCAAACAGGACAAACACTACTTCACGCGAGCAGAGTACGACACCGAAGGCGAAGATGGCCCATCTGAGAAGTCGATGTGGGCGCGTCGGAAACTCGCTAACCGTGAAACCCATTTCTACCACGCTCTCACAGACACTCTCATCACCGAATGTGTTGAACGAGGTGTTGGTACGCTCGCAGTGAGTTGGCCTGAGAAGGTGCGGGACTCAGATTGGGGCAAAACTGGGAACAAGAAGTTGCACACCTGGGCGTTCGACCGAATTTACCAGTACCTTGCGTACAAAGGCGAGGTCTGTGATGTTGAGGTACTGAAAGAAAACGAGTGGAACACCTCGAGAACCTGTTCGAAGTGTGGTGATAAGACGAAGTCGAACCGCAAGCAGCGGGGATTGTACGTCTGCTCGTCGTGTGGGTTGGTAGCGAATGCAGATTGTAATGGGGCAGAGAGTATGCGCCAGAAGATAACTCTGAGTCCTCACGGTGAGGATAGGAGTAACGGCTGTGTGGCACAGCCCTCGACATACTTGTTCGACCGCGAGAGCGGGACGTTTCAGACGAGAGAACAGGTCGTGTCGTAGACCGGCAAATATCCCAACTCAGCGGTGCGGTGCCGTGGGAAGCCTCGTGGTTTACGCCGAGGAGGATGTCACTTTGGCACGTCCGTCATCGCGGTGATGAAACACTACGACATCGGGCAGGTCAACTATACGCTCGGTGCCATCATGTTTGTCGGCTTGACGATCGGAATCGATGCCGGTCGGATCCTGGTCTTTGCGTTGGAGGAGATCGGCATCGCCGGGATCGGGCTCCTGTTCCTCCACCAGGCGCATGAACCGGATGATGCGTGCGACACCGACTCCAGCGAAGATGACATGCCGGCGATCGCCAATCGCATTCAATCATATACGATCCCGCCGATGGTTGCTCTGGTCTCCGGCGGCCGTGCCTCGGCCTGGACGATCTCGGGTGTCGGCGGCGTGGTGGGGCTCGTATCCGGCCTGCTCGGTGTAGGTGGTGGTTTCATTTGCATGCCGGCGATCTATTATCTGATCGGCACACCGCTGACGGTCGCCGTGGGCACCAGCCTCTTTGCTGGCCTCTTCTCTGGTGCCTTCGGAACGTTTACCTACGGGCTCTCGGGAAGCGTCGATCTGGTTGTGGTTACGACCCTGCTTGTCGGCAGCGCCCTTGGTGCCCGGATCGGCTCCGCTGCGACCACGATGGTCGATGAGGACGAGGTGATCGTGTATTTCGGGATCATGATGCTTCTGGCAAGCCTGGCGATCGGGCTCAGCGAAGTCGGCCGCTATCTCCAGGCCGACAATCTCGAGCTCGTCAGCATCGTCCTGCTCGTAGGTTCGTCCTTCGTGGTGGCGGGAATCGTCCTTTATCGGTTCGCGATTGTCGTGCGGACGCCACTTACAGACCGCACTGTCGGTTAACCAGGTGGGTAGTTATCAGGAGGCCAGATGGGAGTGCCGATGACGGCTTCGCCCGTCGGATCGGTCACATGACTCGGGCCAGCGCCATCGATACCTTGGATCCGTCACCGATGGTGGACACCTTCCTTTCAATCGGTGTGGCGAGATCGACTGATTGGTTCCGGACTACTTGTTCGCCTCGCAGGTCCGGGAATGGAATTGTACAGACTTCACACAATCCTTTTGGGCCCGTCCGGCATAGACTGACTAACGATCATGCCAGAATCGATGGCAGCGCAACTCCAACAGGACATGGAATGTGAGGGACTGCTCGAATGTATTCACGGACTCAAACAGCTGGACAAAGCATGCTTTCGCATCCTCGTCGAGAGTGAGCGTCCTCTTACAATCGACGACATTGCCGACGGTGTCGACCGAGAACGCTCGACCGCCTACCGGTCTATCCAACGTCTACTTCAGAGTGGCTTCATTCAACAGGAGCAGATCAATTACGATGAGGGCGGCTACTACCACGTGTATTCGCCAACCGATCCGAAGACGATTGCGAACGATATGCAGCGAAAGCTCAACGACTGGTATGCCAAGATGGGCCAACTCATCCAGGAATTCGAGGACAAATATGCAGAGGCAGGCGACCGGGCCGTTCCTGTGGAAGGATAGTCGCTGACCGTCGTGGGCAGTTCACTGACGGAGGTTTTTTGAGATTCTCCCATGACAACAGTCGTGGGTTTATCCTATAATCGTGTAACAGATCCCGCGAGAACATATTTGTAGGTACGAGGTATTGATACCGCACCACACAGACACACAAAAGCGTATCCACCCCGGGCATGGAAGCTTCGGGGTGCGGCGGACCTTTTCTGTGGCCGTGGGGAGTAGACACATGTCACGAGAACTCATCCGAAATATTAGCCGAAGAGAGCTATTGCAGACGACGGCGACGGGCCTAATGGTCGGCGGTACCGTATCCTTTGCGGGGATCGCCACCGCCGAGAGCGGTGCGCACCGGTACATCGTGCTTTCAAACCGCGGCGTCGCGAGTCGAATCGAGGATGCTGGGTTCGACGTCACCCATTCGCTCGCCCACGATACGGTGTTGATCGTCGTCGGTCCTGCCGACGAAGAAGATGCGCTCGATGATGTCAACGGCGTACAAGATGTCGCGTTGGACTTCAAGCTTGAGCTGCACGATACCGTTACCAGTGGGTTGGAACTCGATTTTGACGCTGCTGGAAGCGGTGATGACAGCAGCGACGTACCGTCATTGTGGGAGTTTCAGTGGGAAAAGCCGCACATTGGCATCCCGGAGGCTCACGATATCGCAACCGGGGCGGGTTCGACAATCGCCATCATCGATACCGGGATCCAACCCGGTCATCCCGATCTCGGGAATCTTAACGAAGACAAGAGTGTCGCGTTCATTGACGGTGAACGAATCGATTCCGGTGAACCAGTCGATGTGTTTTTCAGCCACGGGACGATGGTTGCCGGCATTGCCGCTGCCCAGGGCAGGGGTATCCTCGGCACCGCTCCTGACGCAGAATTAGTGTCCATTCGCGTGTTTACTCCGGAGGGCTCTACCACCTTTGTGGACGTCCTACTCGCAACGGAATATGCGGCAAGCATCGGCGCGGACGTCGCAAACCTCAGCCTCGGCACGGTTCCACTCCCGCCCCAGGTGAATGCAGGTGGGATCAGAGCAGCAGATGAGCGTGTCGCCAATCACGCCGTGCGAGACGGCACGGTGGTTGTCTACGCGGCAGGGAACTCTGGCACAAACCTCCAGCAGGGAGGCATGGTCGTGTTCGGGGCAAGTATGGCAGGAACGGTGGCCGCGAGTGCGACCGGAGCCGACGAGTTGCTGACGTTTTATTCGAATTACGGGACCAACGTGATCGATGTCGCTGCTCCTGGTGGGGGGATGGCAGACCCAGTCACGAGTTATTGTGGCTATGCCGAATATATTGCTCAGTTCGAGCCGGTCGATCCAGACTTCCCGGACGGTCCGTTCACGGAGTTCATCGAGCCGGAAGACCGGGAATTTGCCGAGCCGGGGTTGGACACCGAAGTGTGCTTCGCATTTCCCGACGCGGTGTTTCCGATTCCAGTCGTCAACGAGAATTTCATCGCGGAATGTTTCCCGTGTACGACCGGTGAGTACCCATTCCCGCTCAACGGGATCATTGCAACAACGTACATTCCGGGGTTGGATCTACACACGTACGATTGGCAGGGTGGAACGTCGTTCGCGGCACCACATGTAGCGGGAGTCGTCGCGCTGGTCCGCGAACTCGAACCGGACATGAACCCACGGCGCGTCATCAATACGATCGAGCAGGGTGCCGAGGGAGCCAGTGGCCGGAGTGATCCCGAACTCGGCGCTGGTCGGATTAATGCGCTACACACCCTCAACCGTCTCAATGGGTGAACCACATCTGACGGCGCTCCTTGGTTGCATTCGCGTTGCGCCGGGTGTGAAACCCTCGCCGGACGATCATCCCTGCGTTTCGGCACGAACCATCCGTTCGAATCGGTCAAACCCTGTCTTGAGTCGATCGAGATCGTTGGCAAAACTGAATCTGAGATAGCCCTCCCCACCTGCGCCGAACGCAGCCCCCGGTGCCGCAACCATCTCATACTCCGATAATCAGATGTATTTGTTGCCATCGTAGCTGCGCGGATACCAACATGTTCCATATGGCCATCCCGGTAGGGTGCTCCAGGTGTCCGCCCCCTTAAGAACTTTATAAATACATTCTTAGGATACATCGTGAATGCCTAACACACTCTCCCTACCGCACATGCCTCTGACCGGGCCAGTAATGATCGTGGCCAAGCATTCACGGCGACCATACTCGATGACGATGTGGTTCAATAGCGTGTGCTGCGCCTACAAGTTCGATTCCCGCGGCTGGGACTGTCCATGGCCATCCTCCATTCACGATACCGATTGCAATGGTTCTTGGATATGTTATCAAATTACTTATTTCGGTTGGCGGGATGGTCTCGGCTATGGAGTATGACCGACTGGACCCGGAATATACTATACCCGTCGTCCTCGACATCCTTTCGTGCTTGGATG
>SKNY01000112.1 GCA_007123105.1 Salinarchaeum sp. | reverse complement strand
GCCGACTGGTCCTACGACGTCGCCGAGGAGATCGAGACCGCATTGGCCGGCGCCGACGTGGTCGTCCTCTCCACCCAGTACGACCCTCGCGAGACGTTCGTCCACGATCTCGATATTCCACTCGAGTACGGCATCTACGGTGCGGTCTCGGCGACGATCGGGCCCGGTGGGATCTTCCGGGCGATGCGGACGATTCCCCAATACCGCCGGTTCGCGCGGGCGATCCGGACGCATTGTCCGGACGCCTGGGTGTGTGTCTATACGAATCCCGTCCACTTCGTGACCAGGGCGTTGTACGACGAATACCCGGGGATCAACGCGATTGGACTCTGTCACGAGGTCGCCGGTACCCGTCGACACATCGCTGCGATTGCGTCGGACGCATGGGGTGCCGACTACGACGCCGACGACGTCCTCGATACCGTCACCGGCATCAACCACTTCACGTGGATGACCGACGTACGCGTCGACGGGCGCGATTTTTGGCCGGTGCTCGAGGAACGGGCGGACACACCGCCGGCGAACCGCCGGTTTACGACTGCCGAGCTGGATGCGGAGAGCCCGTTCGTCGACAACTGGCAGGTCACCTGGGAGCTGTTCCGCCGGTTCGACGCGTTGCCCGCTGCCGGGGACCGGCACCTCGTCGAGTACGCTACTTGGTTCCTCCGTGGCGGTGCCAAGACGTTGGCGCGCTGGGGCGTCAAACGGACGGACAGCGACTTCCGGCGCAAACACTGGACACCGACCGATTCCGAGCAGACGACCGACGTCACGGCCTGGATGCGCGGGGACAAGCCGTTCGAGCTCACCCGGTCTCACGAGGTGTTCGTCGATGTCCTCGCCGGCCTCAGTGGCGAACGCCAATTTGTGACGAACGTGAACCTCCCGAATCGCGGCCAAGTACCGGATCTGCCGTCGGCCGTCGCCGTCGAGACGAACGCAATCGTTCGAGCCGACGAGATTACCCCGATGACCGCAGATCCGCTCCCCCAGGCGGCGGCCGGGCTCGTCCGCGATCACGTCGAGACGATCGAGTCCATCGTCACCGCCTCCCGGACCGGTGACGTCGACGCCGCGTATGCCGGATTTCTCACCGACGCCCAGGTTCGCACCTGCGCTCCGGACGACGCACGGGCGATGTTCACCGCCCTCGTCGATGCCCAACGGTCGTATCTCGACGGTTGGGATCTCGCGGCGGCCGACGTCCTCTAGACCTCACCGACAGGTTGCAAGAGTTAAGTACGCGCAGAAGCCTGGTGAAAGTGATGCCAGGCGATCCGAACGACGACGTACTCTCCTGGGACGAGTCAGTGTTCCGGAACGAGCGCGTCTTCGAGATCGACTGGGTGCCGGAGACGTTCAGACATCGCGAGACCCAGCTCCAGAGCCTCCAGTATGCGCTCAGACCGGCCGTGCGGGGGGCCCGCCCGCTCAACGGAATCATTCGGGGGCCCCCGGGAACGGGCAAGACGACGGCGATCGAGAAGCTCTTCGACGAGTTGAACCCCCGGCCGGGTGTCCGGGCAGTCCGCGTCAACTGCCAGGTTAATGCCACCCGATATGCGGTATTCTCGCGGCTGTTCGAGGCAACGTTCGAGTACGAACCACCCTCGAGCGGCGTCTCCTTTAAGAAACTGTTCGGCCAGGTCGCCGACCGGATCATCGACGAGGAGGAGGTGCTCGTCGTCGCCCTCGACGACGTCAACTACCTGTTCTACGAGGGGGAAGCCGACGATACGCTGTACTCGCTGTTGCGCGCCCACGAGACCCACCCCGGCGCGAAGATCGGCGTGCTACTCGTCTCCTCTGACCTCGGCCTCGAACTCATCGAACAGCTAGACTCGCGGGTCCAGTCGGTGTTCCGACCCGAGGAGATCTACTTCCCGGTGTATGACGTCACGGAGATCGTCGACATTCTCAACGAGCGAGTCAAGCGCGGGTTTCACGAGGGCGTCGCCGACGCCACTGTTATCGACCGCGTGGCCGAGCTGACCGCCGACGACGGCGACCTCAGGGTCGGGATCGACCTGCTCCGCCGGGCCGGGTTGAACGCCGAACTCCGCGCGAGCCGTTCGGTCGAACTCGAGGACGTCGAACAGGCGTACGAACAGTCCAAACACGTCCAGCTCTCGCATAAGCTCCAGGGCGTGAGCGACAGTGAGGCCGCGCTCATCCGGTCGATCGCGGACAACGAGGGCGGCCGTGCCGGCGAGGTGTACGAGGACTTCGAGGAACGGACGGGCCTCGGTTACACCCGCTACTCGGAGCTCATCAACAAGCTCGACCAGCTCGGCGTCATCAACGCCGAATACACGAGTCTCGACGGCCGGGGGCGCTCGCGCCAGCTCTCGCTCAGCCACGACGCCGACGCCGTCCTCGAGCGGTTGGCAGATTGACGGGTCCTCGCACTGTCGTTGCCGTTGCCGCTGCCGTTGCCGTCGGCGTTCGCCCTGTTTCTGCTGCACCTCCGGATCTGCAACGTTTTCGGGATGGCCCGCAAAACGGGTGCCATGACCGCACGCGACGTGCACAAACGCGAGGCCGCCGAGGCCGCCGTCGCCACCGTCTCGGACGGCGATGTCGTGGGGCTCGGCTCGGGCTCGACGGCCGCGCACGCGATCCGGGCGCTCGGGGCGGGCGTGGCCGAAGGGCTCGACGTGGTCGGCATTCCGACGTCATACCAGGCCGCAGATCTGGCCCGCGAGGTCGGGGTCCCCGTCCGGGCGCCGGCCGACGTCTCGGGTATCGACGTGGCGATCGACGGGGCAGACCAGCTCGCCGGCGACGCACTGCTGAAGGGGGGCGGCGCCTCCCACGCTCGCGAACGAGTCGTCGACGCCGCTGCGGACCGCTTTCTGGTGGTCGTCGACGCGAGCAAGCGGGCGGACGCACTCGACGCGCCGGTACCACTCGAGGTGCTCCCGGATGCGCGTCCATTCGTGGCCGCCCAGATCGACGCGCTCGGCGGGACGCCAACCGTTCGTGGGGCGACAGCAAAGAGCGGCCCGGTCATCACAGATAACGGAAACCAGGTGCTCGATTGCGACTTTGGCCCGATCCCAACGCCTGCGCGACTCGCCGAGCAACTCCAGGCGATCCCGGGCGTAATCGACCACGGGCTGTTCGTGGGACTGTTCGATGTCGCCTACGTCGGAACGGAAACCGGTGTCGACGTCATCGAGCGCAGTTGCTCGTAGCGCGTCGACGGACGAAAACGGGGCCGCTTACAGGTCGCGCGGCTGAACGGTTTTTCGGTCGTTTGCTTCCGCCCGGCGGGATGCATCAGCGAGCAGGTCTTCGACTTCGGCGTTCAGTGCACCGTAAAAGTCGGACGACACGTTCTTATCAGCGAGCGCTTCCTTAACGGCGGCTTTGACGATCAGGTCCGTCATACAGACGTGGTTTCCGCGCCGTCCGTTATAATGTTTGGCATCAGAGACCGTCTACGGCCGGTTCGTAGGGGTTTGTGGCCTCGGGACCGATGGGTACGTAGTGGTCGATCCCACAGGAGTACATATGCGCGACGTGCTCGAGGCGGTTGCGGCCGGGTCGATTAGCGTCGACGAGGCCGAGGCACAGCTCGCAGGGTATCTGACCGGTGAGGTGGGCCGGTTCGATACGGCCCGGGAGCGCCGCCGCGGCATCCCAGAGGGGATTCTGGCGGACGGCAAAACGCCAGCCGAGGTAGCTGCGCTGGCCGACACAGCGCTCCGGACGACCGAGCATGCCATCGTGACCAGAACGACGGACGACCATCGGGCGGCGATCCGCGAACACCTCGGCGAGGAGCATCCGGATGCTGCCGTCGACGTCCGCGAGCGGTCCGGTGTCGTGATCGTCCACGGCCCGGACTACGCACCGCCCGCAGTCGACGCCACAGTTGGCGTCGTCGCGGCCGGCACGGCCGACGCGGCGGTCGCTGGCGAGGCAGCTGCGGTCCTCGAGGAAATCGGTGTCGGGGTCGAACGCATCCACGACGTCGGCGTCGCGAACCTCACCCGTATCACCGATCGTATCCCCGAGCTGCGAACGGTGGACGTGTTGATCGTAGCCGCCGGTCGGGAAGGCGCGTTGCCCACCGTGGTCGCTGGGCTGGTGGACGTTCCGGTGATCGGGGTGCCGGTTTCGTGTGGGTACGGCCACGGTGCCGACGGGGAGGCAGCGCTGGCCGGTATCCTGCAGTCGTGTACGATTCTCTCGGTCGTCAACATCGATGCCGGGTTCGTCGCCGGGGCCCAAGCTGGCCTGATTGCCCGGGCGATCGCGGCGGCCAGAACGGATACGTGAGCGCCGTCCCCAGACCATTGGAGCTGCCAACATGATTATGTGCTCGTAGGCCGTAGTGTGTTTCCGGCCTCGTGCCGGCAGACAACATGCCACAATGCGACCACTGCGGGGAGCACGTCTCCGATCAGTTCGCCCGGGTCTTCGCCGACGAGTCGGGCGATCTCCTGGCGTGCCCGTCCTGTTCGGCGAACGCTGGCATCGCCAGCGTTTCCAGGTCCCGCGCACAACAAGCGGACTCCGCATAACCCCCGCCACCGCCCTCCACGGTCTCTGGGGCACAGAGCGGCTGCACCATCCGACCGGGACCTTCTTGGTCGGACGTTTCCATTCGCCGACCGATGGGTCGGCACGTCGTGTACGTCCTCGAGTGCGGGGACGGGAGCTTCTATACCGGCTACACCACCGACGTGGCGCGACGGCTCGCCGAACACGACGCCGGCGAGGGGGCAAAGTACACCCGGGGCCGGGGGCCGTTTCGCGTCGTTCACCGGGAATCGTTCGCAAGCCGGAGTGCCGCTCTCAGCCGTGAGGCAGCAATCAAGGCGCTCACGCGGGCCGACAAGGCGCGACTGGTGGCGTCGTCCTGAACTCGACCGGTTTAATGGCGACGCCGATACAGGACAGCGCATGGAGACCCCCATCGCCTTTGGGACCGACGGGTGGCGAGCGGATCTGGAGACGTTCACGACCGACCGCGTCCGGATCGTCGCCCAGGCGGTCGCCACCTATCTGGCCGATCACGGGCTGACGGGGGCGCCGATCGCGATCGGCTACGACGCCAGGGAGAGCTCGCGGGGATTTGCCGACGCCGTGGCCGACGTTCTACTCGCCAATGGGATCGACGTCCGACGGATGCCGCGGGACCTGCCGACCCCGCTGTTGGCCTGGCAGATTGCAGAGCGCCGGTGCAGCGGCGGCATCATGATCACCGCCTCGCACAACCCGCCCGAGTACAACGGGGTGAAGTTCATCACCGCAGCCGGTGCCCCGGCGCTGCCAACAGTGACCGACGCCCTCGAGGCGCGGCTAGCCGAACCCAGACAGCTCCCGGCGGCCGGGGCCGACGACCGGTTGGCCGACCCGCGGACTGCCTATCTCGATCACGTCCGTGATCTCGTCGACGTCGCCGGCATCGACGGGTTGTCCGTGTGTTATGACGCCATGCACGGGAGCGGCCGTGGGGTTACCGACCGGTTGCTCAAGGCGTGTGGTGCCGCCGTGATGACCTACCGGTGTACGCGCGATCCCACGTTCGGCGGGGGCGCTCCCGAACCGACTGCCGCCCGGCTCGGGACCCTTGCGCGGGCGGTCGCCCGCCACGACGCGGATCTGGGGATTGCCAATGACGGTGACGCCGATCGGATCGTCGTCGCGACGCCCGACCGCGGCATCCTCGACGCCAACCTCCTGTACGCAGCACTCTATGACTATCTTCTCGAGGACGACGCCGGACCGGCGGTCAGAACGGTCTCGACGAGCCATCTGATCGACCGGATCGCAGCCGCCCACGACGAGGACGTGATCGAGACCGCCGTCGGCTTCAAGTGGGTGGCTGCTGCGATGCGCGAGCACGACGCGCTGATCGGCGGTGAGGAGAGCGGCGGCTACGGCATCCGCGGCCACGTCCGCGAAAAGGACGGCGTCCTCATGGCGGCGTTGATCTGTGCGATGACCGCCGCCGAACCCATCGACGCCCGGATCGACCGCCTGCTCGACGAGTACGGCCGGATCGTCCAGGACAAGATCAGCATCGAGTGTCGCGACGGCGAGAAGGAGGCGGTCCTCGAGGCCCTCGACGGCGCGGTCCCCGAGTCGATCGCCGGGAGCGATGTCGCCGACGTCGCGACCGTCGACGGATGCAAGATTACGTTGGCGGACGGCTGCTGGGTACTCGTCCGGCCGAGTGGCACCGAACCAGTTCTGCGGGTGTATGCGGAGGCGCCGGACCGCGATCGGGTCGAGGAGGTCCTCGCGGCGGGCCGTTCAATCGTTGAGCCGATCGTCTGAGCGCCAGATACCCGTGATGCGACCGTCGGCACGGTCAACCAGTTCGAAGCCGCATTCGACGTAAAAGGGCGCGAGCGCAGCATCTGCAGACAGCTCAAGTGCATGCCGTCGGTCCTGACAGCCCCGGACGAGGGCGGTGCCGATGCCGCGACGGCGGTGGCGGGGCCGGACGGCCACGGCGACGAGTTCGGTCTCCACGACGAGGGCGGCACCGACGGGCCGATCCGTGATCGCGAGCAAGACCGTCGTTTCTGGACTGGGGTCGCGGATCGCGTCGCGGTCGAACGAAAGGATCGCGCCATCGAGGATCGCGATTGCGTCTTCGGCCTCCTCGGTGGTCGCCGGCCGGATGGTGACTTCACCCGCCACGGATGAGCCGGAGGACCTGTACGTCGGTCCGGTCGATCTCCCGGTCGTTCGGCACCGGCGTGCCGTCGACGAGCACCGTCGCGGCCTGCGGGTGGAGCTCGACGGCCCGGAGTACGTCGGCGTACGTGCCGTCGACCGACACTTCGTAGGTGTCGTCACCGAGTACCTCCACCGTAACGTCCATGTTCGTCCGGAGGGGCCTCGGCGGTCCTAAACGCCTCGGTCGGCACCGACCTCGGTCGTTTTATGCCCGGCCGGTGCAACGCTCGTCCATGAGCGAACCCGCGTCCCCGGCGCCGGGACGGGCGGACATCTGGATCGAGAAATACCGCCCGGAGCGGCTGGCGGACATCCACGGCCACGATGACATCATTCCGCGGCTGCAGAGCTACGTCGAACGCGACGATCTTCCGAACCTTCTGTTTGGGGGCCCGGCAGGTACGGGGAAATGTGTGGCTGGAGAGACTCCCGTGATCACGAACCGCGGCGTGGAACGAATCGAGGACGTGGTGGGCGATGTCGAGGGATTTGCAGCCCCGCCAACTGAACTCCAAATTCTCACTTTCGAGGGGACGGGCGAGTTTTCGTTTACAACGCCGGACCACGTATACAGCCAAATGGCCGAGGATCTACGGACGGTACGGACCCGTGACGGCTGCGATCCGACCGTGACGCCTGAGCATCGGTTCCTCGTCCTCGATCACGATGGATTTCGGTGGGTGCCGGCCGATGAGCTTGCCGACGGCGATCGCATCGCTCGCCCGGCTTCACTCCCGATGGATTCTGCGAACGCGGCTGTCGAGTCTTCCTCGCTCCGGGAACAGTTCGATGCCTATGGAAGTGAAACCGATGCCGGAGTCATTGCCTTCCGGGGGTGTTCCCCGGACCGATTGACAACGCTCGCATACCAGCTTGCGGCGGTTGGAATTCCGACTCACCGAACCGATTCGGTGTCGAGTCGTCCGACCCTCGAGATCAGGGGTGAGCGCTACGTGGATCGGTTCTATACGATTATCGGCAGCGACCGGACGGACGCCCGATCCAAGGAGCCACTCGCCGCCGAACCTGACACTGTACCCTCCCAACGGGCCGTCGAGCGGGTGGGCGCGCGGCTCGGGATGTCTATCGACCGGTATTTCTCCGAGCCAACGGCTGCTGTAGACAGGGAGGCCTACCAACGAGCGCTCAACCGGTTCGTGGCCGATGCTCGGGATCGAATCGACTGCGTCTCTGGCAGACTTGAGGAGCGATCGCGTTCGTCGACCGGCGCAGCTATCGGAACTCGACTGCAGCTCAAATCGGAGACGAATCTTGCCGTCGACACATCCTTGGCCTTTGACCTTGCCCATCTCGATCTCCTCGCCTCGGCGGAGCTGTACTTCGACGAAGTGGTCGCCGTTGAATCGATATCCGGTCCGCGGCGGGTGTACGATCTGGCCGTTCCGGAAACCCGCAACTACGTCGCTGGCACCGTGCCAACAGTAATGCACAACACCACGGCCGCCCAAGCGATCGCCCGCGAACTCTACGGCGAGGACTGGCAGGAGAATTTCCTCGAGCTCAACGCGTCCGACGACCGCGGGATCGACGTGGTCCGCGGCCGGATCAAGGATTTCGCTCGCGCGAGTTTTGGTGGCTATGATTACCGGGTGATATTCCTTGATGAGGCTGACTCGTTGTGTGTCCCGCCAGGGACCGAAGTCGTCGCAGGCTATCCGTCAGCTCCAGAGGTGAAGCGAATCGAGGAGATCGCGGAGGACGGTGAACCGATGCCATCCGTCGATTTCGAGACAAACGAAATCCAGTCGGACAAAGGGAAACTCGTCGACTCGGGTGTGGCGGATTTCTTCGAAATCGAGTTAGAAGACGGGAGATCGGTACTCGCAAGCCTCAGTCATCCGTTCTTCGTGATCGAAGATAATGGCACACTCATCGAACGAGAGTTGCAGGATTTGAAACCGGGTGACGAGATTGCCGATTTCGGCGAAGACATCGGTGTTTCGCGATGTGACAACTGTGGGGATTGGACGGCAGGTAGGTTCTGTTCGAAAGCATGCAAGAACGAAGGTCACAGCCGCGAGATGCAAGGCGACGGGAATCCGATGTACGGCACGACGTGGTCGGATGAACGGCGCCAGAAAATCGTTGAAAAGCTATCCGACGGTAGATTTGCAGGGGAAAACAATCCCAACTACGGAGGTGAATTCCACGGGGTCCACATCTCCGAGATGGACGAGGACACGATTCGCGAATTCAAACGAAAGATCAGCGAATTGCGTTCCGGGACTACGTGGGAGGAGTGGACTATCGATGCCGACCCCGAAGCGGTGAAAGAAAAGATCGGGAAAGCAAGCTCTGAATGGTGGGCGAGTCTCGATGAAGCCGAGCGAAAGGAAATCCACCGTAAGGCGATCGAACAAATCGATTATCCGGTCTGTGATATCACGGGCGATAACAACCCGATGCGAGATCCGGAGATCGCCGCTAAAGTCTCGAAGGCACTTAAAGGTCACAAACCTACAGGGGGTGGCAATGTGCGCTATGAAGATGAGCTCGGGCACGTCGTCCGCTCGGATTGGGAATTCGAAGTCGCGATGGCGCTTCAAGATGCCGGCATTGAGTACGAATATGAGCCCGCCTTTGAGTTATCGGACTCGGTTTATCACCCGGACTTCAAAATTGGCGATACGGTGATTGAGGTCAAAGGGGACGTTCATTTATGGGGTGGAATGGAGAAGGCTGAGGAATTTCTCGAATTATACGGTGATGAGTACCGATACGTCGTGATTGGTGATAAGGAACTTCCGCACCACGTCCACTATGAGTGGGGTGAGTTTGATCCCCTCGTCGCGTTCGATGGAGGACGACGACAGGTGGATACGGTTCGTGTGCGGAAGATCAATTACAGCCACCGGGGGAAGGCGTACAACATCACGATGGAAGGAACGCCCAATTTCATGCTCGGGAACGGGATCCTGACCCACAATACCTCGGACGCCCAGGCCGCGCTCCGCCGCACGATGGAACAATTTTCTGGCAATACCAGATTTATTTTATCATGTAACTATTCTTCTCAAATAATCGACCCCATTCAATCTCGCTGTGCCGTCTTCCGGTTTAGTGGCATCGACGACGAGGCGGTCGAAGGGCGTGTGCGCGAGATCGCCGCGCAGGAGGCCATCGAGGTCACCGACGACGGGATCGCCGCGATCGTGTACGCCGCCAATGGCGACATGCGCAAAGCGATCAATGCCCTCCAGGCCGCGGCGGTCCTCGGCGAGACTGTGGACGAGGAGACGGTGTACATGCTGACGAGTACGGCCCGCCCCGAGATCGTCCAGGAGATGGTCCAAGCCGCGGCGGATGGCGACTTCGCCGCTGCCCGGGCGATCCTCGACCAGTTGCTCGACGACGCGGGACTCGCCGGGACGGACGTCATCGACCAGCTCCACCGCACCGTCTGGGACGTCGGACTATCCGATCGAGTGGCCGTCGACCTCCTCGAACGGATCGGTGAAGCCGACTTCCGGATCGCCGAGGGCGCCAACGAGCGGATCCAGCTCGAGGCGTTACTGGCGTCGGTGGCGAATCAGGCGACCGAGTGAGCGGTCGCTCGCTCTCCACAACCACCCATGACCTGCCTGCGGACGGCGCGGGCGCTTCACCGCGGATCGTGCTGCCTCGGACCCGACGGCGTTCTTTTCATCCTCGACCGGGCGTGACGCAAGCGTTTTACGAGCGGCACGGTCAGTTGCTGTCGATGAGCGACTTGGCGTCGGAGTACCGGCTCCGGTATTTCAAGGACAATGGCTTTCACCGGAACCAGTGTGACCACTGCGAGCGCCACTTCTGGACCCGGGATGCCGACCGGGTGGACTGCGGGGAACCGCCGTGTGCGACCTACGACTTCATCGACGATCCCGGCTTCGCCGAGTCATACACCCTCGAGGAGATGCGCGAGGCGTTCCTCTCGTTCTTCGAAGAGCGTGGCCACGAACGGATCGATCCCTATCCGGTGGCCGCCAACCGGTGGCGCGACGACGTCCTCCTCACCCAGGCGTCGATCTATGACTTTCAGCCACACGTTACGTCTGGAGACGCCCCGCCGCCGGCGAATCCGCTGGTCGTCTCCCAGCCGTGTATCCGGATGGGTGACATCGACAACGTCGGCCGGACGGGCCGGCACACAATGGCCTTCGAGATGGGCGGCCATCACGCGTTCAATGCGGACGAGAACGGCGAGTACGCATACGCGGGCGAGATCTACTGGAAGGAACGGACCGTCGAGCTCTGTGATGACTTCTTAGCTCACCTCGGCGCCGATCTGGACGATGTCACGTACATCGAGGACCTTTGGGTTGGCGGCGGCAACGCCGGGCCGTGTTTCGAAGGGATCTACAAGGGCCTCGAGCTCTCCACGCTGGTCTTCATGGCGATGGAGCAGGATCCCGACGGCGAGTTCGAACTCAAGGACGGCAATCGCTACGCCTGGATGGACCGTCGTGTTGTCGATACGGGATACGGCATCGAACGATGGACCTGGATGAGCCAGGGGACGCCGACGGTCTACGAGGCGATCTATCCGGACATGATCGCGTTCCTCACCGACCAGGCCGGCATCGAAATGGACGAGGAGGACGCACGGATCGTCCACCGGGCGTCTGTGCTCGCCGGTCAGTTAGACGCCGACGAGGTCGCTGATGTCGATACGGCCCGCGAAGAGATCGCCGCGGCCATCGACGTCGACGTCGCCCGGTTGCGCGACCTCATGGAGCCACTCGAACGGTGTTATGCGATCGCCGATCACTGTCGCACGCTGGCGTATATGTTCGGTGATGGGATCGTCCCCTCGAACGTGGGGAGTGGGTATCTTGCCCGGATGGTCCTGCGTCGGACCAAACGCCTCGTCGATACGGTCGGCATCGATGCACCACTCGACGAGCTGGTGGACATGCAGGCCGAGCGGCTCGACTATCAAAACCGGGATACGATCCGAGAGATCGTCCGCGGAGAGGTCGAAAAGTACCGCGAAACGCTCGAACGAGGCGGCCGACGGGTGCGGGCAACCGCCGAGGAGTACGCCGAACGCAACGAGCCGATCCCCACTGACGTCCTGATCGAGTTATACGACAGTCACGGAATCCACCCGGACATGGTGGAGGAGATCGCTGCTGACAGCGGTGCAAACGTCGACATTCCACCAAACTTCTACGCGCTGGTGGCCGAACGTCACGACGACGCGGTGGCCGCGGCGGCCACCGCCGCAGAGCAAGATCGATTCGATGACCTCCCGGAAACCGAACCGCTGTACTACGACGATCCGTACGCGACCTCGTTCGAGGCGGTGATCATCGACGTCCTCGAGCGCGAGGATGACTGGGCCGTCGTCCTCGATCAGACGCTATTCTATCCCGAGGGTGGTGGCCAGCCGGCCGACCACGGGACGCTGTCGACGGAGGACCGGACCGTCCGCGTCCTTGACGTCCAGAAACACGGTGAGGTAATCGTTCATACGACCGATGAGGATCCCGGCAAGGGCGAGTTCGTCCGGGGCAAGATCGACGTCACTCGACGACAACGACTCATGGCCCACCACACGGCCACCCACATCGTCGGGTACGCCGCCAGACAGATCCTCGGCGAGCATATTCGACAGGCCGGTGCCCAGAAGGGGACCGACAGCGCTCGACTGGACGTCACCCACTACGAACGGATCGACCGCGAGACCGCAAAACGCATCGAGCAGCGGGCCAACGCGGTCGTCCGGGACAACGTGCGGGTCGAATCGGCGTGGCCCCACCGGAACGAAGCGGAGGCCGAGTATGGGTTCGATCTGTACCAGGGCGGGATTCCGCCCGGTGAACATATTCGGACGATCACCATTGCCGACGACGTCCAGGCGTGTGGGGGCACCCACGTCGGTCGAACCGGTAACGTCGGGTTGATCACGATCGAACGGACCGAGCGGATCCAGGATGGCATCGAGCGGTTGACGTTTGCAGCCGGTGACGCCGCCATCGACGCGATGCAGGAGCGCTATGACCTGCTGGCCGAGGCCGCGGCGGTCCTTGACGTCAGTCCGGAGGAAGTGCCGGCGACGGCAGAACGGTTCTTCGAGGACTGGAAAGCTCGCGGCAAGCGGATCGAAGCGCTCCAGGAGGAGCTTGCGAGCGTGCGGGCAGGCGGAGGTAGTGATGGGGACGTGGTCGAACTCGACGGGACCGAGGCGGTGGTGCGTCGGATCGACGGCGACATGGATGCACTGCGAGCAACCGCGAACGCGATCGCCGACGAGGACCGCGTGGCCGTCATTGCCGGTGCGGCAGACGGTGCCCAGTTCGTGGTGGCCGTGCCTGGCGGAGTCGACGTACATGCCGGTGACGTCGTCTCCCGGCTTGCCGAGCTGGTCGGCGGTGGTGGCGGCGGCCCGCCAGACTTCGCACAGGGCGGTGGACCGGACGTCGATGCGCTGGACGATGCGCTTGAGGAGGCCCCGGCACTCTTGCGGTCTGCCCTCGACGTCTGATCGGTCCGTTTCGACCGTTGTGTTGGTTACCAAGCTCGTAGTTATGAGGTACTCAACCCGTGTGCTAGTATGCGCCTTGAACCTACCCGGCAACTCGCAGTCGTCGAATTCGTCCAGCCCGTTCCGCTGCAAGGGGAGTTTCTGTACTGGGCGGTGGTATTCTTTGTACTGGCGATCATCGCCGCTGCCGTCGGTGCTTCTGGCGTCGCCGGTGTGACGATGACCGTGGCGAAGTGGTTCGTCATCATTTTCCTCGTCCTGGCAGTCCTTGCAGTCCTTCTCTAGCGACTACCCACGGGTTTTACAACCGGGATCGGCGGAGGTCGGGTATGCGAGGACTCGACACGGCTCATGCCTGAGGACCTGCTCCCAACCGTCTGTGACGCGCTTGATGCGATCGTGCGGGCGGCCCAACCGTACGACGGGTTGGTCCCGTCGATGCTCGAGCGGGAAAGCGGTCGCATGTGTCTCGAAATACCACCGGCAATTCCCGGACAACGGCCGACCGACCGCGCACACTTCGGGAGTAATCTACTCGACGACGTGCCCGTACTCGATGCGCTCGATCTCGTTGCCGAGGCCACCGACCGGCCGGGCTACCGCGCTGCTGCCGATCGGTACGTCCATCGGTTCGCGACGCACTGTACGAACACCCCAACCGGATTGTTCCCCTGGGGAGAACACGCCTACTGGAACGTGCGGACCGACCGACCGGGCAACAGTCGCGCATACCCACGCGAGGATCCCGGGCCGATCATCCACGATCACACGAATTTGGCGCCGCCTCGACTCTGGGACAGAATCGCCGAAGCCAATCCTGGGGCGGTCCACGGGTTCGCCGACGGGCTCCGCTTCCAGTACAACGATCCGGATCGACCGGAGTACAACCGACACGCGTATCTTCTGGAGAAGGACAGGTACCCCCTCGGTGATCGTTCGTGTGATTTCCCGCGGTATGGCAGCTACTACCTGCTGGACTGGGCGTTCGCGTACACGTGTGCCGAACACCCGGAGTACCTCCGCCAGATCGAACGGATGGCTGATTACTGGTGGGAGTACCGACACGACGATGCGCGAGGTCTCCTTTCGCTCGAACGTCGTGGCCGCACTGACGAGCTTTCGGGTGGGCAGACCCTTGCGACAGCAGATAGCTTCCTTCGGGCCGCCTCCCTGCTTGAAGCCGATGTCCCCGAACTGGCCGCGACGCTCCGCGAACGAGCACACACGTACGTCGACGGGTTCTTCGAGATACCACAAGACCCAGCTACTGGGCAGTTCGTGACGAGTTGTCGACAAACCGATCTCGAGACAGGAACCTTCTCTCCGCGGACCGGAACGGACTTCGAACTCAAACCGAGTCCGACCTGGGTGAGCGCATATGGCGGCGGTTCGCCGATCGCCGGCACCGCCCGGTTGCTGCTCGCAATCGCTGTGCGGAGCAACCGAGAGGACTGTCTCGACTTTGCCAGCACGATCGGGGAGCACTATCTGGAGCATCCGTTTCCTGCCGGGGGATCGCTGCCGTTCGCAGACGCATCGATCAAACTCGAACCCTCGACCCGTCGGACGCTCGACGCGGATGATGATATCCCGGTCCGGGCGGCAGACGTCGCAACGGTACTTGGATTGTTCTGCGACCTCACCGAATATGATGGATCGCGATGGCGCTCACCTGCAATCGACTTGGCACACCAGGTTCGGGACGTGTATTTTGATGCCCCGCTGCCCAGGGCGACCGTAACAACCGATCACTACGAATCTCACCTGGGGTGTGGGATGCTTGTCCACCAGCTCGCCCGGGCGGCACTCTTCTAGTACAGTCATAACTCGTATTGCACGACGAAGTCGGAACGCTCTTGAGGGTTTACGCACCCTAATATAGGTTAATGAGCGACTTGCGGCTGGCGTTTTTGAACGCCTCCCATCAGGACGAATATACCAGGCGGAATTTCCGTCGCGAGCTCCCGGTAGAGCTCGTAGAGTACGACGTGACCGGCGGCGAGCTTCCGGAATCGTGTGCGTTTGATGGGTGTGTCGTCTCTGGCTCGCGGGCGTCCGTCTACTGGGACGAGGCGTGGTTGCCACCGCTCAAAGCGTACGTACACCAGGTAATCGAGGCGGAGCTCCCGGTCCTTGGCGTCTGTTTTGGCCACCAGTTACTCGCGGACGTGCTTGGCGGAACCGTCGAGGATATGGGCGAGTACGAGATCGGCTACCGGGAGATAGAACGGACCGCCGATGCACCGTTGTTCGCCGACATGTCAGAACGGTTCACCGCGTTTACGACCCACTCGGACACGGTCACCGAACTCCCAGCCGGGGCCGAGTTGCTGGCGGAGAACGAGTACGGGATCCACGGGTTCCGGGTAGATGACGTCTACGGGGTCCAGTTCCACCCCGAATACGATATCGAGACGGCCGAAGCGATCACCCGGGCGAAGGATGAACTCGCAGAGCGACGTAAGCAGCGCGTCCTCGCAGGAATTACCGAGGAGGCCTATGCAGAGGCCCAAACCGCCACACGTGTGTTCGAGAACTTTGTCGAGCGCGTTGTCGCAACGCGCACGCAAGACGCATCGATTCGGCCGTTGAGCCCTGCTTAAACGGCGCGTTTTTCTTCAGCCGTTCGACCCGGTGGCGATCACACCGCACTACGTCGACCCCGTAACCCCATGTGTGGCTAGTGATTGCGTGTCGACCTGTCTGCGCATCAGAGATGCATCCGATCGAATCTGGCCGTTTGCATCGCCACACCAATTGATCCGGCGGTCCGGGTCTTGTTATTGCGTCGACCGACCGGGTCGACAAACTAGTGACCGTGTCTTGTGTGCTCAATGCGCGTTCGGCTGCTGGGCTGTTGGACCGCAGTTACCTATCCCGAGTGGTCACTTCCTGACTCCTGAATGAACTCAGGGGGGATGCCGCACGACCGACGGTCGGTCGCCAGTCTTACACGCTTGAGGTGTTCGATACCCCATTTGTGATCATGGAGTTCGGCGGCCGGATCTGAGCGATGCACCGCTTAAAGAGCCGCTGTTCCTGGTGTGATTCTCATTAGATCTGGTCGAGCCTCGATTGTTTCTAACCGCAACGGCCGCTGCGATCTCGGTTGCATCGGTCATGATTTGGCTTATTGTGCCCGACCCGGGCCAACAAACTGGACAACTTCATGTATTACCTCTCCTCGACGTTCTTGCCCATGGACATGTCTGCCAACTACTAGTATTCATGTTCTACGGGTACCGTTCCAGAACTCCGGCCTCGAGCAGTTCGGGGGTAGCGAGATCTGGTACTACACGCGTACCCGAAGTGGTTCGTGGGCTCGTCCATTATGTGGGTGTTCAGCCCGAAGCCGGAACGGCAAACGTCGATGGCCGCCGTTGACTGTCGAACGCCTCGACTACCAGGGTGGATCGCTCGGGGATGTCGTGCACGAATCACCTGGCCGACGCGGACGCTATAGGTTCCCGTCACACAAACAAGCTGGCTGGTCCCAAACGACTTTTATTGTTGTTTCATTAATACCTGGCTCGATTATCACGTACGAAAGCCGCCCAACTCGATTCCGCTCTCCGGGGCGAGTTGGGATGTCCCTGTGGGTTGGTTCCCTCGGTCATCCGTTGGTCCCTTGCGAGCCTTGCCTCGTAGCTCTTCGAGTCGGATGATCAATATAATATCTGAGTACTGTGATGCGAACGCACCCTGTGGCCGTCCACCGTTATCGTCGCTTCCTTCCTGCAACCTCGAGGCGTCGGAGTTCGGCGCTGGCCGGCGGTCGCGTCGTTCAGACAAACGAATGGCAGGTTCGCTTCAATTTTGTATCGTGGAATATGGTTTGTTATATAATTCTTGTGTTCCGAAGCGGTTTTGTCACTCTCTGTTGACGACCCCGCATGGACGTTGCTCACGAACATCCTCGCTCG
>SKNY01000034.1 GCA_007123105.1 Salinarchaeum sp. | reverse complement strand
TCCTCGACGCGGACGCTGCCTGGCGTGGCGACCCGCCGAACGTCGTTGCGTGCCAGATCGACGAGCATCGTGTGCTCGGCGAGTTCCTTTTCATCGGCGAGCATCTCACCGGCCAGGCGTCGGTCCTCGACCGGGCTGTTTCCGCGTTTGCACGTACCCGCGATCGGATTCGACGTGACCAGATCGCCCCGCACCGAGACGAGCGTCTCGGGGCTGGCCCCGACGATGCTGTGGTCGTCGAACGCCAGGAGGTACATATACGGCGAGGGGTTGATCGACCGGAGCGATGCGTAGAATGCGTGGGGGTCGACGTCACCCTCGAGGATGCGTTCGCGGGAGATGACCCCCTGGTAGATGTCGCCGTCTAAGACGTGTTCCTTTGCCGCCCGAACCGCGTCCTCGTAGTCGGCCTGCGGGTCCGCCCGGGCAGCGTGCTGCTCGAAGCCGCCGCCCTGCATCGGCGACTCGGTGGTAAGGATCGACTCGAGGCGTTCGGCCTCGGTTCGAACGGTCGCGGCGACCGCTTCGAGGTCCGTCTCGGGGTCGACCAGCGGCGTACAGACCAGCGTACAGGTGCCGGCGAGATCGTCGAACGTGAGCGTCTTCGTCGTGACAACGAACGCGGCATCCGGGAGGTCGGTGACCGGTCGCGTACAGCCGACGCGTTCGAGCCACATGTCATACACCGCGTCGTAGGCGAGGTAGCCGACGAGCCCGCCCTCGAGCAATTGGCGATCACCGCCCGGAAAGCCGATCCGGGGAACCGCCGGCAGCGCCGTCCGAAGCTGATCGATGACACCGTCGCCGGTCGGATCGACCGCATCGACGAGTGGATCTTCCCGCAGCGGCGTGACCGTCCCGTCCGCACCGGTGATCCGGACAACCGCGACGGGATCGTAACCGACGAACGAATAGCGGGCGTGCCGGTCGGGGCGGGCCGAGGACGGTCGAAAGGCTCCGTCGGGGTCGCTCGAATCGACCTTTTCGGCACTCTCAAGCAGGAACGAGTACACCGGGTCGATCCGGTCGGTGAGTGCGACGTACGCCTCGAGGGGCGTGGGATCGACCGACAGCTCGGCGGCAATCCGAACGACCGCCGGCGCGTCGGCGGGCCGGTTGGCCGCGAGCGGGGCCAGATCGGTTACGTGCTCGACCATCAGACGCCTCCCCGGGCCGTGGCGACGAACGACGCCATGGCGGCCGGATCCTTGTTCTGGTCGGTCTCGACGCCGCTGGCCACGTCGACGCCGTAGGGTCGAACCCGTTCGATTGCTGTCGCGACGTTTGCAGGTGTGAGTCCGCCGGCGAGGATCACCGGTACGGAGGCTGATTTCACACGCGTGCGCGCGAGCGTCCAGTCATGCGTTTCGCCGGTGCCGCCGGCGCCGTGCTCGTCGGTCGAATCGAGGAGGATGGCGTCGACGAACGGTTCGGCGGCGGTGATGGCCTCCTCGTCGCCGACATCGAACGCGTGGATGATCGGCGTAGACGCCCGAATGTCGACGAGTGCGTCCGGCTCGTAGCTCCCGTGCAGCTGGATCAGGTCGGGGTCGACCTGCTCGATCCGATCGATGGCTTGTGCGGGCGTCTCGGGCATCGTCACGAGGACCTTCGTCACAAACGGTGGCGTGTTCGCGAACAGGGTTGCGGCGGTCTCGAGGTCGACTTCGCGATGTGTGTCGACCGGAACGCCGGCGATCACGCCGATGGCGTCGGCCCCGGCGTCGACGGCTGCGGCCACGTCAGCGGCACTCGTCTGACCGCACAGCTTCACGCGGGTGATCATGGCGCGATCGGTTGGCGCATCCGCTCGAGGACGTCCAGAGCATCGCCGTCATCGATGGCGGCGGCCGCGATGTCGATCCCGTCGGCGATCGAGTCGGCGTCGCCGGCGACGTAGATGGCAGCGCCGGCATTGAGCAGGATCAAGCGTCGTTTCGGGCCGCGTTCATCGCCGGCGAGGATTGCCTCGAGATCCGCGGCGTTTTCGGTTGGAGAGCCACCGGCGACCGCCTCGACCGGGGCCGGTTCGAGGCCAACGTCGTGAGGCGACAGTTCGTCGGTTTCGACCCGCGAGCCGTCCACTTCCGCGATCGTCGAGGGGCCATGCAGCGCGAGCTCGTCGAGGCCGTCACCGTGGACGATAAGCGCGCGATCGACGTCGAGTGTCGCGACCGCCCGGGCGATCACGGGAACGAGGTCGGGATCGAACACACCGATCACCTGCGCGTCCGCGCCTGCGGGATTGGTGAGGGGCCCGAGCACGTTGAAGATCGTTCGCATGCCCAGCTCCTGACGCGGTCCGATGACCGCCTTCATCGCCGGGTGAAAGACCGGCGCGAGCATGAAACCGATCCCGCGCTCCTCGATGGTGCGCTCGACTGCGGGCGGTTCGGCGTCGATCGTCACGCCGAGCTCCTCGAGGACGTCGGCACTACCCGATGACGAGGAAACCGAGTAGTTGCCGTGTTTGGCGATCGGGACGCCCGCACCGGCGGCGACGATCGCACTGGTCGTCGAGACGTTGATCGTATTGTAGGCGTCCCCGCCGGTGCCACACGTGTCCACGAGTGGCGTGACGGCCGGATCGATCGTGCGGGCGGCGTTGCGCATGCCTGCCGCAAAGCCGGCGATCTCGGTCTCGGTCTCGCCCTTTGCTCGGAGCACCGCAAGGAGCGCACCGATCTGAGCCTCGGTCGCCTCCTCGAAGATCGCGGTTGCGGCCGCTTCGGCCTCCTCGAACGAGAGGTCCTCCCCGTCTGTTACGCGCTGAATGATGGCTTCCATGGATACACCAATGCCCGTTTCCGGTATGTGATGTACAAATAAGTACATTGGCTTAAGCGTGTCGTCGCGCGAGGCGGCGGTTCCGAAACGTTCAATTGGGTTCCGGGATGATTAACAGATGCGTTGGGTTGGTGGTCTAGTCAGGCTATGACACCTCCTTGACATGGAGGAGGCCGGCGGTTCAAATCCGCCCCAACCCACTCTCTTAAGTAAGTTCGGCCGGTTTTGACGGTCAATTGACTTGTTTCTCAGCCAAACCTATCAGTTAACTCTTTGTACGAGGAGTGACCGACCCATCTCTCAACACACTATCTTTAGAATGTTACATCCTGCCAGTGATTCTAGATGGTTCCCATGGGCACACCGTGTCCTCGACTTCTGCGGATGGCAGAATTAGTTTCCATCTCGATTGGAACGGTGCGAGAGATAGAAATAGACGACGCCGAGTCCCGCAGCCCCGACGGCGGCCGTGATCCACCACCCCCCTTCGATCCAGTCAGCGTTCCCGTTGGACTCTGCCGTCTCTTCCTCCACCTCCTCGATGACATCGACGACCGCCTCCCCAGCATCAACGACCCGGAATTGCAGCTCAGCGGGGACCTCGGTCACGGTCGCCGAGACGATGTCGTCCAGGACTACTTCCTCTTCCCTGAGTCCAATCACCTCGAGCTCGAAGGCCTCGCCCGCGGGGGCGTCGATCGAGAGCTCAAACTCGTCCGGGGGGCCGAGTACAACAGCCGCGTCGGCATACGGGCCGTCGTCCGCGTACTCGGCGCCGGGTCGATCAACGGTCACCTCCCTGGGGACGTCGACCTCGAGTGTACTGCCCGCTGTAAGGCCGAAGAATACCGCGTTCGAGAGGGTGCCAAGGACCTGATCGTGGCCCCCGATCAGCCCGTCGACCATTTGGAGGTCCATTTCAGGATCGTGATGGAGGAAATCTGCATAGCCATCACGGATCTGCTGGACGGCTCCCGTGTCGTGCTCTACGGAGAGGACCCACGGTTCAGCGGTTCCCTCGTGGTCGGCCGCCGAGAAGGTGGGATCGTATAGGGCAACGTGGGTCAGGTCGTCCGACCGTTCGTAATCGTAGGCGAGCACCTGATGAGCGTTGGCCTCACCATCGAGTGAGATGCCGGCGGTGCCAGTTTCGTCGATCGCCTCCGTAATCTGGGCAAGAGAGGCTTTGTGATCGGCGAGTCCCCAGCGGAGACCCAGGAGGGCGAACCAATAGGGCTCGAACCGGACGAGCTGGGCGGCTTGCAACTCCCGAATTCGGTCACCAACGGCGCCATACTCATCGGTCGGTCGGGGGATGTCACTCGCGGACTCGACACCTGCTGGTAATGCGTCTGGATCGCGGAAATACGATTCTGCCGTAGAGACCATTCCGTAGCAGTGCCCGTTGGTGGCCGCGTTGCCACCGATCCACGTGTACACGATGCGGGCCAACATGATTCCCATCGCGCGCGACAGCGTAGTCTCCCAGTGTTCGGAAATCAGCGTCTCGACATCTTCGTGGGAAATGTCGGCGGGTTCATACTGGAATTCGTTGCCATCGGCGTCAGTGCCCGTGGTCCCGCTCCAGTTCGGAAATCCGAACCCGTGGACGGTCGGATCGAAGGCGTCCGCCGATGCACCCCTGACCGACTGCGGGAACCAACTGGAGCCGAGTGTGCCACCGATGAGTCCGAGCATCCGCCGCCGATACATGCTGTGTCCACACACGGCGACGGGCTGTTGTTAATCGGCTCGTTGCCGGAGTAAGCCGACCATAGATGGCAAAATTGCAACCGTATCCAAACGGACGAGGGTGCAAACGTTGCGTTCGACGTGATTGACTGGACCGGTTTCCACAATAGATTCGAGGATGTCTCATGTGCATCAGAAGATTACTGATCTCGTACCGTCCCTTGGTGACGACAGCTGGAGGACAATCTGATCACTCTTTCACCACCCTCGCTTCATTCTGGTCTAACGAGACGTACCTTATCGAATACCCCAGGTGTTCTAAGACGTCCTGTCCGACCCCGTATGTTTTGAGCACCGGATTGACGTCAGAGAGATGATCGGGCTCGATGGCCTCCAGTTCAGCTCGGAGTTCATCGAGCACCGTGCTCGGAAGGAAAGTGCCGTTCGAGACGACACCTACACGGGTCTCGGAAAGATACCGTGCGAGCGCAGCAGGTTCAACCTCCTCGTCAGCGGCCAGAGCATCGAGATCGATTGGTTCGTCCGGAAGCGGCAGTTCACGTGATCGAAGCGCGTCGAGATCTCGATCCACTAACTGCGCTTCGATGGCGTTCAACCGCTCGATAACGGGTTTGACGGGAATCTTTCCATCGTAGAAGAACACTTCGTCGGCCGTCGAAAAATCCGCTGTGCTACAGTTGAGCTGTTCGTTGACGGCGAGGACGAGCGGTGCGTCGGCCTCGACGGCGCTGACCTTCTCGATCTTTTCCT
>SKNY01000045.1 GCA_007123105.1 Salinarchaeum sp. | reverse complement strand
TGAACGGCAAGAGTCACCGGCCAATTGCCGGCGACTGATTGCTGGGAGTCCACATCAAAGCCCCTTCCTCAGGGAGCGAGCGGGGTATCCCGCGAGCGAGCAGGGAGGGGTAGTTTACTCCATAGAATCACGCTTGGAATTTCACATGGCGGTGGCCACATATTGCCGTCCCTCCACGTACGGAGGAGGCTCCTGATCGATCAAATCGGGCACGCATACTCCCGGTGAGGGGGATCGCATTTGGTTGGAATGTAGCTACTGCGGCCTCACGTGACGGCCAGGCGGCCAATGGGATCCGATTTTGGTCAGACCAAACGCTGCGTGAGTTCCGCCCGGGCAGGCGAACAACCACCGTGGCAATCGGCTCCAAATGACAGCAAGCGCGGAAGACGACCGTGGTCAACCGTCGGATGCGGCCGAGGGCGCCAATATCTCGTTCGGTTTACTGGGCTTCGATCACGTCGGCACCGCCCAACAACGCCTCGACGCTATCATCGCGGGGCTCGTTATAGAGCAACACGTCGATTGGGAGCGTTGGAGCACCGGAGACGAGGTCCTCGAGGAGGACGAGGCGTTCGCGTGCGCGGCTCATTCCTACATAAAAGACCCGACGTTCGTTGTCTGTCAGCACCGGTACCGGGTCGCTGCTTGCGGAGAATTCCATGCCGGCCGGTACATCTGCCTCGTCGATGATAGCCGACATCTGCTCGACGACTTTCTCAGTGAGGTCCGTGGCGACGAGCACGTGGTCGGCCTCGCGGCCTTTAGCGCTGTGGATCGTGCCCACGCGGACACGGCTGGGTTCGACGTGGTCGAACTGCCCGTTCGCGAAGTACGCTTGCATACTCTTGCGCTGAAACGACGTGATCTTGCGGGTCATCTCAGGTGCCGAGAGGGGATCCGGAAGGAACGGTGCATGTTCACGGAGGAGGGCGGGCTCGATCATGACTGACTCCTCGTCGTCCTCACCGACGAGTTCCTCGATGGCATCGAAGAGGTCGTCGCGTTCGTTCATCCCGTAGGCGGCGTCGTCGAGCATGTCCGTCACCCGCCGGGCAGTAGCGGCGTCGAGCGGGTCGTCACGATCGATCGCCTCGATAGCACGAACGTAGCCTGTGAATCGGTCGGTCCACATCCGCTGATCGGTTAGGACCCGGAACGGAATCCCCTCGGTAATGAACTCATCGATGAACTGGAACATCTGGTATCGCGCCCGGAACAACACCATGATCGATTCGTCGGGCGACCCGTTGACGACGCCGCGGACCTGCCGGACGACATCGAGCATGGAGGGGTGTTGAAGCGCCTCTACGACGCCCCCTTCCTTGCGCGGGTTGAGATCCTTTTCTTGGCGTTTGTCGATGTGACGGATCTCCTGGTTGACGACCTCGAGAATCCGAGAGGGGAGTCGATAGGAGTTCGGGAGGACCTCGTCGTCGTCGACAGCGGCGTCAAGGAGGAGATTCGGATCGGCACCCTGCCAGGCGTAGACGACTTGATCGTCGTCGCCCGCGATCAGGATCTGTTTCATCTGGGGGCGCCACTCCTCGTACACCTTGAACTGGAGCGTGGTGATGTCCTGGAACTCGTCAATCACGAGGTAATCGACGTTTGGTACGAGTGATCGCTGAGCGACACGTTCGAGCATATCTGCGAAGCCCACCAACTCGTGTTCGCCCTTATAATTCCGCCAGGCACGGATTGCCTCGGGAACGTCGGTCCGGTCGTCGTCGGACGACCACGTTGGAGTGTATTTATTGCCCGAGAGGGCGTTTGGGTCGATCTCCGGGGGCAATCGCACCTCCTCGACGTCCCACTGGAAGGGGACGTCATACCAGTCGGCCACCTCGCGGTCGGTCCGCTGGAGCCATTGGCTGGTCGCGATGATTTTATTTCCGATCGTCGTCGACCTCGCCGTCCGCCGGCCGGCACTCTTGTATTCGTCCTCGTAATCGATACCGTACTCCTCACAAAATTCCTGTTTGTCAGATTCACCGACCACGTCGCTCCGCGAGAGATCAAGCAGCTGGTACGCCTTCGCGTGCATCGTACAGACGTTCCCCTGCAAGGAGTTGGGGTGGGCGTCCATCCGCTCTGCCAGTCGATCCCTCACCTCGGCAGCCGCAGCACGCGTATAGGACACGACCAGGATATCAGCAATGTCGACATCGTCCTGATCGAGGATCCCGTCGACCCGGTCTAGCAATGCAGTCGTCTTCCCGCTACCCGGCCCACCGAAGAGGCGGGTGACGTGCGGGTGGGAAATGGACATTGAACATGTCCTCGGTGTCGAGTGTCATAAACGTCGTGCATTCGGTACGGACACCGAAGAAGTGGTGACGAGCCCTAGTTGCCCGGTGTCCAGCCGCATACCGTACATTCTCGGGCTTCTAGATCGTGAAGACAGTAACAGTCCGGACACTGTTTTTTATTGAGATCGCGGACCCATTCTTCGGTGACTTCGTGTCCGCGGGAGGTGAGAAATTGTTCGACGTCGGCCGAAACGTCGTCGGTTGGTGTGATGGCCATGCACGTTATGCTATACCACACCACTACATAAATCATGGGGGTTGGGGTACAAAGGGGACATATGCGTACCGAGCTGCCGCTTACCTACGAGTTCGAGCCAGCCAAACGGGACATCCCGGAACCACCGGTCGTAGTTGTCCTGCACGGCCGTGGGGCGGACGAACGTGATCTCTTGCCGATCGCCACTGAGCTCCACGACGAACTGGCGGTCATTTCGCTTCGGGCGCCCACACAGCTCGGACCAGGATACACCTGGTATGAACTCGACCTATCGGGCGGTGGCATGGCTGCGAGCCAGCCGGATCGAGCAGATTACCTCGAGAGTCTCGATCTCATCGAGGCCAGTATCGAGGCGGCAATCGATCGGTATGATCTCGACCGGGCGCGGATTGGTCTCCTTGGCTTCAGTCAGGGTGCGATCATGAGCTTCGGGGCATTGGTGGAGCTCGAGGTAGACATTGCGTGGGCGGCCGCCCTGCACGGGTATCTTCCGGCACGGTACGAACGGGTAGACCTCGAACGAGCCGCGGGGACGCCCGTTTTCGTCGCGGCCGGCACCAACGATGAGGTGATTCCAGCGACGCGCGCGGAGGAGGCAGCGGGCCGCTTGACCGAGGCTGGCGTAGACGTGACGTTCAGGACCTACCCAATCGCCCACGGCACGGATCCAGCCGAGCTGGCCGATGTCCGGAGCTGGGTACACGAGCGCGTATGACGACGTCCGCACCGACGACCCCAGATTCACTGCTTACAAATCGTACAATTCGCCGTATTTCTCGCTGACGTACGCAATAAAGGCATCAGCACCGAACGATTCGCCCGTCGCCGTTTCAATAAGTTCCGGCGTCGGATACCGACAGCCGTGATGATGGACCGCCTCGCGAAGCCAGTCCTGGATGACGCCCACCGATCCGGTGGTAAGTTGCTCGTCGAGGGAACCAATGTCGCGCTCGATCGCACCGTATAACTGGGCTGCTAAGACCGAGCCGAGCGAGTAGGTTGGAAAGTATCCGAAATAGCCGCTCGACCAGTGGATATCCTGAAGCCAGCCGTCGGTTTCGGTCTCCGGTCGAACGCCGAGGTAGGATTCGTAGCGATCGTTCCAGACGGCGGGTATCTCCGCAACGTCAAGGCTCCCTGCCATCACTTCCCGTTCGATCTCATACCGGACGATGATGTGTAGGTGGTACGTGAGTTCGTCAGCTTCGACGCGAATCAGTTTATCGGGATAGACCTTGTTGACCGCCGCAAACGCGGCATCAGGGGAAACGTCCGCGAGCGATGGAAACGTCTCGGCCAGGCGTGGCAACAGGAACGTCCAGAACGGTCGCGATCTGCCGACGTGATTTTCCCACAGACGCGATTGAGATTCGTGCACCGTGAGGTCGCGAGATTCACCGAGCGGTGTACCGTAGGCGTCCCGGGGTAATCCGAGCTCGTAGTCAGCGTGCCCGAACTCGTGAATGGTCGCTCCCAACCCGGGACGGAGGTCCGTGGGATCAAACCGCGTGGTCACCCGCGAGTCGAACGGATTCCCCGACGTAAACGGGTGCGTCGAGGTGTCGATTCTGCCGTGCTCCCAGTCGTAGCCGAGCACGTCGAGAACGTCCTCGACACACGATCGTTGCTGGTCGATCGGGAACTCGCCCTGAAGGGGTTCCCCCGAGATCGTCACCTCACTTTCGGCGATCCCCTCGAGGATCGGTACCAGTGCGTCTCGCAGTTCGGCCAGCACGGCATCGGCGGTGTCAAGTGACAGATACGGTTCATAATCTTCGAAGAGGATTTCGTACGGATCGCGGTCCGGATCGATATGGGCGGCGTACTCGCGTTTGAGCTCGATGACGTCCTCAAGCATCGGGACGAACCCGGTGCTGTCGTTCGTCTCGCGAGCTTCCTCCCAGACAGGAAGGGCTTCTGCGGTGAGCTGGCGGAGCTCCTCGATTAACTCCGTCGGCACACGAACGGCACGCTCGTGCTGGCGCTTGATCTCCCGGACAGCGGCACGTTCAATCTCGGTCAGCTCGGCGTCTCCAAGTTCGCGGAGGTAATCACCGACAGTCGGGTCGGCGAGTCGTTCATGGCGGAGTCGTGAAACGGTGGCCTGCTGGCGCGCTCTGGCCGGGGTGCCCCCGGCGGGCATCATAACCTGTTGATCCCAGCTCAACAAATTCCCGACCCCATCGAGGTGGACGATCGGCCGGTAAGCATCGATCAACTGGTCGTACCGCGGCGTGTCGTGTTCGCGTTGCATGCCGAAGACTCGCGTGCGATGGTAAAAAACCCGGGCGAACGAGCAGGTCATTTAAACACAACCATCACCGAGTGACTCGCATGAAGTTGGTACCGGACACCAGCGTAATCATCGACGGCCGGGTGTCCGACCGGATATCGACGGGCGAGTGGGCAGGTGCGACAGTGCTGATCCCGGAAGCGGTCGTCAGCGAACTCGAGCATCAGGCGAATGAGGGGCTCGATGCCGGGTGGGATGGTATCAACGAACTGCTCGCACTCGCCGACCTCGCCGACGACGGCGACATCGACATCGAGTACGTTGGCCGCAAACCCCAAAATGCCGAGCGAATGGCAGCCGACGCGGGGGCAATCGACGCGATGATCCGTGAACTTGCGGGCGAACACGATGCCACGTTCGTGACCAGTGACGTCGTCCAGAGCGACGTGGCACAGGCCAAAGGCCTCGCCGTCGAGTACATTGCACCCGTGGTGCGCACCGTCGAGAGTCTCGATGTCGAGGAATACTTCGACGACCAGACCATGAGCGTCCACCTCAAACAGGACGTCGTGCCCATGGCCAAGCGGGGGTCGGTCGGAGAGATGGCATACCAAGCAATCGGCGATGACCCGTTGACCGAACAGGAGATTGCCGAGATGGCACGAGAGATCGAACACGCCGCCAAACAATCGAGCCAGGGGTTCATCGAACTCTCCGAGCCGGGGATGACGATCGTGCAATTCGGTTTGTACCGCATTGCGATCGCCGAGCCCCCCTTCGCAGACGGGATCGAGATCACGGCTGTTCGTCCGCTCGTCAAGACCGACCTCGACGATTACGCCCTGGCAGACGAATTGCGGACTCGCCTGCTCGAGCGCCAGCGGGGGATCCTGATCGCTGGGGCTCCCGGGGCCGGCAAATCGACGTTCTCACAGGCCGTCGCGGAGTTCCTGGCCGCGGAAGGAGCGGTCGTAAAGACAATGGAGAAACCGCGAGATCTCCAGGTTGGCGATCACATCACCCAGTATACCGCTCTGGGGGGATCGATGGCATCAACGGCGGATTCGTTACTGATGGTCAGGCCAGATTACACCATCTACGACGAGGTCCGCCGAACCAGCGATTTCGAGGTGTTTGCGGACATGCGGCTCGCGGGCGTGGGAATGGTCGGCGTTGTCCACGCGACGCGGGCGATCGATGCACTCCAGCGGCTCGTCGGCCGGGTCGAACTCGGGATGATCCCGCAGGTTGTCGATACCGTCGTATATCTTGAGGCGGGCGAGGTGCACACGGTGTATGATGTCCACACCGAGGTCAAGGTTCCACACGGACTCGTCGAGGAAGATCTTGCTCGACCGGTGATCGTCATCAGCGACTTCGAGACGGGACGACCGGCGTATGAGATATATACGTTCAACCGGCAGGTCGTGACCGTACCGCTCGACGGCGACGACCAGGAAACCGGCGTCTCTCGGATTGCACGCCAGGAGATCGAACGCGAAATCCGTTCGATCGTTCGCGGCCACGTCGACGTCGAACTGCTCTCGGATAACCGGGCGGCCGTCTACGTACCGGAGTCGGACATTTCACAGGTTATCGGGAAAGGAGGCGGGCGGATCCGTGACATCGAGTCTCGGCTCGGCATCGAGATCGACGTCCGAACCCACGGCGAACGCTCCAATTCGAGTAGTGGGGCCGTCCAATCACGAGGTGAGGACCCGACCGGTGAGCCCGTCGTACCCGAGATTACCGACCAGCACGTCATCCTCTCGCTGGCGGGCATCCCGCCGGGGGACACCGTCGAGGTGCACGCGGACAGTGAGTACCTCTTTACGGCTACGATCGGGCGCGGCGGCGAGATTCAAGTCTCGCGGGGCAGCGCGATTGCGGCAGAGCTAGAAGACGCGATCGACCGGCGCGAAACGGTAACGATCGTTACCGAGTAACCCGATCACTCGGCACAGCACGCGCCGTCGGTGCCACCGTTGGCTGCCGGCGCCTCTGGAATGAGTTGATAGAGGTTCTGGCGTGCGTCCGCGAAGTAGATGTCCTCTTTAACGATGTGTGACTCCTCGAGGCGTTCGAGGGCATAGCGAACTGTGCGGGGCGAGAGCATAGACTCCTCTACGATTTGTTTTTGTGTCAGCGACCCGTGGTATTCGAGGACCTTGAACACGAGTTTCGCGCTGGGGGGAAGTTGTGCGACGCGATCTCGTCTAGTGGCACCCATTACTGGATGTACCACCGTCGGCAGTCTAAAAAAGATGGCGATCACGTCGGACGAGTACATGCCACCAACCGAACGGCTTTTTGGCCGACACCGAGGAGTTCAGTGTATGGCAGAAACGGCCCGCGAAAAGCGATGGGCCCACGTCCGCGGGGTGACCGTGACGACGGTGGCGTCCGTGCTCGGCATCGTCGCCGGTCTCGTCGCCGCTCACATTGTCACCGCCCCGGACGATTCGATCGGCGTCCTCGTGTTCGCGATTGCCGTCTTCGTGCAGTTCCCGCTCTTGCGCGCACTCGGTATCGAGGTCGAGACTTTCGGCGTGAAGGACTACCTGTTCATCGGATTTATGACGTTCTGCTTTTGGTTCATCACGCTCGCGATCATGCTGACGACCGATGCGGCCCTTCCGATTTGATCATGGCTGACGACAGCATCGCGGTCGTGGACCTCGACCGGTGTCAACCCGACCGCTGTAACTACGAGTGTGCGAATTTCTGCCCGCCAAACCGGACGGGCAAAGAATGTATCGTTACCCGAGAAGAACGCTTCGAGGAGGGCGAACCGTACGACGGCGATCCGGAGCAGATATCGATCTCCGAGGAAATCTGTCTCGGCGAGCGTTGTGGCATCTGTGTCGAGAAGTGTCCGTTCGACGCGATCGAGATCATCAACCTGCCCCAAGAACTCGACGAGGCCCCGACCCATCGGTACGGTGAGAACGCATTCGCCCTCTACGGGTTACCGGCACCGCAACCAGGCAGGGTAACGGGTGTCCTCGGGCCAAACGGCATCGGAAAAACCTCTGCAGTGAGAATCCTCACCGGCGAGGTACAACCCAACCTCGGACGGTGGCAGGCACCGCCGGATATGGACGAGGTCATCGATGTTTATCGCGGAACGGCACTCCAGGATTACCTCGCGGGCGTCCGGGCCAATGGCATCGACGTCGCACTCAAACCGCAGTATGTCGATGAGATCCCGACGCAGTTCGACGGGACGACCGAAGAGTTGATCGCGGCGACCGACGAACGGGGCGCCCTCGACGAGCTCATCGATCGAATGAGCCTGCGACCGGTGCTCGACCAGCCGATTGAAGATCTCTCTGGCGGTGAACTCCAGCGCGTGGCCCTCTGTGCAACGCTCGCGAAGGACGCCGAATTCTACTTTCTCGATGAGATTACCCCCTTTCTCGATATCAACCAGCGAATGGTGGCCGCACGGCTTATCCGCGAGCTAGCAGAGGATGGCGACCGATCGATGCTCGTGGTCGAACACGATCTGGCGATCCTCGACCTGCTCTGTGATACGTTACACGTCGGTTACGGCAATCCGGGGGCGTTCGGAATTGTCACCGATCCGAAGTCGGTGCGCAACGGGATCAACGAGTATCTGCACGGCTATCTGGGGAACGAAAACATGCGCATTCGCCCGGAAGCCATTGAATTCGCGAGCCACGCCCCACGCGACCCGACAGTGCGGGATCCACTGGTGACCTATCCGGACGTGACGAAGACCTATGGCGAGGGGGAATTCTCATTGACGGTCGATGCCGGGACGATCTACCGCAATGAAGTCCTCGGCATCGTCGGTCCCAACGGGATCGGCAAATCAACGTTTGCACGACTGTTGACCGGGCGTCTCGACCCCGATGACGGTCCGCTCGACCTCGACCTCGAGATCGCGTACAAGCCACAGTACGTCGAAATCGACGAGTGGGCCAGGGTCGATACCTTTCTCGCCTCGATCACGAACGACTTTGATACGTCGTACTGGAATACGGAGATCGCCCAACCACTACAGTTACCCCGGATCTACGACCGCGAACTGTCGGACCTTTCCGGCGGGGAACGCCAGCGAGTCGCGATTGCAGCCTGTCTGTCGAGCGATGCTGATCTCTATCTGCTCGATGAACCATCAGCACACCTGGACGTCGAACAGCGCGTCCGAACCACCCGGGCAATCCGCCGATTCGCCGAAAACCACGACGTTACGGCGCTCGTGATCGACCACGACGTGTATATGATCGACCTGGTCTCCGACCGGTTGTTGGTGTTCGACGGCGAGCCGGCCGCACACGGTCACGCTGGGACGCCAGCTGGCATGCGCGACGGCATGAACGCCTTTCTCGAGGAGTTAGACGTCACGTTCCGACGGGACGAACGGACGAACCGACCCCGGATCAACAAACCCGACAGCCGACTCGACCGCGAACAGAAGCGGTCGGGTGAGTATTACTACGCCGAGTGACTGTTTGCGATGGATGAACAATACGACCGAGCTCCAGCCACATCCAAACCGGTATTATATAGTGGTATTACTCGGTTATATAGCGGCGACACAGTTACAGCATGCACGGAACGGGACGGTTACACCGGCGATGAACCGCGTGGCTGTACGAGAACAATGTGATCCGGAAACGGTGCGGGCTGCTGTTGCGGCCGGGAAAGCCGTCATTCCGGCAAATCACGGTCGCGACGCACGCGATCCGATGATCATCGGCCGTGAGTTCGGGACGAAGGTAAACGCGAATATCGGGAACAGCGTGGACTCGAGCGATACGAACGAGGAACTCACAAAGCTACACACGCAGTAACCTATGGTGCCGATACCGTCATGGACCTCTCGACGGGTGCGGAGCTTGATGCAATCCGAACGCGACATATTGCACACTCGCCAGTTCCGATCGGCACGGTACCCATCTACGAGGCGGTCAAACTGGCCGGGACACCAGAGGACCTGACCGAAGACCTCCTCCTCGAGGTCATCGAAAAGCAGGCGATCCAAGGTGTCGATTACACGACCATCCACGCCGGTGTCCTTGCCGAACACCTGCCGCTAACCGACGGTCGGACGACGGGGATCGTCTCGCGGGGCGGCTCGATCATCGCTGCATGGATGGAAGCGCACGGCGCCCAGAACCCGCTCTACGACCGGTTCGAAACGGTCTGTGACATCTTTGGTAAGTACGACGTAACGTTCAGTCTCGGCGAAGGCCTCCGCCCGGGGTCGCTGGCGGATGCCTCGGATGCGGGACAGTTTGCCGAGCTCGAAACGCTCGGCGAGCTCACGGAGACCGCGCGGGAATCCGGCGTCCAAGTGATGGTGGAAGGACCGGGGCACGTGCCGCTCGATCACATCGCGATGAACGTCGAACGCCAGCAGGATGGATGCAATGGGGCGCCGTTTTACGTTCTCGGACCGCTCGTCACCGATATCGCCCCGGGGTACGATCACATCGCGAGCGCGATCGGGGCGACTGAGGATGGGCGAGCCGGTGCGGCAATACTCTGTTATGTGACTCCGAAGGAACACCTCGGGTTACCGGACGCGGCGGACGTCCGCGAGGGGCTTGCAGCCTACTGGATCGCCGCTCATGCAGCCGACGTCGCGAAGAGCTTGCCCGGCGCACAGGATTGGGACGACGCAATCTCGGAAGCCCGGTATGCGTTCGATTGGGAACGCCAGTTCGAACTTGCCCTCGACCCGGAACGAGCCCGGTCATACCACGACGAGACGCTGCCGGGAGACAACTACAAGGAGGCGCGCTTCTGTTCGATGTGCGGGGCAGCGTTCTGCTCGATGCGCATCGACCAGGACGCGCGGGCGGGTACTGGCGACATGCGATCGCTGCGCAAGGAGACCGACCTCGACCAGTCGTCGGCTGGTGCGGTGAACCGACCGCCGGTTGGCGAGCATGACTGCTCGCGGATCACCACCAGGTTATCGACGGGAGACGCCGACTAGGCCACATCGTGGGTGCAGTTAGAGAACGGTCCGCTGACAGGTCCCACAGAGGTGTTCCTCTTTGACATCGACCTCCCGAACTGTCGGAGAGAAGTTCATCACGCATCGCTTATTCTCACAGTGTTCGAGCCCGAGCGTGTGACCTACCTCGTGGACGACCTCCTTGCGGACGCGATCGGCGAACACCTCGGACGCGCTTTTCGTGGTGATTCCCCCGTCGGCCGTCATCCTGAGCCGGTAGGTCGAGACAACGCTTGCCTTCCCGCCAAGGTACGCCAGACCGAAGACGTAGTTTCGGCGACGATAGAAAAGGTCCTCGGTGGTGACCGCGATGTTCTTTTCACCGTTACCGACGTCACTGGCAAGTTCGATGAACGCCTCCGCGCGGTACTGGTCACGTCGGCCGTCGTACGCGCGGTCGGGCAGCGACTCGGCCGGCTGCATGGAGACGTCAGCATCGTATACGGAGCGGATCGCGGTCGATGCCTCTCGTTTGACCGCGGCGGGGACATCACCGACCGGTACGATGTCGACGCGCATGAGCAAAATTCGTTAGCCTTGGTCATAAACACCACGCCAATCCGGTGACGAGGCGATAAGGCCTTGCGTACCTTCCTGCACGTATCCATATGGACGTCGATGCCGTCGTGCTCGATGTCGACGGCGTGCTCGTCGACACAGCAGAATCGTACCTGCGAGCTATCATCGAGACGATCGCCGCCATCTACGGCGAGTCGATCGACCACGACATCGTCCAGGCGTTCAAGGATGCTGGCGGCTTTAACAACGACTGGGTCGCCACCGACGCGATCGCGCTCTACATGCTGGCCTACCGACACGGGCTTGACGCGGACGTACAGTCGTTTACGGAGGCGATTGCCGCGCGTGGCGGTGGATTGGGAGCGGCAGAAGCAATCGTCGAACGTGGCGTCGATGAGACCGCCTGGGCGGCCATCATGGACGAGTGGGACCCGGTTGCCAATCGGCGGACGTTCCAGTGGTTGTATCTCGGTCCTGTTCGCTACCGAGAACTCGAGGACGAACCGGTGCCCGCGGTCGCCCCGGAGCCGGCAGGGTTGATGGACGAAGAACCAATCTTGATTGAGGCCGAGACGATCGAGTGGCTCACTGTTACCGGACCACTCGGGATTCTCACCGGACGCCCCCGGGCGGAAGCCGAGATTGCTCTCGATCGGGTTGGTCTCCACGTCCCGGCAGACCGCCGGCTGACGATGGACGACTGGGAGCCCGGCAAGCCGGATCCGGCAGGCCTGCGAACCATCGCCCGTGCATGTGATGCCAGCCGCGTCCTGTATGCGGGTGACGAACTCGACGACATCCGGACGGCAGTCAACGCGAACACTGGGGACGAGCGGGAATACGTCGCGGTTGGCGTGTTGACCGGGGGAATCAATCAACCGGAGGATTTTGCAGCAGTTGGTGCGGACGCTGTGCTTGCTGATGTCAACGATATCCCGGCGTTGGTAGCCGGCGAACCGGTCAATCTCCTCGACGACGCGGCCGTGCGCCGATCCGAAGACTAAATAGCGCCTACGCGCTCGCCTGATCGATGGCTTGCTCGATGTCTTCTTGTTGGGTCACACCAATGAACCGCTCGACTACGCCATCCTCGTTCTCGACGATCAAGGTCGGCAACGAGCGAACCTGGTAATCATTGGCCAGTTCTTGGTTTTCGTCGACGTTGATCTTCTCAATGTCGAACTCATCACCCCGCGCGTCCTCGAGCTCCTCGAGAATCGTATCCTGTGTTTTACACGGGCCACACCAGTCCGCGTAGAAGTCTTTGAGTGTAACGGCCATCCTGTCGTGGATTATTCCCGAGGTGGCAGTAAAAGCGTTTCTCACCGGCGGTTGAAGGAACGAAACCTTTAGGCGCCGGCGACCGGACCGGTCAGTATGGGTGTCAGAGGCGAAAATAATCCCGGGTTGATGTCGAGTGCCGGCCTCGTCCGGTACTTCGACGCTGAGGACCGCAACGCCATTACGATGGATCCAAAGACCATCATGGCATTCAGTGTCCTCTTCGGCGTCTTTATCCAGATCCTGAACGTGTTGTATCTGTAGCGTTACGGAGCCATTTTCCCACCCCACAACGTAGATCGGCCATGACTGCATGTGCGGGGGTCGTTGCGATGCAAGGGGATGTTCCGGAGCATCGGCGCGCCCTCGAGGCTGCCTTCGACGACATTACAACCACCATTGCCGTCCGTGAGCCGGCAGCGGTCGAACGGTGTGATCTGCTGGTGCTTCCCGGCGGTGAATCGACGACGATCTCGCGGCTGTTGACCGAATGGAACCTCCGGGAGCCGATCCAGGCGCACGTGGCAGCCGGCAAACCGTTGCTCGCGACGTGTGCCGGCATCATTATCGCCGCCACGGAGCCGAACGATGACCGGATCGAGCCGTTGTCGTTGCTCGACGTGAGTATCGACCGAAATGCGTACGGCCGCCAGCGCGAGAGTTTCGAGGCTTCGGTCGACGTCACGGGTCTCGAGGACCCGTTTCCCGGTGTGTTCATCCGCGCACCCCGCATCGAGGCCGTCGGGGATGCCAAGGTGCTTGCCCGATACGATGGGGGGCCGGTCGCGGTTGCCCAGGGTTCGGTAGTTGGCGCAACGTTCCATCCGGAGCTACCCAACGATTCTCGATTCCACCGGGTTGCGCTCGGGACGTATGTACCAACCCCCGAGTAACCCGGAGTGCAGACGCTTTTCACGGTGGCGACCCATGGCAGCGTATGAACGCGTCGATCGACGCCGTCCGCGTGGCCGGCACCCCCGACGGCCCCGTCGGCGTCCTCGTCCTTGAGGTAGAGGACGAACCAGAGGATATCCTGCCGATCTTCATCGGCGTCGAAGAGGCGACGAGCATCGCCCACGGCCTCGACGCCGAAGACATTGGTCGACCGCTGACCCACGATCTCTTACTCGACGTCATGGAGGAACTCGGCGGTCGCGTCGAGAAGGTGGTCGTAAGCCGGATCGAGGACAACACGTATTACGCCGACCTGCACCTGCAAACGCCCCGTGACATGGTAACCGTCGATGCCCGGCCGAGTGATTCGCTGGCACTTGCCGCTCGCACGAACGTCCCGATCCAAATCGCAGAGTCAGTGTTCGATCACGGGCGGCGATCCCGGGAGGAGTTCGACGAACTGACCGACATTCGGGACGTCACCGAGTACGCCTGATCGAGACCATTTTAGCCCCACCGGATCCTCGCCGGAGACATGGACGATCCGGACGCGATACTTGCGGAGCTGTTCGACGTGATCGAGTCCCGCAAGGAATCACTGCCACCCGATTCGTACACGGCGTCGCTGTTTACACACGACCGAGGCGAGAACGCGGTGCTCGAGAAACTGGGCGAGGAGGCCACCGAACTGATCCTCGCCGCAAAGGATGACGATCACGAGGAGATCGCCCACGAAGCTGCAGACGTCGTCTATCACTTGCTTGTCTTGCTCGCTACGAAAGACATGGACCTCGATGCGCTCACCGGCGAACTGGCCGATCGACGGGGCTAACCGGATCAGACGGGTGGGCTTTTACGGGGTGCGACCGTATCTGACCCATGATTTTCGAGTCTCTCCCGCGGGCGCCCACGGCCGACGAACTCGTCGATCGGGCGTTCTCCCGAGCGGCACGGGCGGGCCGGGCGAAAGGAGGGACGGATGGGCAGCTGTCGATGCTTCAGACCGCCGCAAACGTCCTGTCTGATAACCTCGAGCACATCGCGGCCTCGTGGCCGGACTTCGATCAGCTGGATCCGTTCTACGTCGAGCTCGCCGGAACGTTAGTCGACGTCGACGAGCTCCGCACGAGCCTCGCCCGAACGACATGGGCCGGTCGGAAGTGTGAGGAACTCCTGTCCGAGTATCGCGATCGCATCCGTGGAAGCTCCCCGGACCGGGCCCGAATGCACCGGAAACAAGCGTTCGCCCGGATGGCCGACGTGGTGAGCGACGTGGCCGACGATCTCGACCGAATCGGCGTGGCGCGCACCGAACTCCGCCGACTGCCGGACATCCGGCCAGACGAACCGACCATCGTCGTTGCCGGCTATCCGAACGTCGGGAAAAGCTCGTTCGTTAACGCCGTCACCCGGGCGAGCAACAGAACAGCTGCCTACCCGTTCACCACCACCGGCATCCTCGTCGGCCATCTCGAACGTGGCCACATCAGATACCAGCTGGTCGATACACCAGGCCTCCTCGATCGTCCTGCAGAGGATCGGAACGAGATCGAAACTCAGGCACTCAGTGCGATTACGCACGCGGCCGACGGACTGCTAGTCATGCTCGACCCGAGCGAACGATGTGGGTATCAACTCGCAGACCAGCTCGCGCTGCGAGCGCAACTCCTCGAGGAGTTTGACGCGGTCCCCGCGCTCACCGTCGCGAACAAGGCCGACCTCTCGACTGACGTCGAAGCGGATTTCCACATCAGCGTAACCGAGGGTGAGGGCCTCGAGGCGGTGGTCGACGCCATCGTCGATGCAATCGGGTACGAACCAGCCCTGCCGTATGATCCAAAATGATCGACGAGCGGCCGGATCGCGACGCAGAGATCGTCCTGGTGGGTCGGTCAAACGTCGGGAAGTCAACCATCATGCGTGAGCTGACTGGTCATGCCGTCGAAACTGGACGAAAACCTGGCGTGACTCGCGAACCGACGCACTACGACTGGGCAGCGTCTGATTTCATGATTACCGACCTGCCGGGGTTCGGATTCATGGCCGGCGTGGACGAAGAGCGCCGGGAGACGATCAAGACCGACGTGGTTCGCTACCTCGAGACCTTCGCGGATCACATTCTCGTAGCCGTGCTCGTGCTCGACGGAAAAAGTGCCGTCGACATCATCGATCGTCACCTGGACCGCGGGGCACTCCCACACGACGTCGAGCTGTTTTCGTTTCTCATGGAGCTCGATGTACCGACCGTGGTTGCCGTGAACAAAATGGACAAAGTCGACGACCGCGATGAGCGACTCGACGAAATTGCAGACCGGCTCGGACTACACCCGCCCTGGCGGCAGTGGCAAGAGATCATCGTACCCATCACTGCCAAGCGTGGGTCGATCGGATCCCTCCGCGACGCGTTGCGCACGCAGCTTTCCGCCCAACATCGCGACGACCTGCTCGGCTACGTCGTCTCCTAGGCGGCCACACCCATCGAGAGAACAAGTGCGAGGAGTGCCCCGACTAACGTGGCCAGGAGGTTGACCCCACCGTTACCGACGAGCTCGTCCTCGACGGTGGCACCGAAGACGCTATCGGCGAACATGCCGAACACGCCGCCGACAAACACGATCCCGCCAAGGACAGGCGTCATACCATCGATCAGTGCCACACCCATCCCGGCAATGACGGCTGCGCCAACCACACCAGCGAGCGCCCCCTGGGGAGTAACCCCACCGTTTGTCCCGGGTGACACCGGTTCAAGCGTCGTAATCAGCCGAGGCCGATCATAGAGCGAACCGAACTCGCTGGAAAAGGTGTCCGCAAGCGCCGTCGCGACGGCTCCACTGAAGGCGACGGCCAACCAAATCGGGTCGACGATCCCTACCGCTGGCGACGCGGCGTAGCCGACGACCGCCACCATCGCCACCAGTGAGTTCCCGAACACGTTGCTCGTACCCCGGGCTCCGTCGTCGTCCTCGGCGACGCCGCGCAGTGCCTTCTCGTCGTACCGATACTTGGTGGCGAGCCCACCGAGCGCAAAAAACGCGAACAACAATGCAAACCAGCCCAGCCCGGCCAGGACGATGGTGACAAATCCCAAGAGGATGCCACTGACCATGCCAGCCGTCGAGGCGGTCCCGGTGAGATACGCCACCGCTCCGAAGGGAACGGTGACCGCCAACGCGATCGCCACAGCTGCAAACGTCGGCTCGATCGGAAGGGATGCCAACAACCACAGCACTGCACCCACGACGACCAGGACGATTGGGTCCGCACGTCGGACCAGATCAGTCCGACCGAGGGTTGCGATAAGTGCGCCGGTCACGATGAGGAATCCACCGGTCGTGACAGTGAGGCTCGTACCGGAAACGATCCGGACGATCCCGTACCCGAACGCGGCCGCGACGGCACCACCGACGCCGAAGGCGATCGCCTCGTCAAACTGCCGCGAGGCGACGAGCGCGGCGACCAGATTGCCCCCCGCAACCAGGAGTACAGCGATTGGGACGATCACGGTGGGGAGTGGCACCCACGGCTGGCTCGCGACGGCAGACAGCACGACGATCGCGAGGACAAACACGGTGATCCGATCGAGCCGACCGTGTTTGCGTTCGGTCGGATCGGCAAGCAAACCAAACAACCGCCATGATGCCGGAATCTGGGCCGCTCCGACCGCGATGAGCCCGAACAGCACGACGGACATCCATCCGACGAGGGGCGTCAGTACTGCTAGCAACCCGATCGCAGCCACGGCCCCCGCCCGGCTGACCGGCGACGTCACGC
>SKNY01000063.1 GCA_007123105.1 Salinarchaeum sp. | reverse complement strand
CATCAGGTCAGTGACATCATACCAGATTGAAAAATTGTAAGAAGCCGCCGTGTTATATTGCCAATATTATATATCCGCTCCCTCCAGATCAGCGGGTAATGATTTCAATTGTGTTCTTGTCTCGGCGTCCACTTCGAAGCTTCCACCCCATCGTCCTAAGTCTAATTTGATACCCTCGACTTTCGAGTTAGGAGTGGTTGGACATGCGGCCAAGTAGTTAGTCGTGCTGCCAGGTACAAACTCAATGGAGGATCTACCCTGATGCGTTTCCCATCCTGACGGAAGCCAGCTTCCATCGATCGAAAGGGGATGATTCTCATTTCCCGTCGAATCAATAACGGTCACTTGATTGGATTCGTCCAGCCACATCGGCTCAGAATCAGTCACGGTAATCGTGAACGTGGCCATGACCCCTTCAAATCGAAATTCGTCACCAGAAGATGCAAATCCACCTTTATGCCGAAGTGATGTTTGTACATCTTTCAAACCACCCAATTCTACTGTGACTGACTCTCCTTGAACCGTCAATCCGCCTCGCGATGTTTTATGTTGAATAACGCCACTCGATGAATGAGAAGTCAATTGACCGCTGGAGTTCTTCGGCGAAGTATTGGGTTGCTGGGCACCTATGTAACCTGCTCTAATAGGAATAACGAATATGTCTTTGAGCAAACGAAGACCACCAAAAAAACCTGAGTAATCAAGAATTTTTGCTTCCGAAGATTCTTCTTTGTGGGATGGTTCATCATCATCTTCCGTTGTTCCATCGTTCAGCCCTACTGACTCTGTACCGTGTCCAGGTTCCTGCCTTGATTGAAGCCCATATTTGACAAGCAAATCATCGTCGGCAGATCGATCAAGCACCGAACAGAAGGTCCTACCGTCGATGCATTTCACGTTCAGATCATTAGCGCGATTCAGTGCAGGATCCGTGAACCCGCTGCTTGTGACAACGATGATTTGATCTACACCGGCCTCCTGACGGCGCAATGAGGCATATTGCTGTATCTCAGCACTTCCGACTCGGTTGCCCCTCGCATACCGCTTCGCTTGGATGAGGACCTTTTCAGGATAAGGATTGGACCGTTCTGCGATAACATCAATTCCCCGGTCCCTCCCATCTGAAGTTACCTGCGTATTCCACCCTCTCTGTTCCCATATCTCAGCAATCAGTTGCTCAAATTCATCAGATTCGAGCGTCTGAAGCTTTGCCAACCATCCTTCAGAAACGCCGGACATACTCCTCACACTAAACGTTCGGCTTATAAACTTGACCCTGAGGAGGTATTCTCGACCAATCATCCATGATGAACTATCTACATACCGGTACTGCCCGGATTGGCCATCGTCTATATCCCGTAGAGAGGTTTCGAAGTTTGGGCAGACGTAATTGTTGGCACTGGAAGGTTTTTTTGATAAATTAACCTGGGCTTCTGGGTGTTTTATGTTACAAATGAGCCAGAAACCACCAACTTTCGCATAATATAACAATAAGAGATAGTTGGTAGTCCAGATGTTGACTAATATGTGAATGAGATCTATGTGATCAGTTTGATTACTTCTGCCAGTAAGAGCTTGTACTTGTGAAGCTGGCGGCCAATTCCGTCGTTCATTTCATCAACCCCAACCTCATCGGTCCATCTCCCGAATTGACGAAGTCAAAAATCTTGGTTCCGGTGCGAGTGGGGGGTAAGCTTAGTCTCGCGATTTTGTACGATACGACCGTTTCTCCCGATGATCGGTCTGAGCATACTGATCCTCCGGAATGATCAAGAGGAACGGAGCGGGACTGCCGCGAGTCGGAGGACGAGCGGTATATGGACGAAGCCCGGGGATGATGGAACTCCGAGAAGCTCGCCCGCTGCGAAGTCTTGCGAGGCCGAAGGCCGAGCGACTGAGCAAGGCAAGAGCGCCCTTGGGTTCAAATCCCGGCGAGTCCCGCACGCGATCGCAGGGGAGCGATTCACCCGGGGCGTGAACGTGTTACACTTCCTCGCCTCCAGCATTACGATCGAGTTGTACCCGTATGTCACCATTCAGTGGGATTTGAGTTGAACCCGTGAGCGGTGGCGCGTCCGGGCCGTCTTGTGTTTGAGTGCAGCGGATGAAAGAGTCCGACCAACAAGGTTCCGGCTGGTTCCCGTTACTCGGAAGGTCCGTACAAATGTCTCGGTCGAAAAGCTAGCCGAGAGACCTAATGCGCACTTGCGTGACAGTCCGGTGTGCCTCGGTGAAAGTGACCGACAGAATGGATCGATTTTATGTGGACCCTACCGCCTCATGCTATTTCCATGATGCGCTGTGAACATTTTCACTCCGGGGGTGGCGTTAACGTATTCAACCGCACGAGAGGAGCCAATGAGTTGTTTGTTTCAATCAAACTCAAATGCAATGATTTGTTGGTATGTAATAGTTGGTATCTAACATGGTCCCATTGATCGAATACTATTAGAATAAAGAACAATGCCTAATTTATTGAATTTCATAGGATGTGAACGGTAAATCGAATAAAAACCGTTGGTGCAAAGGGCATACACGATCGAGGAATGATTATATAAAATAATTTCGAATTGGCCCTTCGCCACACAGGAAGTAGTCATGACCATGTTCGGAAGGAAACGTGTTGTTTATGACTAGGTGGACGAAGGAAATTATGACCATTACCGACCACACGATCGGACGGAGACAAGTAATACACACCGGTGCGATCACGGTTACAACCCTGGGAATAAGCGGCGTTGCAGCGGCTAACCGTGGCGGTGGTGTCACAAAGCAAATACGCAATGTGATGGGGCCAAATTTGGTACTTGCTGAAGATCCCGACGATCTAACCGATTGCGAACCATACGACGAGGACGATCCGGAGGCCCGTCCTGTGTATAAGGTAGATGGGGCGACCCTCCGACGGAATCCCAATTCCATCTCGGCAAAGGTGTCGATCGATACACCCGAACCAGGATCGTATTGCTATGCGGAGGGTGAAACGGCAGTGGCCGAGGCAGGGCCACCAGAGGGATTTACCCTGTGGCTATTCACGTTTGACGAGGAACAAGGCCCGTTTCAAGAATTCCCATGGAGTGGGGCATTCTTCGTTGCAGGCCATATCGTTGGAGGAACTAAGCTCAACCTGAGCGGACAGATCTCCAAACAAACCGAACCAGTTGGTGGCTCCCCGCTTGAAGACCCCGATGTCGAAGTACATCTCGCAGTTGCCCCCCACGGCGCTCTAGATCCGGACATCATGCCCGACCAGATCAAGACGCCGGCGGGAACTCCGGGCCACTGGTGGGTCTCACTTTTCGATGAAGTGTAGGAGTTAAGCCTACCCTCTTTGCGGAAATTGGGCGAAGATTGCGGTGAAGAAGTTTCTTTTGCTGTTATATTGGGGCACGAATATAATACGGATCGATCGCTGATGCGGTAGGGCAACTGTTGCACGAACGAGCGTACCTCGTTGATGAAGCGGCCCGGCGCGGTGTTGAAGACGACGTGTCCGTGCCCCTCGAATGTAGGGAGAGCGACGACGCCGACGAGTACGCGCTGGAATGAAAGGCCGAGGACGTGGCATTCACGCCCACTGTGAATGCATCGTCGTACGTCATGGTGACGACATTTGGGTCACCTCCAAGCCGGGCGATGGCGCGACGTGTTCGGTCTCCCTGCGGGCTGCAGGGTCTGATCGCCCGGATTGCCTGCGCAATGACGATATTCCCCGGAATGGTCAGCACCCGCGAATCGGATCCAGTTACCCGTATCGTGCCGGCGAGAACCGAACGAACCGTTTCCCCCTGGCGCCACCGACACCGCTAGATGCTCCACTTACCAGGGCGGCTAGAAGGGCACGGCGACGCATACCTGAGGTAGACCAAAAATTAATAGGTCCGTCCGCCTCCTCGTTGCGGCGGTTGGCTCCCTCCCCAAACCCGTCCTCCCGATAACGAACAGGTGCTTTCACAAGGACGGACGGGGCGCGAACGGAGCCCGCGGAGCCGTCGTGAGGGATCTAATGGATCAACCTCGATCGGGTACAAGGATGTGTCGCCCCTAACGGAACTCCGTCACGGCAGGTTAATCCAGCAATCTAACCGCGATGTCAGGGCGATCGGTGAAGACAGAATAGCCACTGCTCCCCCCGGCATTGCATCGACCACACTCGAAGAGGTCATCCTCCTCCCCGGTGATACCACGACCAAGATTGAATGGCTTCAGGACCGTCGCTCACCCCATGCAATCCGTCAATCCGGCGACGGGCACCGAGGTCGATTCCTACGAGGACGACGAGTGGGAGGACGTCGACGTGGCCCTCGACGCTGCCGCCGACGCGTTCGGGGACTGGCGCGACCGACCGATTCGCGAGCGCGAACGCCTGCTCGACAACGTGGCTGCGGTCCTTCGGGACGACGTCGATCGGTACGCCGACTTGATGACCACGGAGATGGGCAAGCCGATCGAACAGGCCCGCGCGGAGGTCGAAAAGTGTGCGACCGCGTGCGAGCATTACGCCGAACACGCGTCCACGTATCTGGCGGACGAGCATCATCCGGGACCGCCTGGGTCGACGATCAAGACCGTCTACGAACCAATCGGGCCAGTGCTTGCCGTGATGCCCTGGAACTTCCCGTTCTGGCAGGTATTCCGCTTTGCGGCGCCGTATCTCACGGCGGGAAACGTCGGCGTGCTCAAGCACGCGTCAAACGTCCCGGGCTGTGCACTCGCGATCCAGCAGGTGTTCGAGGATGCGGGCTATCCCGAGGGCGTGTTTCAGACGGTGTTGATCCCGTCGGATATCGTCGCTGCCGTCCTCGAGGACGACCGCATCCGGGCAGCGACGGTAACCGGAAGCAGCGGCGCTGGGCGCGCGGTCGCCTCGACCGCCGGCGAGCAGCTCAAAAAGACTGTCCTGGAGCTGGGCGGGAGCGACCCGTTCGTGGTGCTCGACGACGCGGACGTCGAGCAGGCAGCCACGACGGGCGCCTGGGCGCGCAATCAGAACGGTGGCCAGTCCTGTATCGCAGCAAAGCGCTTTGTCGTCGTCGAGGACGTCTACGACGCCTTTTGTGCCGCCTTCATCGAAACCGTCGACGGGCTCACCGTCGGTGATCCAACTGACGAGGACACCGACGTCGGGCCACTGGCACGGGAAGATCTGCTCGAGGAGCTCCACGACCAGGTCACGGCAAGTACCGAGGCCGGTGCTACCGTCGAAATCGGGGGCGAGCGCCTCGACCGCGACGGAGCATTCTATCCGCCAACGGTGCTCACCGACATTCCCGACGGCTGTCCGGTCGACGCCGAGGAAGTGTTCGGGCCGGTTGCCACCGTCTATCGGGTCCCAGACGAACACGCGGCCATCGAGAAGGCAAACGACACGCCGTTCGGCCTCGGAGCGAGCGTCTGGACCGCGGACGCAGATCGCGGCGCGCGGGTTGCCGGAGGCATCGACGCAGGGTGTGTTTACGTCAATGAACTCGTTAAATCCGACCCGCGGGTGCCATTCGGCGGCGTGAAGGAATCGGGATACGGCCGGGAGCTGGCCGCCGCGGGCATGCAAGAGTTCCTCAATCGCAAAACCGTCTGGATCCAGGACGAGCCGGCCGACGAGGTACCGGTCGAATGACCCGGTCAGCTGCGGCGGCGTTCGTCGCGTGTCTCGAGCGTGAGGGGGTCGAGACGATCTTTGGCCTGCCCGGCGAGGAACTCGAGGACATTCTTTTTGCGATCCGGGACGCCGACATCTCGTTCGTCCCCGTCCGACACGAACAGGGGGCGGCGTTTATGGCCGACGTCCACGGCCGGCTGACGGGATCGGCCGGCGTCTGTCTCGCGACGTTGGGACCCGGTGCAACCAATCTCATGACCGGCGTCGCCGACGCGACCCTTGATAAGGCCCCCGTCGTCGCCATCACGGGGCAGGGAGGGCTCGAACGGCTGCACAAGGAAAGCCACCAGGCACTCGACATCGTTGAAATGCTGGCGCCGATCACGAAGTGGAACGCTCAGATCAGCGATCCCAACATCGTCCACGAATCGGTTCGGAAGGCATTCAAGGTCGCCGAGTGGGAAAAGCCCGGTGCGACACACCTTGAATTTCCTGAAGACATCGCGGCACGCGAGACCGACGTCGAACCGTTGCCCACCTACGAACCAGTCAGTCGGCCAGCCCCGGATCCGACCGCGATCGAACAAGTCCGGGAGTTGCTTGCGGGCATCGACCGGGCGTTACTCATCAGTGGGAACGGCGCAGTCCGCACTGGTGCAGCGGGCCCGCTGCGATCGCTCGTGGCCACAACGGACATTCCCGTCGCCTCGACGTATATGGGAAAGGGGGCGATCAGCGACGAGGATCCCCGGTCGCTGATGACCCTCGACTCGGGAGATCACGAGGAGGCGTCCGACGCGATCGAACGGGCCGAATTGATCCTCGCCGTTGGATACGATATCGCCGAACACGATCCGGCCGAGTGGAATCCTAAAGACGACACCAGGATCGTCCACATCGACACCGAACCCGCGGAGGTGTACGCCCACTACAATCCCGATATCGAAATCGTCGGCGACCTGAGTATGACGATTCGTGCACTTGCCGATCAGTGCTCGGAGGCAGGCGTCTGTGGCGATCCCGAGTGGTATCAGTCGCTACGCGAGCACATCGTAGAAGACGTCACACAACCCCCGGCGTCGGCTGAGCTGACGCTCGAGGAGACGGTCCCGTATCTCCGGGATGCGATGGCAAGCGATGACGTACTGATCGCTGATGTCGGCAGTCACAAGATGGCGATCGCCCAGCGGTTCCGCACCTATGAGCCGAATACGTGTATCATCTCGAACGGGCTTGCCGCGATGGGGATTGCCGTCCCCGGCGCTCTTGCTGCCGATCTTGCCGTTGAATCAAACGTCGTTGCAGTAACGGGTGACGGGGGCTTTCTGATGAACGCCGCCGAGATCGAGACGGCCACGCGGCTCGGCTGTAGCTTTACCATCGTGGTATTCAACGACGCCGACTACCGGCTTATCTCCGAACACCAGGAGGAACACCGGGGCGACCACTTTGGGACCAAGTTTACGAACCCGGATTTCATGTCATTTGCCGAGAGCTTCGGAATCGCGGGATACCGGCCGACGAGCTGGGGCGAAATCGAAGCGGTGTTGGGCGAGACAGTCAGCACAGACGAAATGGCGCTCGTCGAGATCCCGCTGACTACAGATTGGTAAGCGGACAAAAAAGGCTCAGTTTGGGCGACGTTTGTACTCTCTCCGATTGAAAGTAGAACCGACGATACAAGCAATATCACCTGCGCTGCATGTGGTATGCGATCGATCCTTGTGGTCCTTGCCATTGTCCTCCCCGTGGGATTCACAGGATGTGCGTCCGATGTCGGTGGCGACGATACGCCCGTCATCGAATACGAGCACCCACACCAAACCTGATGATCGGGCTCTTGGTCGGATTTGCGTCCCGAACCGAAGGAAATATTAAGCAGTTGTACTCCAATGGTCAAGGTCAGGCTCGGTGAGGGACACCATGATACAGCAGCTGTTCGTCGATCGGCTCGGAAGGTACCTGTATGAGAAAGGACGGCTGCTCGGCCGCTATGTCCGCGGCGGCCGCACGATACACACGATCGTAACCTTTCGGGCTGCCGTCGATGCCGTCATTCCACGGACGCCGGATTTGGCAGCGGAACTCGGACCGGAACACGTTCCGGGCGGCCTCGAGATCGGGCTCGCCGAGTATCTCATTTCGTATGTCAACCACGGATTTCAACTCGGGCTGCCCCAGCTCGGGCCGCGCGGGACGGTCGCACTGGCGCGTCCGGTCGCGACACTCCTCGACGCGGCCGCATTAAAGCTCATACTCCGGGGCGATCACACGTCGCCACCGTCGAGTACGTACGTCTGGCCACTGATCAGTGAGGACGACTCCTCACCAGTGCCGTTCCTCCGAGCCGCCGGCCCCTTCGCCAGACTGCATCCAGAGGATCGACTCCGAGCGGTTGGCATCATCGACGAAATTGACGTCGAGATCTCCCGAAGCGAGGACGAGTTATTCGAATTCAATGGTGGCCTCGTTGGCCAACTCGTCGTCGGCTTTGCCAAGCTCATCTATTACTGTGAGTGGCAGGGGTACGAGGACTACGAACTGCCACAGAGTGCGCGCAAATTCACCGAGGATCCCGGATCCATCCAGGGCTGGGCACAGACGGGCTACCCCGGTGTCGCCAACGGATATCCCGCCCTCCGGGGCTATCTGGGCACCGAGGACGGTCCCCTCGGTGCAGGCGAGATCTGGACGACGGTCGACGATGACCCCGACCGGCCCGCCTACATCAGAGAGGAACCCGGCCAGTTCCGGGAAAACGACTACGATACCAGCGACTTCGAAGAGGTCGTCCCGGAGGAGACCCGCTGATGGTGGCCGATGCCTACGACGCCGTCATCATCGGGGCCGGTGCTGACGGGCCCGTCGTCGCCTGGAAACTCGCCGAGGCCGGGCTCTCGGTGTTGCTGCTCGAAGCTGGGCCGTTTCATGGCAACAAGCAATGGCCCAAACCACACGAAGAACCCGGCGCGGAAGCGTCCTCGAGCGTCGATGATTTGAGTGGCGAACTACTCGATGAGCAGTTCACGACCAGAGAGTTCGAAATGGTCAACAACCTGCTGTTCGGCCCGGCCGACTACAAGCGGGGGTTCTGGATGCGGAAGTTCCCCGGTGACGGGGCGATTCTGCAGTGTGCCGGGGTCGGCGGCACGACGCTTCACTACACGGGGTGTCATCCACGCGCATATCCGGCGGCAATCGACGAGCAGGGCCACTGGCCGATCTCGTACGCCGACCTCATCCCGTATTACCAAGAACTCGAGGCAGTGTGTGACGTAACGCCGGCACCGGTTACTGCCAAGGAGGAGCTGTTCTTCCGCGGGGCTGCCGCCGCTGGGTGGGACCTCATCGACGAGGCCAACGTCACCCGGCCCGGGTACCGACCCCAACCCAACGCGATTCGACCACCGGATGCAATGCTGCACGTCGATGCGGGCTACGACGGTGATTACTCCGCCGCCGACCTCACGGGCCATACGCTCGGGGTATGTGACATCAGTGGCAATCCTCACCCGCGAGGCGCACCGTTCGAAGAGAAAGCCAAACGCGCAAGCAATATCAGTTTCGTCCCACTCGGACTGCGCACTGGCAATCTCACGATCCGGCCGAACGCCTTCGTCACCGACATCAAGACTAAACCTGCATCCGGGGGCCGACCGATCGCGACCGGCGTCACGTTCCGGGACACCTGGTCGGGAGACGTCGAGTCGGTGGCGGCCGACGTGACCGTGCTTGCGGCCGGTGCGATCGAGACGCCCCGGCTCTGGTTGAACAGCGGACTACCGACAAACGAGTGGGTGGGACGGGGCTTGACCATCCATTACGGCGACAACGTGATGGGGTTATGGACAGCAGCGGACCTCGAACGCACGATCGGCCAAGGGACCGTCGACCAGTTTCAAGGCCAAGACATTGCAGCGCGATTCGACTACCCGGGCCTCGGGATGCTCCAGACAGTCGGGACCACGCCCGGCATCGGCGCAATCCTGGGGTTCGGCGCGAGTGCCGCCGGGTTTGCGTTTCAGCACGATACCACGGGCGAGCCGTGGGATACGACGGGTCGGCTTGCGGGTCGGCAGCTCAAAGAACTCCTCGCCGGGTACCGCCGGATGCTCCAGGTACTCGTCGTCTCGGATGATCATCCCCACCGACGCAACGGGGTCACCGTCCGCCGGGGTATCGCCGACGAACACGGCCCGATCCCGCTCGTCAACTACCGACCAAGCCAGGCCGACCGGGTCCGCCGTGACAAGCTCGCCAGGATCGCCGCGAAGATCCTCCGGGCGGGTGGTGCGACCCACATCCATCGATCAGATTCGCCGCCAACTGCGCTCCATCTCCACAGCACCATGCGAATGGGAAAAGTCGTCGACGACGGGTGTGAGGCGTACGACGTCGGCCGGCTCTTCGTTGCAGATCATAGCGTCCTGGCAAATGGGTTGGGCGGGCCCAACCCGACGCTGACGGGTCAGGCGGTCGCAGCGCGGTCGGCCGCACAGATCCAGGAGCGATACTTCACATGACCATGCGCCAGTATCACCACACAATCGGAACCCGGAGGATACCATGAACCGACAGACAGCCCAAGCGTTACTCGTCGCTGCACTCCGATCTGTCGCGATCGTCGCGGTCGACGGAATCGACTTCCCGACCAAGCGCATCGACTCGACGTTGACGGCACCCGATGGCACGTCATTCGCGGTCTTCCGGGAAACAGCACGACCCGAAGGAGACACAGCGAGTGACGGCGTCACCCTCGTGTTCCGCTTTGCGATCACCCGACGGCCCCTGGCCGGAGTGGCACGGTTCGCGCTTTATCACCGCCTCGCAAACGTTGCGTCGCCGTTCTTCGTCGGTATGTCCGGCTTCCGACGAAAACTCTGGTTGGCGGGCGATGACCATGGTACGTATCTCGAGCTGTACGAATGGGCGTCCGAATCCGACGCGGAAGCCTTCGTCGACGTCCTCCAAGGGCTCCTTGGGCCACTGGATGCGGCCGGCTGGGCGACCTACGAGATCGTCGATGCGCCCAGTATCGACGCGTTCGTTGCCGATTCCGACTACACCTGGGAACGCGACGAGCCGGATCGGCGCCGACGATATGCGCCAATTATTTTCGCACTCATCGGGGTGCTTGTCCTCGGGTACGTGGTTGCTCGCCGTCGATTCCGGAGGCGGAGTTTTGGTGCTGCAGCACCCGCGTGACGGTATGCTTGCAACCAGGTGGCTCGAGGCGATCGAATGGGTGTGGATGGTCATCGGCGGGTTCTTCCTGATCGCGTACCTGTTCTGGTACGTGCCAACGCTCAAGGAGTTGCCGGGCAGCCTCCGGCATCCACCGGCACCATTCCCGTGGCATTGGACGCTCGATTTTACCGCGACCGCGGCGTCAGGGCTGGCCTTGATCTATCTGGGGTTCCGGCGCGCCAATGATCGGGCAAGGGCGACACAACAGCGGGAGTTCACACCACCCTGAGCATTAGGTACGACCGGGCCGCCAGTAGCCCCGTGGGAGCGCGCAAGCGTGGCGAATTCCTCGCCGTACGACGACGATACGGCCGGTCCGAACGCTGTATTCGCGAATGGTTTCGTCGTGGATGCGCCCCGTCGAATAGACATAGCGGCCGTCGTACGCCACCAGATGTCCCGGCGGGTTGTGGAACCGCCCCATAACATAGAGTGCTAGCGGCCGATCGGTATGGTGGTAAACCCACGATGCGGCCAGTCTGGCATAATCGACGCAATCGCCGCGGGCATGCTCGATCACAGTGTGTGGATCACGGGCAACGTCCCAGAGCCCCCAGAGGGGATCCGCTTGATACTGCCATCGCGCTGCAAGGGCGCTCGGGTCGAAGTCCGGCACCGGCGTGAGAAACCGACGCGGACGGGCGAGAAAGACGGCAGTCGGAATCACGACCTGCAATTCCGGCAGGAATGCTTATATGTTTCTTCGGCACGGTGCATGGGGCACCGATGATCGTCGCTTTGTCCGATACCCACCTCGGGACAGACCATCTCGGGTCGGCATACAACCGTCGTGAGGACGTAAAGGCGTTTCTCCGCTATGTACGCGACGATGTGCAACCGGACCACCTGGTGTTAAACGGCGATATTGAGGATCTGTGGCGGCGCGACATGCGAACGCTGACGCGAGAAAATTATGACGTATTTCACCTTTTTCATGAACTGCAAGCGGCAGGCACGGCCGTCCATTACGTCCTCGGCAATCACGATTGGTATGCCAGACACGACGTGCTAGATGGCCGACAATCATATTATGCCAACGACTACTCTGTCGCCTTACGCCTCGACGAGCACGGATCGACGTACACGTTCATGCATGGTCACCAGTTCGACCCGCTGCAAGAGGAGTGGTATTTCGATAAGCTTGCGTTGATCAGTGACGACGCGTACGGCTCGAAGTTCTCTCATTTGTGGGAGCTGTTTAGCGAGATTCAGGATGTCCCGGACGCGATCGCGACTACCAAACGCCTCATCTGGGATCGACTGACCAAGGGCAAGTTCCAGGACCGCATCGCTCGGATGGACCGTTGTCAACACGGATGCCACGCTGAGAGCGAGCTCTTCGCAGCACGCCGGTTTGGGATGAACACACTCGATACGGACGTGCTCTGTCTCGGGCACACCCACACCCCGGGCATTACAGCGGATGGCCGTGCGGTAAACTGTGGCGCCTGGGTCGACGGGAAAAACACCTATCTCGAAATCACAGACGACGTCCGCCTGTTCGAGTGGAACGACGGTGACCCGACCGAATTGCACGACCGCGTGCCGGCCGAGGATCTGACCCATACGTAGGTATTTCTCCCTGGCCTGTGATCACAAGCCATGGGTTGGGAGCGGTGGTACGAGCGGACCGCGTGGTTTTGGATGATACTCGGGGGGTTCTACTTGCTGGTGTATTCGTATTGGTATCTCCCCGCGTTAAACAAATTGCCAGAGAGCCTCGGCGACCCACCGGACCAGTACCCCTGGCATTGGCCGCTCGATCTGGTGGCGACGGTGGTACCGGGCGTGATTCTCCTCGTCGGTGGCTTTCGGCGGGCGATCGCGCTTGGCTCGGGTGAGGAGATCATTATCGAGACGACTGATGATCCGGGTCCGATGCGACGGTAACAGCCACGACGACGCGAACGACCGATATGCTCTGCACGCCATCCATTAGTCGACCGAAGCGAAGTGATTATCCAGTGAATTCGTGATACATCCACCTATGCAGTGCGTGTTCGCGTTCGATCGTGACGACTGTGTTTCGGTGAGCCCGAAGACCGGCCCAATCCCGACAGAATGGGTCCGGTATCTCGCCCATGAAACCGACCACGAAGTCTGGGCGACGGGGAATCAGAAGTTAACCGACGAGGCCGACATTCCGGGGACCGACGAGATGGTCGATCTCTTCCTCGAACGGTGGGGACCGCCGGAAGAACTGGTCCGATACCGCACGAATCCGAAACTCGAGGTGACCGACGGCATTCCGGACGACGGTCCAGCTCCGGACCTGGTGACTGCAGTTGTCGGCCACGTCCAGTGTGATACGGGCATCGACTACGTTGACAACCTCGGCGGGCCGCTGAACCGTCAGCAGCGGGTCCGATTGCTCGGAACGTTGTTCCCAGATGCCGACCTCCACATCGTCATCGACAACCGCTATCTCGGCTATCTCGAAGACTGGATCCACCTCTTCCCACAGCAATTCGTCGATCTTGCTGAGACGTTCATGGATCTCGAAGCGCTAGGGCCGCCCGTAGCTGTCGATCTTCCGCCGTATTACTCCTGGCGGGACGAGTGGAAGGCGTTACGCCACGCCAACGGGCCGATCACCGACCAAGAAGACGACTAGGCCGGCACGGACACGTCTGCCCGATCCCAATGGCGATGTTCCATAATTTCGTCGGCGAACGCATCGAGAAAGGCGTCTAGATCGTCGCCGTGGGCATCGGTAACGACACCAGCGTCGGATTCGAGTCCGGCATCGGAGAGGTCGATGTCCGGGAGATCGACAGCACGTAATAACTCGATCCCTTCACCCAGTGCGCCAATCGGTTTCTTGTGCTTGAACGCCTCCATGACGAAATGTTTGGCGTCCCCGTGCGCCGCGAGGGCGTCGACGTTGTCGCGACCCCCGGGTACGAGCACTGCATCGAACATGATCGACCCGGTAGTCTCGTGGTTCTCGTCGGCGCTCACCTCGTTTCCGTCCGCCCCCTCTGTGGGTCCCTGTGTCGAGGAGACGATCGACACTCGGGCATCCCGCTCCACCAACCGATCGCGAAGCTCTGTGACGTGGTCCGCGGTGAAGCCAGCTTGGAGGACGATCGCCACCTTTCGCGAAGCGATTGAATCCGAACCGCGGGCGTCCATCCGCAACGCCGGCGACTCGTCATCGTGGGCCGGGAGCTGATCGCCCGGTTGTGACGGCGGGTCGACGTCGATACCCTCGGCTGCCCGGACGGCCAAGTCGTGATCGACGTTATTGAGCAGTTCGTACACGACCCGTTCTTTCACGGCCTGATCGTCGACCTTGCCGAGCTCGAAGTGGGTGGCACTGACCACGTGGTCCTGCTCGACCTCGCTTAAGCTGTTCCAGAACAGCCGTGCCTGCGAGAAGTGATCGTCGAAGCTATCGCTCCTGGTTCTGGTTTTTGGCCCCTCGACCGACGCGGGGACGTGGACGTAGCCACCCTCCGCTTCGGGTGCCTCGCGGGGGTAGTCGTCCTCTAGGGAGTTCGGCGAGTAAGCGACACGTCCCTTGTTGATCTCCTGGCGCATGAACCCGTCGCGCTGGTTGTTGTGCCGGGCAGCGAGTGGCCGATTAATTGGAACCTCGTCCCAGTTCGCCCCGTTGAACCGATTGAGCTGGGTGTCCTGGTAGGAAAACAGCCGTCCCTGCAAGAGCGGATCGTCCGTGAAGTCGATGCCGGGCACGACGTTCCCGGGGTGGAATGCCACCTGCTCGACCTCTGCGAAGAAATTGTCCGGTGTCTCGTTCAACACCATCTTACCAATTGGACGAACCGGAACGTCCTCTTCCGGGATGATCTTGGTGGGGTCGAGCAGATCGAAATCGAAGTCGTCGGTTTCGTCCTCCTCAACGATCTGGACGCCGAGTTCGTACTCGGGGTAATTCCCGTTCTCGATGACCTCGTAGAGGTCCTCGCGGTTGAAATCCGGGTTCTTGCCCGCGAGCTTTTGAGTCTCGTCCCAGACGAGCTGGTGGGTGCCTTGGAGGGGCTTCCAGTGGAACTTTACCAACCGGGTTCCGCCGTCTGCATCGACGAATCGGAACGTGTGGACCCCGAAGCCCTCCATCATGCGATATGCCCGGGGTAATGCGCGGTCGGAGAGGACCCACAGCAACATGTGTGTCGACTCGGGGGTGAGAGAGGCGAAGTCCCAGAACGTATCATGTGCCGCCGACGCTTGCGGCATCTCGTCGTCAGGTTCGGGTTTGATCGCGTGGACCAGGTCGGGGAATTTGATCGCGTCCTGAATGAAAAAAATGGGCATATTGTTGCCGACGAGATCCCAGTTCCCCGCTTCGGTGTAGAATTTCGTCGCGAATCCACGGACGTCTCGGACGGTGTCCGCCGATCCGCGAAACCCGACGACGGTCGAAAACCGCACGAAGACCGGTATTCGCTGGTCTGGATCCTGGAAAAGACTAGCTTTCGTGAGGTCTGAGATGTCATCGTAGTCCCCGAGGTCAGGATCTTCATACGGCTGGAAGTAACCATGGGCGCCTGTGCCACGGGCATGGACGACGCGTTCCGGGATCCGCTCGTGGTCGAACTGGGTCATCTTCTCCCGGAAGTGGAAATCTTCCATGAGAGTTGGCCCAGGCGTCCCGGCGGTCAACGAGTCGTCGGTGTGCTCGAGGCGGGTTCCGTGGTCGGTGGTCAAATATTCGCCGTTTGGATCCTCGCGCACCTCGTCGAGTTGTTCTTGTTTGCTATTGTCCTCGGGCTCGCCATCGTGGCGGCCGCTTGTACCGGTATCCTCGTCAGAGGTGGTGTCTACATCGTTTTCGTGGGTGTCTTCACTCATGGTGATAGTCGTTCAGCGCCTGCACAGCCGATAGCTCCGGCTCTGACGCCGTGGTCTGATCTGACCGGTTGGTACGGTTTGTAAGGTCGTACCTATCGGATTTAACGAGCTGTTACCGGCGGCGGTCGTACCCGCTTGAACCTCCAGGCAACAGGGGTCTGAGCAATCGACGACCGGACACGAGGCCCTGGAGAAGAAAGGACAGCTTCGTATATTTCAGCGCGACCATGGCGAGACCGAGATAGACGATCGCCTGACGATTCCGACCGCGCTTGATATCGTGCAGGGCCCGTCCTAATAACGCGAGCGCATTAAGTTGTGCAAGGCGGTTACGGCCGATTCGCGTGGGGCTCATCGAACATCGTATCGGCCCCAGACAGAAAAGCACAAGCGCGGTTCTCACGGCGAGCAACCCAGAGGGTGAGCTGACTAGGTGGAAAAGATGAGAAAGGAACGTCCTTGCTAGGTGCCGATCGCGGTACCCGTTAATGCTGGCAATCTGGATATGAACGGGGAGAACGGACTGGTTACCAATACGCGTCCCGTGAAACGGGACGAGTGGCCCCTAACCAGAGTAGATGAGATAACGCAATGAGGAGCCAAGAAGAACCGCCCGATCGGTTGCGCCGGGGGATTATGGCGTTCGTATTGACTGCGGCGTTACTGCTTACTGGCATGACCATCGGGATCGTCGCAGTCGATGGGCCGGATGGAGTTGCCGAGACCCTCGAACGTGTGGGTATCGAACATCATGCCATCGACGCAACCGTCGAGCGGTTCCATGCTGGCGAGATGAACCGGTCCGCGACGTCCGTCGACAATGACTCGACGGCCAACGACGTCGAACCGGGTGCTGAGATCGAGCGCGGACCCGCGGCGTTCGACGTCGAGCACACAGAACGCCTAGTCGAGACGGAGGTCAACGAGCTGCGGGCTGACCACGGCCTCGAGAATCTGAGTTACCATCGTGCACTGCACGTCGCAGCCTTGAACCATAGTGAGTACATGCGGGAGGAGTCATTCATTGGGCACGAATGGCCAGATGGCACGACGCCACAAGATCGGGCCGATCGGGCGGGTGCAGACTGTCAGGCTGGGGAGAACGTCGCCCGCACGTGGTTCGATCGGCCGGTCGAAACCGGGATGGGCACCGAACGATACGAGGATGAGGACGCACTGGCCGAGGCCCTGGCTCGTCACTGGGCCGCTTCGGACGGTCACTACCAAAACATGATCTCACCAAATTACACCCAGCACGCCGTTGGCATCGTTGTCACCGACGATGGCGCCGTCTGGGTCACGCACAAGTTCTGCACGTGAGGCGTAAGCTACGGCCGGTGGAACACGTGGTCCCGATCCGCTCCGCAGCTCGGACACACGTGATGATACACGATTCGTTTCCCGTCGGTCCGGCTCGTCCAGTTCCCACTTCGATCAACGTGCCCACACGCTGTACACCGCGTTGGGGTCGTCTCGTACCGACGAAGGAGCCGGTCGAACGGCGTCGATCCTCGCACGTGGCGAGAGGACATGCCATGTGATTACGTACCACACCTATATTGACCCTCCGCCGGGGAGGACACCACCATTTAACCAATCGTCCGGCGGACGGGCGATCATGTGGCACACGCTTTCGATGACCGAATCGCTGCGGCCGGCGGAACGCACCGTCGAGATCACGGACGTGCGGACGATGGGACTTGCAGGCAACCCGAAGGGTGAGGACGATCACTATACGTGGGGCATCGTCAAGATCGAAACCGACGCCGGCACGTACGGGATCGGAGAGACCTACCGAGGGATTGAGGCGATGACGCTTGCCGAATCTATGGCAACGCACGTGATCGGCGAGAATCCGCTTGATCCGGTCCGGATCAAGGAGCTCCTGACGGCACAATACACGGGCGCCGGCACCGTGGCCGCATCGGCCATTACGGCCATCGAAACCGCCTGTTG
>SKNY01000007.1 GCA_007123105.1 Salinarchaeum sp. | reverse complement strand
CCGTTTGTACATGTTACGGCCGTATGATCTCCATTTGTGCTTTCCCCCTTAAACTAATTACCGGGATGCTGGCGTCCAGCAGTCGATTCCTGAGTGTGCGGTCGTTGGTCACGACGTAATCTATCTCCCCGGTCCGCGCGAGCCGTTCGATCTCTCCGTCCGCCCCGTCGGCGTCCCGTCCGATCGACCGACACCGCTCCGTTGCGAGTTTCCGTCCCACGCGGGCGGCCGCCGCCTCGGCCGGGGCGCCCGTTTCGGCCAGCCGATCGAGTTCAGCTCGTACGGCCCGCGGGACGACGGGGGTCGTCGCCCCGAGGAGCCGTTCGAGCTCCGCGAACGTGTCGGTGTCGGCTTCGACCGGCTGCATCAGCGCATTGGTGTCGAGGAGGACGACCGGTTCGGACACGTCAGCCCTGTAACGTCCCGACACCGATGAGTCGCCAGCGTGTACCGACGCGACGGTTGATCGCCACCTTTGCGCCCGGTGGCGCACAGACTGGCCGTTTGAGCCCGACATCACACTCGTCGTCGCGCGCACTCGTCACTGCCCCAACGGTGGTTGCCGTCCCGACCGTCATCATCAGCGGCTCGCCAGTCGTGATTTCATCGATCCCGCCCGCTTCGACGTCACCCACGACCCGGTCGAGTAACTCAACATCCATCGTGAACTGCTCCCACGTTGGCGGGAGCGTCCCCGGCGGACCGGCGAGCTGGCCCGCGAGTGCATCCCCTTTGGTGAGACTCGGATCCAGTCCGGTGCCGGCACCCACGAGTCCGCCCGGACCGACCGAATCAATGAACGAACCACCCGCATGCAGCGATCGGACGTTCGTTTGAATCGGTTTCCAGCCATCTCCATCGACTTCTCGCCCCGGACGAAGCTCGATCTCGTCATCGACAGCGAGCTCTCCGGCGACAAGGCTGCCGCCGACGACGCCACCGACCAGCTGATCCCATGTCGTCCCGGGTTTGTTGATGTCAAAGCTACGTGCGACGTACAACAACGCGTCATCGCCGGGATCACGTTCCGGTGTCGGGATGTGTTCCTCGATCGCTCCCATCAACAGGTCGATGTTGACCTCTTGTTGGGCGCTGATCGGTACGATCGGTGCCCCTTCGGCAACCGTGCCCTCAACGAACTGTTGAATCTGTTCGTAGTTGTCCTCAATCCGGTCGCGAGAGACCAGATCGACCTTGTTCTGTGCGATGACGATGTTCTCGATACCGATGATATCGAGTGCCATCAAGTGCTCCTCGGTCTGTGGTTGGGGAACGGCTTCGGTCGCGCTCACGACCAGCACCGCCCCATCCATCAACGCGGCGCCCGATAGCATCGTTGCCATCAGCGTCTCGTGTCCCGGCGCGTCGACGAACGAGACGGTCCGTAACACCTCGGATTCGCTGCCATCCGGACAGGTCTCATCGACGGTGTAACACGCCGGTTCTTCGAGGTCGGGACACCGTCGAAACGTGGCGTCCGCGTACCCGAGTCTGATCGAGATCCCGCGTTTCATCTCCTCGGAGTGTTGGTCCGTCCACTCACCGGAGAGTGCCTGGACGAGCGTCGTCTTTCCGTGATCGACGTGGCCGACCAGGCCGATATTCACCTCCGGCTGTCCTGCAGTGCCTGTCACGATGCCCTCCTCAACAAGTATCGAGACGTTCGCCCCGAACGACCCTTAAGCATAGTGTTCTCGTATTCGGGGTCGAGTCCTTTTTCCATACCGGGGTCGGTGGATCGATCGTGCGGGAGTACGAGTTCGAGCTCAGCCTTTGTGCCCATCTTGAGCGGTCGACTGAGGGGATCGTTGCCCGCCAACTCGGCGCGAGCGTCCACGCGACCGCAGGGCGAGTGCTCGACACCGTCGTTGTCACCCCATCCGCGGCGTTCGAGCGCCGGCGCGCGATCACTGCCGAGACGATTCCACCCCTCGCGATCGAATGTTCGGTCGGTCCGGGACGTGCAACGCGTTGGCCCGGAGCCGTCGATCTTCATCCGGAAACTGCTCGCGGCGTCCTCGAACGGGCGGTCGACGTCGGGTTCTTCGAACGGGAACGTCGCAGCGGTCGAACGTACGTCCGCCAGGCCGTCCGCTATCCCATCTGGTTCGACGAGATCATCGCCATCGAAAACAAGCCGACCCTCGACCGGCCCGGCGCACTGATCGAACAGCTCCAGTACGACGTGAGTCTCGGGCTCGTCGACCGGGTGATCCTTGCGACTGGATCGTACGTCACCCGGGCACACCTCAACCGGATTCCCGCGCCCGTCGGCGTTTGGCGTGTCGAGGTCGACAGCGAGGACGTCACCGTCGAGGAGGTTCGTGCCCCGCAAGCGCTCGCCGTCGATGAGCGCGGCACCGAGGTTCTCGATCGCGCTGCCGGTCGCACGGACGTGCGAACCGTCTCACCCGCCGAGAAGACACGTGTCAGGACCAGGATTGCCGAACGCGCCTACGGGAAGGGATGGCGCCCGGCGTTTCCTGCCTGCGCCCGCGTACAGTCCACTGCTCGCGCGGGGACACAGAGTGTTCCACACTGTGCGTGGAAGGACCGTGTGGTCGATCCGGGTGGCTGTGGTCCCGACTGTCCCGGCTACGCATCGGCACCGGCGCCAGCAGTCGACCACGACGCCGCCCGAGCCGCGCGGACGCCGTGGGAACCCGACCCGGACGGCGTGGTCAGGACCCAGGTTGATCTGGATCGCTTCGGGTCCGAGTCCGATCACGACTCGTAGACGTAAACGGTGACGCCAATGTACTGACGGATCTCACGTTCCGTGTGGGAGGTCTCGATGATCGCCCGCATCCGCTCTACGTCGTCGGGATGTGCGTGCGCGACCACGAAGTAGACCCGATCGCCCGGTCGAACCGCGACGCGGACCGTTCCATCTGCGGCCGTATCACTCACCGATGTCGTCGGCACCGCGGTGTGTGCCCGTGCGTCCTCGAGATCGGCCACGTACGTCTCGTGTGGGACGGCGTAATAGAGATACGGATGAATCATGTATGAATCGGTGATCACGACGCGGTCGTCCGGCGTGCCTCGGCCTCGATGTCCGCGACGACTCGGTCGAACTCCTGTTTTTGGGTGTCATCGTAGTACGCACCGAGGGGCGCGACCAGCGCCGCGACGACCAGTCCGACCACCAGCCACTGCACGGGTGGCGGCGAGGCGAGGGCCAATCCTCGCGCGAGGAGTTCGGCCCAGCCGGGCACCGGGAGCCACCCCGGTGCGCCGCCAGTCAGGGCGCGATAGGCCAGTACGGCGAGCCAGGGGAGTATGAGGATACCGGTCACGCCCTTCGCGAACAGCCACCGCGTTGGCGATGTCAAGTACGCCGGTCGACGCGCTTTTCCCGCGAAAACTGCCCAGACGACGTTCTGCGCAAGGAGGATGAACAGGCCGTGGACGTGCGTCATTGCAAGTAAAACCCCGACGATGACGTATGCGGCGAACACCGGACGGGTCCGACGACGTCCGAGCAGAACGAACAGGTACATCGATGTGGCCGTTAGGTCAGGAACCGCGCGTACATTCGTGATTCCTGGCTATATTGGACGTAAAACGGACTCACCGCGGTCAACGTCACAGCGAGGAGTCCCGTCCGGATGTCGAAGAGTTCGCGGGCGAGCAAGTACGCGACCGGAATGGCTGCTACACCGGCAACGACCGACATTGACCGCAGACTCACCGCACCGTAACCGAACGCACGCGTCCACACATTGACGAGCACATAATAGAACGGCGGGTGTGGATCTGTCAGTGGGAGTTCGATCACGACTCCCGAGATCGTCCGACCGGCACCTTCGCGAATCGTGGCCACCTCGTCGAGCCACATTGCCTCGGCGTCGAGTCGGTACGCGCGTAAGAGCGCCCCAACGAGGGTAATCACGAGGACCGAAACCGCGACCGCACGTTTGGGTCGATGACAGTCACTCCACACGGCCGGGACTGCCATCAGCGCCTCCAACACCAACGGTCACGATAAGTGGTCGATTTGCTACCGTGGCGCAAGCGGCACGGCAGGATCCAGACCGTACGCCCGAACGGCGAACAGTTCGGTTGCCTCGGCGCCGTGGGTCGACTCGATGACGATTCGGAGGCGTTTCGTGTCGACCGGCTCGAACGCGTGCCGGCGGAACCGCTGGACGTTATCCGTCTCGACGTGGACGGGTTCGCCGTCGGCCTCGATCCGGTAGTCGCGGATGGCAGTCGGCACCGAGAGCGGCTCGCGGCCGAAGATGTTGTACCATTTGGTCAGCCGAGTGTTACACACCAGATCGACGGTGGCGATCGTTCGTGGCTCCGGCCAGGTAAGCTCGATCCAGTCTGCTCCCGCCGCGTCCGGATCTGACCGCCAACACCGCGGTCCGCCGTAGGGGCGAGCAAAGCCGTCAGTGACGGTTGCCGGAGCGTACCATGCCGGCGTTGGTGTGACGGTGAACGCTGGTGTCCAGTCGAGCGGGGGGCGACCGTGGTGGGCCGACTGTCCCCAGAATGTATCCTCCCGAGAGATCTCCGCATCCGGATCGCCCGCATCTTGGTCGCGTGGTAATGCCATGATGCCGGTCGTCACGCCCGATCGACCGAGGACGCTGACAGTGGGCTCCCGGTGGAGCACATACGAGAGCCCACCGCCGTCGCCGGGATCGCACTCGACGGGGAGTTCGATCCAGGTCGGTTCGGTCGGAACGTCCACCTCCCGGCACCACTGCTGGTCGTGGGGGATGTAATTCTCCGGGCGGTCCTCCGACCAGCACTCGACCGAAAGGGTGGTCGGTTCGTCCGCGACAACGCGCAGCCCTACCGTTGCTTCCGGGTTGACCACCGGAAACCGGAGCGCCAGATCAGCTGTCAACCGGTGGGAAACGTCCGCATCATGAATGGCGGCCGGCTGGACGGTCGAGGCGGTGACGGTCGCAGCCGGTGCTAGATCGTCCGGATCCTCGAGAGGAACGCCGATCACCCACTGGTCCTCCCGCAATAGCGTCTGCTGAACCTGCTCACAGTGTTCGCGATGAACGGCTGCCGCCGAAACGTCCTCGTGAACCCCGATCGCCGCCGCCGTCCCCGCGGCCTGCCCGACCGTTGCGAGCGTCATCTGAACGCGTGCCGATCCGAACGCGACGTGACTGGCGCTCATGTGACGGCCGGCAAACAAGAGGTTATCCGCATCTGGGGCGTACAGGCTTCTCAACGGGATACGATACGGCCCCGGGAGATGCCACTGATCGGCTCCTGCGCCCTGGTCGTCATAAAACCCCGCCGGCGGATGCAGATCGATCGGCCAGCCACCGTGGGCGACGGTATCCTCGAATCGTCGCTGTTCGACCAGGTCCGCCTCTCGGAGCACGTACGCGCCGCGACACCGGCGAGATTCACGGGTACCCGGAATCTTCCCGACCCATTCGAGCCGTAAGGTTTCGGTCTCGTCAGCAAGCGCTGGGTCATGTTTCATGTAGTCCCAGACGCCGAAGACGATCGCCCAGAGCTCGTCCCGGATCTTCTCGGCGTCCGCAATCGGATCGATGCCCTCGTCGCCGCCGTACTCGATCCACCAGTAACAACAACGTCGCTGGCGGGGGTCGGCCCGCTGGGCCAGAATCGCGGGCGGATCGTCACGGAAATCTCGGGCGAACGACGGGGCGGTGTACTCGACGGGCTCGCCGGCGTCCGTTGTGTAGAACATGATCGAGCTCCCCAGGGTCCGATCGTCTCCCGCGGCCGGTGCGGCAGATTCTCCAAAGCGGTCGGTCCCCTCGCGACCTCGCATACACCGAACCCCGGCTCGTGCAGCGAGGAGGCCGTCCCCGGTCGCGTCGACGAAGTATGCGCTCTCGAACTGGAATCGCCGTTCGGTAGTCGATTGCGTGCCGACAACGTGGTGGATGTGACCGCTGGTGGCCTCAACCGTGTCAACTCTGGTGTTCAGATAGGCCGTACAACCGTCCGTTTGCCCGACAGCGTCGATCAACACCGCGTCCCAGCGGTCGGCCCCGCCATCGTGGTTTTCGGCCTTGTTCCGCAGGAGTAGCTCCTCCATGATCCCGCCCTCCCGGGCGTACTTGTTGTGGTTGCCGCCGGTCGCACCGTTCACCCAAACCCGGACTTCACTCGAAGCGTTGCCACCAAGGACGGGACGATCGTTGACGAGCGACACCGTCAGTCCGAGCCGTGCGGCTGCGATGGCCGCACACGTCCCGGCGATACCCCCGCCGACCACCGTCAGATCCGACCGGACGATCTCCATGGGCACCACGATGATCCCAGGATAACCAACGCTTCGGTACTCACGTGGCCTCCAGCCGCTGTACCGCCTCACGGAATAGCCCGTCGAGTATCTCGGGCGTCGTCGGATGGTACGCACGGTCGGGCAGTTTCCGGACGTCGAGACCGAGCTCGACGATCACCTGCATGGTCTTTGCCATCACGTCAGCGTGCAGGTGTATGCCCTGATAGCCGAGCACGGTGCCGTCACCGCCGACGACCAGACAGGCCTCGCCGTACGGCTTGTCCTTGGTCTTGAAGACGCCGTCTGCTGTTGCACTGCGGCGGACGGTCAGGGCATCGAGATCGGCCGCGGCCGCCGTGGCCGGCGTGTGGCCCACTCGTGCGTACGGATACGAGGCGAGCCCCGTGAACACGACGTGATGCGGCGTCGGCTGATGGGAGGCCAGTGGTTCGCCGGCCGCGTGAGCGAGCACATTTTTGCCGGCGAGGTACCCCTGTTCCTTGGCGACGTGCAGGATCTGCTCGATGCCATTGGCGTCGCCGACGACGAACACCTGCGGGTCGTCCCGGGACTGCAGCGTATCCTGTACCCATCCGCGTTCCGGTACCAGTTGGGTTGCCTCGAGGCCGAGCCCGTCGAGATTCGGACGGCGCCCGGTAAAGGCAAACAGTTGGTCTGCCTCGCGCACGATTTCGGTGCCGCTCTGTTCGACGGTCAGTCGGACGCCACCGTCATCCGTCGGCTCGATCGATCGTTCGACCGCGTTCGTGAGGATCTCGACGCCAAAATCCGCACGATACCGCTCGAGAATGGTATCACCAAACACAGCGTCAGCCTCATCGAGCGGGCGATCGTCGTGTTCGATTACGGTAAGCTCCATCTCACCGACTTCCGAAAGGTACGGAACCAGCTCCAAGCCGACATAGCCAAAGCCCATGACGATCCCGGTATCCGGAAACGTGGTCGCATCCAGCACATGGGTGCTGGTCATCGGATCGACCGTGTCGATGCCCGGCGTGTCCGGGACGTTGACGACCGATCCGGTGGCAATCACGACGTAGTCCGCCGACAGTGTCTGATTGCCGACCTGGATGGTTCGGTCGTCCACAAAGGTGGCGCTGTCGTGATAGAAGGTGACGTGCTCGCGCTCGGCCAGTCGATCGACCGCAGCCCGTCGATGGGCGGCAAAGTCGGCGACATGCGCGTTTTTGGTCGCGACGACCGCTTCGGCATCGACAATCGGTGCCGGGCCAGCGAGCCGATGGTCGAGGCGCGCGGACGCACGATGCTCGGCCGCCGACAGAACTTCTTTTGATGGCATACAACCCCGCAGGATACACAGGCCGCCACCTGGGTCTCCATCGTCGACGAGGATCAGCTCGACGTCCGGTTCCTCAGCAATTGTTTCGGCGGCTGCGACGCCGGCACTTCCGTACGCCCCGATAATCACGACAGTGGTCGACACGTTAGCATCCCTCCTCGGGAACGAGCCGATCGGGATGCTCGAACTCGAATGACTCCTCCTCGATCATCGACAGTGTCTCCGGGATGCTCGGACGATCTCCCCAGAACGTGCCCGTGTAATTGAATCGGATGACACCGTCCGGATCCACGATCACCGTCGCCGGCCGGTTGACGTACTCTGCATGCACCGCAAACGCGTGTGGATCGACGCCGTATTGTGTTCCAACGGCCGCCGCTCGATCGACGAGGTGGGGCCACCAGATCTCGTCCGGATTCCGGGGGGTGGCGTCGAACCAGTATTCAGGTGCGGCCTCGGTACCGAGCATGGCGCGACAGCGGTATGCGTCATGACACTCGATCGTCGCGACACGCACGTCTGCGGTTGCAAATGCGTTCTCGTGTTCGAGTAATTCGGCGAACTCGCCGTGACAGACCGGACACCAGTCGGCGAAGATCCAGATGAGGACTGCCCAACCGTCGCCTTGGATATCCTCGATCGAGTGCTCCGTTCCGAACGCATCCGAAAGCGAAAACGGTGGAGCGACATCTCCAGTCACAGGCCGTCGGTCCACCAGCTCGAGGGTTCGCCAGGCGTCTTCGAGTGCGTCGGTGGCAGGCTGGTTGGTCTCGACGCGGTGACTGGCGAGGCTGGCCTGATGGCGAACGTCGCGGGACGGATCCGACGTGGCGACCGTCTCGAGCGTCGGCGCCGACCGAGGCCGAGCGAGCTGGCCGAGCGAGACGACCGCCCGCGATCTGGCGACTGCGGACTCATCGGACCGCGCAACGCGTTCGAGATCGGTCACGGCACCGGGATCACCAAGCACGCCCAGCGCGTGCGCCGCCACCGTGCGGGCGTGTGGGTCAGTATCCTCGAGTGCGGTCCTGATCGCCGCGCGGTCGTCGTCTCCTGCTCGGACGAGGTCACGCACGGCGCGGGTTCGCACGTACCAATCCCGATCGTTGCGGTCGGCGATGCCAGCCGTGTTGAGGTGCCGGTCGATTGTGAACGCCCGATCGTCAAGCGGATGAAAGTCGTGTTCGTGGACGTTGGCGATGATCGGTTTGATGTCGTCGGTCATTGTTCCTCCAGGAGTTCAATGCGCACGCCGTTTGGATCCCGGAAGAAACAGATGCGCAATGATCCGAAATCCGTCGGTTCCATGAAAAATGAGACGCCTTCTGCAGCGAGCGTCTGATATGCGTCGTCAACGTTCGGTACCACGTAGCCGACGTGTAAGACCCCCGTCGGCAGCGGATCGACGAGGCCGGCCGCCTCGTAAGGGGCCTGCTCAAACAGATAGATCCGTTTGTCGGCAATTCGAAACGCGGCGTACCCAACATCCGTCTCGCGGTCGCCGGCCGATTCTCTCGCGAGCAACTCACCACCGAGACGCTCACTGTAGAAGTCGATACTCGCTGGGAGGTCCTCGACCTTCAGGGCCACGTGAAAAAAGTGGGTGAAATCCATACCTCGTCCTCCACGTCGGTTCCGGTATAGTTCCTCCGTCTGTGCAGGTTGGTTGCACGACCGGGCGGGCGTCGGACGTTCCGGCCACACTTGTCGCACGACTTGGGGCGAACTATGGATGAATTGTGGAAAATGGGCTTGGACCAGTACGTGGAGTGTTCACACGCATGTATCTCCGACGACGACCGGTCCTCATTGGGGTCGCGAGTGTGGCCGGATTCGCTGGCTGTCTGGCGGCTGACGACGAGCCCGTAGATCCAACAGTGACGGTGGCCGACCACGATGCGTTCGGATCGATTCTCGTGGACGGTGACGGAATGGCACTCTACATGTTCGACGCCGACGAACGGGGGGCAGGTGAGAGCACCTGCGATGGCGACTGTGCGGAAAATTGGCCGCCGCTGGAGGTCGGCATGGACACCCAACCGGTGCCGGATCCGGCCGTGATCGCCGGGCTCTCGACATTCGAACGGCCCAATGGCAACTTCCAGGTGGCGGCGAACGGATGGCCACTTTACTACTGGACAGGCGATGACGAGCCGGGCGAGGCCAATGGGCAGGCGGTCAACGACGATTGGTGGGTGCTCTCACCCGACGGCGAACCGATCCGCGAAACGGATGCGAATGACTGAGCCGGTTCGGTGACGAGTTCCCCGTACGTGTGGATTGTTACCTTTGCACAACTGTTTACATACTCTACTCGCTTGCGTGGTTTATGCCCCTACTGGCTCGAGAACGACCGACCTTCAAGGCATCGGCACATCAACATATCTTTGAGTTTGTCGAACGGAACGGAAGCGTCACGCCCCAGCAGGCCGCCGAAGCGCTCCGCATTGACGCTGAACGAATCCAACACGATCTCACGATCCTGAAACGGGACGGATATCTCGACGAACGCGACGGGATGCTCACGGTTTCGCTCGAGGCAGGCGAGGCCGAGGAGTTCGATAGCAATGGTATTCGTTATCAGATCCGGCCGGCATTGCAGGCCGATTTATCCGGCATCCTCGGGTGTATGCGGCACGTCGCCGAGGGACGGACGTATCTGGTCGCCGAATCCGTGGGAGAGGTCCTCGATCACGAGGGCGTCCTCATTCGCCACAACGGCGCGAATACGCGGATGTTCTTCGTCGCGACCATCGCCGATGACGTGGTCGGCTGGGCTCACCTCGAAGCGCCACGGGTCGAGAAACTCAAATCATGCGGCGGAACTGACCGTCGGGGTCCTCGAGGAGTACCGCCGGCTCGGCATCGGTAGCCAGCTAATAGCGCGCAGTCTCAACTGGGCAGCCAACCAGGAGTACGAAAAGGTCTATAATTTCATCCCGGCGACCAACCAGGACGCGGCTCGGTTTCTCGAACGACACGGCTTCGACACCGAGGCCATCCGCCGGGATCACTACAAGATCGACGATCAGTATGTCGCCGAGCTAATGATGGCTAGGTGGATTCATCAGTAGTTAGTTCGGTCGACACACACCAGCGGTGGATCATCCGTCCACGGTGTCCCGTTGGATTCATTATCACGGGCGCAGAGCGTCCTCGGACATGGATCCGGAGGCGCTGCGAGCTGACATCCCCGCACTCGCGGACGTGACCTACCTGAACTTCGGTGCACACGGCCCGAGCCCACGGTCCGTGGTGGCCGCCTGCGACCGTGGCGTTTCGGCACACGAGTTCAGTGCCGGAACCAATGACCCCTACGAGCATGCAGCGTCGGTGTTCGATACGACCCGTGCATCGGTTGCAGGGCTCATCGGCTGTCAACCCAGGGACGTTGCCCTGACCCAGAGCACTGGTGATGGTATCAATCGGATTGCCGGTGCGTTCGATTGGGGGCCGGACGACGTGGTCGTCATCACCGACCTCGAGCATGCCGCCGGTCGGCTGCCGTGGCTCCGCCTCGAAGACCTCGGCGTTACGGTCAGATCGGTGCCAGCAACGGCGGGCCGCATCGACCGCGACGCCTACACTCGGGCGGTTCGAGACGCCACCCTCGTCTGTTTCAGTGCATTGACCTGGACCCACGGGACGGTCCTGCCGGTCGCTGATCTCGTCGAGATTGCCCAGGATGCGGGCGCATTCACCCTCGTCGACGCCGTCCAGCTCCCGGGTCATCGACCGATGGACGTCACGGCATGGGGTGCCGATGCGGTCGCCGCGGCGGGCCACAAGTGGCTCCTCGGTCCGTGGGGCGCGGGTTTTCTGTACGTCAACGAATCGACGATCCCCTCCCTTCGTCCACGTGCGGTCGGCTACGCCAGCACTCCCGAACCTGACGCCCCAGCACCCGCGTTGCATGCGGATGCACGCCGGTTGGAGGTAGGATCGGTCGGCGTCGGTTCATACGTTGGATTGACCGAGGCCATCGAACGCATCCAATCGGTTGGGCTCAGCCGCATCGAGGCTCGAATCGAGCTGCTGACCGACCGGTTGAAAGACCAACTTCCGGTGGACCGGCTCCGTAGTCCCCGTTCGTTCGAGTCTGGCCTCGTCACGATCACGGTCGCCGATCCCCCAGGCGTCGTCCACCGGCTGGGCGAAGAGGGCATCGTCATCCGGGCGCTCCCCGGTGGGGACGCGGTGCGCGTGTCCGTCCACGCGATCTCCACACCGGCCGAGATCGACCGGGTCGCCGATGCCCTCCATCACCACGGGTGGCGGTAATCGCTACTTGGTTCCGGTGAGGTATGCTGCCGCGGGGTCGGCAGCGACCCAGACCCGGCCGGCGATGATCAACAACGCGATCGAGAGGCCGAGAAACAGGAGGTCATCGATCGGCCTGAGTGCCGGTACAAACGCGTTGACTTCTGGCCCGCCTGCCCAATGGGTGAGGAGAACCGCGATGAGTAGCAACGACCACCGACAGACTGCCGCCACGTGCTCGACGAGCTGGGCTGGACCGTCGAGGCCGGCAATTACCATGTGGTTTACCTGACCCGCCACGCCAACGAGCCCGGTTGTGAGCGCGCCCCCGATCACGAGCCGCACGAATCCCCTGGTGTGGATGGCTCCGTCGGGTGCGAGCCAATCCATGCCCGGCAGCCGTGCGATCGTCCAGACGAATGCAATCGCGGCGATCGCGAGAATGCCGATCTTGATGCTATGTTCGACGCGGTCCGACGGCAGTCGACTGTTCGGGTTGAACCGTTCGAGCGGCATGTACGCCGATCGCACGTGCAGGGTCCTTGTAGAACGAGCCGACCGTCACACGGATTTCGACCGGATGAACGCGGTTCACTGACCGGATCGGCTCGGGATGTCGTCCGGCGGTCCCAGTCGCCTGTCCGCACCCGGTGGGTCGCCAGCTCGCTCGCCGGCCACGTCCGCGGCGACCGCTGCACTCTCTGACCCACCGAGTGCTGCAACCTGATCGTGCTGCGCCCGGATCGCCGCCTCGTCCACGCCAGCCGCCTGCCGGGCCGGTTCTGGGAGTTCGGCGGCAACGACGGCGTTCTGCTCGGCGGCTCGCTCGAGTGCGACCCGCTCGGTCTCGCCTGCGGCGACAGCGGCCTCGTACCGGCCGACCGGTATCTCTCCATCAGATCGTGCTGTTTCGAGTTCGTCGAGGCGTGCCTCGAGGTCGGCGAGTCGGTCTTCGATGTGCGATGCCCGATCAGCAACGACGGCTGCGCGTTCGGCGTCACTGTCTGCGCGGGCCAGTTGCTGGTTGAACCGCCGCTCGTCGAGATCGCCTTCGAGTTCTGCATCCTGGACACCGATCACCCCACCAAACTGCTCGCCTGGCGTCCGGACATGTGGATCCTCGGCGGAAGTCGCAAGGCCCACCGTTCCCGATGAGGCCAGTGCGATCAGGATGATCGTTGCCACGAGCAGCACCGTCGTCCGCGCGGGGATCGCCCAGTCGAGCCGGGTCCCAACCGCTCGGATGGCGGCGCCTCGCGGACTCTCACGCATCCGTACCATCCTCCTCTGCAATGCTCAGTACGTTCTCACGACCGAGCCGAAACGACTCGATCTCGCCGGCCTCTCGAAGCTCCGAGACGACCTGACTGGTCTTTGCATCCGTCCAGCCGAGTTGCTGGACTACGTCCTGTTGTTTCATCCGGCCGTCGTGTTCGGCGAGCAGCCGCAGGACCTGTTCTTCGTTGCTCAAAAGCGCTGTTGGCTCGTTTGGTTCGTCCGGCGGGGCCGATGTCGATCGGTATCGCCAGCCGGCGACCCCGACACCCACGAGCGCTACCATCAAGGCGAAGACGACCACTACAGCCGGGCCACCGATCATGCCGGGCACTGCGCGATCGGCATCCTGACGATGGAGTTCGACGTGTGGTTCATCGCTCGTAAACTCGTGTGGCCCACGCCAGATCAGGCTCCGGTCGTCCATGTCGTCGGGTGTCGGCGTGACGCTCGCAAGGCCGAACTCATCGCTCCAACTGAATCGGATGCTGGTCGACTCGTCCAGAAACAGCCCGGTGATCGCGTCCCCGGCGACGAGCGTGTCCTCCTCGACGACCGCAAAGCCGTGCCACGTGAATGAGTACCGGATGATGCCGTACGAGCGCGGTAAGGAGCGGGTTTCGGTCTCGACCGCGACATCGTCGACGGCCATCGACCGGCCCGTGGCCATTGCCGCCATCTCCGTCGTCGATTCCATCCGGTCGGCAAAGCGGTCACGGTACTCGTCTGGATGGTTCTCGATATCTGCTTCGAGCTCTTCGAACGCCGCCTCGGCAGCGTCATCCTCGAGCAGATATCGGTGTTCGATCGTCCAGACCGCCCGGTCGTCACCGCTGAATCGAACGTCGATAAAGATGGCATCGGGTTCGACGTCGTCCGCAGCCGTGTCTACGGCGCCAACGGTGGCAGTGCCCAGTACCGCAATGGCCAACACACAGGTCAGGAGTCCGACCGCCACGCGCATCGGTGAAATCCGGACGGTCAAACACCATTAGTCCTCCGTCATACGTCGTGCAATTCGGTGAAATTCGGCCGAATCCCGCCCCAAACGGCCTTAACGACGATTCGTGTTTATGGTCGGCCGGTTCGCGTGTCTATCTGCCATGGCGCGACCCCTCGATGGTGTCTGTGTCGGTGTGGCTCGACACGGATTCGTGGGCGTCGCCGGCATTGCGGCGGACAGAGCACCGTCGCCCGGGAGTAATGCCCCCGCTGACGCGGCCGCGAATCACCCATCCAGGAAAACGTGACGGCCGTCGGGCTGTCAGACGGCCTCTCCGCGATCGGCGACCCATCCCCGGGTTCGGTTTGCGGCTGCGCGGCTCGGGAGAGTCCATACCCCATGGTGGTACTCCCGCGACGGCACGACATTTGTCCTCCGCCTTTTTTCATTATTCGAGGACCGAATCCGTCGTCTCCGGTCGACGTGTTCGATCGTGCCTTTGGGAGTCCGACTGCTCTATGCGACGGGCTAGCTATTTGGTGGCCGGCCCGCGGAGATACCCCATGCAACTCGGAGCCATCGAAATCATGTTTCCCGGCGCGGGCGCCGACGCGATCGAACAGGCCGGCGAGGTCGGGTTCGCCGGGTTCGAGTACTACGTCGACGGGCCCACCCCGGCTGCAGACCCGATCTGGACGCCCGTTGGGCGGAACCGTGCCAGAAGAACGGCGACTACCGCTGACGTCCGCATCCCGTCGGTGTGTCTCGGGTACTTCAACGACCAGGCGTGGCTGACCGCCGACGATCCGGACATTCGGGCCGACGCCCGTGACGCGCTTGCACGTGCCGTCGACGTGGCTGCCGGGCTCGATGCCCCCGTCATTCAAGTCCCCTTTTTTGGCCCAGCCGAGATCGAGGACGATCGGGACGAAGCACGGGTGGTCACTGGCGTCGGCGCTGTTGCGGACATCGCAGCCGCCGCGGACGTCTGTCTCGCCATCGAGAACACGCTCTCTGCAGCCGAAAATATCGATTTACTCGATCGGATCGACCATCCGGCGGTCTCCCACTATTATGACATCGGCAACGCAACCGCCCTCGGGTACGATCCGGTCGAGGAGCTCGCCGTCCTCGGCGATCGAACCGCAATGATTCACGTGAAAGACCGGTTCGTCGCCGGCGGGGATCCCTACCCACACGGCACGATGCTCGGCGATGCGGATGTCGACTTAGCCGGGGTCACAACGACCCTCGCGGAGATCGAGTACGACGGATGGCTCATCCTCGAGACGGCCTCCTCGGCGGAACCGTTGCGTGACGCGGCCGAAAACCTCGAGCGAGCCCGCACTGTGTTCGAGTAACCGACACGGGTGATGCGATTGGCTAGTCGGTTTCCGCCATCGCCTCGATGACCTGAATCACCCCCGCATTGTCGTCACAACCCAGCCCAGTTTCGACCATGCGTTCGTACAATTCGCGGGTGACGCTCGTGACTGGGAGGGGCGCACCGATCGCCTCGCCGGCGTCGGTCGCGATCCGAAGATCCTTGCGCTGGTAGGCGGCGAAGAATCCCGGCTCGAAGGTTCCTTCGAGCATTACATTCGCTCGATGCTCGAGCACCCAACAGGCAGCCGCCCCGCCACGGACCGCTTCGACGACAGCCTCGCGATTTGCGCCGGCCATTTCGGCGAACACGAGCGCCTCGGCAACCGCGGTCAGTTGGGCGGCGACGATCATTTGGTTGCAGGCTTTTGTGGTCTGTCCGGCACCATTCGGACCACAGTATGTGACGGTCTCGCCGGTAATTGCGAGGAGGTCGCGGTGGGTAGTCAGCGTCTCCTCCTTGCCTCCGACCATGATCGACAGTGTCCCGTCAATGGCGCCTTCCTCGCCGCCGGACAGCGGTGCGTCGAGCATTGACACGTCCATGGCGGCGAGGCGATCGGCGACCGTACGAGCAACGATCGGCGAGATCGTCGAGTGGTCGATGACCGTCATGCCGGGACTCAGCCCGTCGACGAGCGGCGCAGGTCCGTCGAGTACGACGTGTTCGACGTCTGGCGAATCTGCCAGGCAGAGCAACACTATGTCGCTCCGCTCTGCAACGACTGCTGGCGATTCCGTCTGCTCGCCGCCTCGTTCGACGAGGGTGGCGACGCGGTCCCGATCGAGGTCGTGACCGACGACGCGATATCCCGCCGCGAGGAGGTTTGTCGCCATCGGCAGTCCCATCGTCCCGAGCCCGATAAATCCGAGTGTGTCGGTCGGCATGTGGTTCGTCCGTTAGTAATGTGATGGCCCTAGTACTTACCCTCGCTATCGATTGTGGTGGATTTGTCACGCGTCTACTCTTCTGCCGGCAATCAGATCAGGACGATCGCTCCCCAGCGAGTTCATCAATTCCCCAATCAGCTTATCAGCCGTGTTACGGTCGTCCGTCGGGAGGTTGTTGGCTACCCGATCAGCCGACACCGGCCGCCTGGCGAATCCTCTATATGGCGCTACCGCAATCGGGAGGCACGACATGCCGCTGAGCGAGTTGCCCCTCGAACTCGAACTCGCCGTCACCATCCTCGGTCACGAGAAACGGCGGGCGATCTTCGAAATCCTCTGGCGTGAATCACATCGTTACTGGGACGGAGAACTCGGATTGACCTTCGAGGAATTACGACAGGCGACGGGGTTCGATACCTCGGCTGCATTGAGCTACCATCTCAATCTCTTGAAGTCCCATGGCGAACGGCACGATTGGGACCGCTTTGGCCCGACCACGGATGCCCCGGTGCACGGCAAAACGAGTTCCCAGCTCATCATCAAACGCAGCGATCACTACATCCTTGATAAGACATTGGCCAGGCGCATTATCCAGATCTGGGCGCACGCGTTGCCAGCACACGACCAGGTCGAGCTGACACCCGTGCCGTGGGACTGTCCGTACTGTGACAAGCAGTTGTCCGTCACGGTCCGGCATCACCGGCTCGATCTGTGGTGTGAGGCCCACGGTCACCTCAGCGGATATTGCGCTCTCCCGGGGACCTCCGACAATCACAATCCGGCCGATCTCGTCCGCCTTGCTGCGTTCGACCACGCCCGTCGATGGCTGGCGTTACTCGAGGGATTTTGCGGTCTATGCCATGGGCCGGTGGACGGAACCGTCCTCGCGCGGGTCAACGGACGCCCCGTGGTCTCAGGCGAACGCGGTGAGCCCGTTGCCGATGCACTCGCGGATGTCGATCGGTTTCCCATCCGGTTCGCAGAGCACACCTATCACGATCCGGATACGGGCATCTTCGAACCGTTCGGCCTCGCCCGTGACTGTGCAAATTGTGGCTTATCGTTCACACCGAACCTCGCCATTCTCGTCTGTTATCGGCCGGCGATGATTTCGTTTTTTGCCGACCAGGGGATCTCGATTACGACCGAACCGATCCACTGGCGTTACGTCGATGACGCCGGGATCGTCGAATCCATCGACCCGGTCCGAATCAGCCTGTCGCTGCAGGTAGAAGATGTGACCTGTACGATCACCGTCGACGAACAGGCCAGAATCGTCGACGGGCCGTCAGTCAGTTCGACATAAGCGAGGTTCCGCCCGCGTTGGTGGCCGACTCAAAGGCGTTGATTGTGGATATAGAACAACACGGCGATAAATCCAATCCAGAAGCTGATATGTTGGATCGCCGTGACATCACTCGTCGAGAGAGTCGACGCTAATATCGGTTCGGAGAACACGGCCACGAGCAAGTACACGAATCCGTAGATGGCCACGAGCATGGTTAATCGCATGATCCGGGCATCACGTCGGACAAAGAAGATGTATACGCTGATGAGCGTTCCTGCCGCAAACGTCCAGATGCCCAACCCGATGATCAATAAGTTCGGTTCGCCGATCATCGGGCTGCCCTCACGCT
>SKNY01000082.1 GCA_007123105.1 Salinarchaeum sp. | reverse complement strand
GCAGTCGCTCTGCGTCACCGAGCATGAACACCGCACGCGCCGTTTCGGGCTTGGCGAGCGCTTTCTCCAATTGGGCACTACTTTGATCGAGTCCATACACCGGCTCGACGTGCTGGAGCAGCCCAACTGTCCCGAATCCGGTGCCACAACCGACATCGAGGACCACGTCGCCAGCGGTAATGTCAAGGCGTGCAAGCGCCTCCGATCGCATCTCCTCCGTCCAGACGAATGGATTGACGTGGTCGTAGACGTGGGATAAGTACCGATAAAAGAGCCGGGCCCGTCGTTTGTCTTCGAGATATCCCATCGCACAAGCGTGGAATCTGAATGGCATTAATCCCGCGGGTTCGGCATCTGCCTGGAATAGCCGATTCGCAACGCACAAATACGTTCTCTCGGAAGTCCAATCCAGTACGAATGCCGAGGCCAGATATTCTAACCCGTATTCGAGAAAGCGAGGAAGAGGCTACAGACATCATCGCCTCGGCCGAAGCGAGCCGGGAGGAACGATTGGCAGAGGCTCGATCCGAAGCCGCCGAAATCCGGGCTGCTGCCGAAGCGGAGGCCGAGGACATCAGGGCCGAACTGCTCGCGGAGGCACGTGAGGGAATCGAGAAGGAACGAGACGAAATTCTGACACAGGCCGCATCCGACCGCGACCGGATCCAGTCCTCCGCCGAGGAGCGGGTCGACGTGGTTGTAGAGTACGTCGTGGAACTGTTCGGGGAGGCGGTGCATGTTCAGGCCTGAGCAGATGAGCCGGGTGTCGATCACCGGCACTCAGGCGAACATGGAGCCCGTGATCGAGGCCATGCACGATCTCAATCTCGTCCATCTCATCGAATATGACGGATCCTGGACGGGCTTCGAAAACGGGAACTCACTGAAAGGGGCGGATCGGGTCGCCCAGATGCTGGTCACCGTTCGAGCGCTGGAAAATACGCTCGGACTCGAAGGCGAAGCACCTACGATCAGCGTGGATGACGCAGAGCTCGACGACCGACTCGAGGAGGTCCGCCAGCGGATCAATTCGCTGGACGATCGACGGACGGAATTGCGCGAGGAGCGTCGCCGGATTCGAGAGCACATCGATGACGCGAAACCGTTCGTGGACGTTGGCATCGATCTGGATTTACTCTCCGGTTACGATTCGGTCTCCGTCGCCGTCGGCAACGGTGATCCCGACGCGATTCGAGAGACCCTCGAATCCGCAAGCGAGATCGAGGCCTACGAGATCTTTCCGGGTGACCGGTATCTTGCCGTCGTCGCGTATCCGGCCGTTTCAATCGGCGATGCACTCGTCGGGACGCCGTTTACCCAGGTGGAAGTTCCTGATCCCACAGACCTCGAGGACACGAACCAGCCGGAAGTGTACGTCGAGCGGCTTCGCGAGCGGGCCGCAGGGATCGACTCCGAACTCGAGACCGTCGAGGCAGAATTTGACGATGTACGGGATGAGGTGGGCGATTTTCTCCTGGCGGCAGAACGGAAACTCACCATCAAAGCCCAGAAGTTACAGGCACCGCTTGGCTTTGCAACGAGCGATCATACGTTCCTCGTCGAGGGATGGATTCCAACGTCTCGATACCAAGAACTCGTTACCACCCTTGAGGAAACGGTAGGAGATCACGTCGCCATCGAGGAGCTCGAACGGGCGAGTTATGATAGCAACGGGCATGCGGTCGAATCCGAACCGGTCGAAACGGACGAGGAACCGGCCGACGAATCCGCGGTTGCTGCAGACGGGGGTCACGAAGCGGAGGCCCAGCGGGCGCCGCCGGTGATCCAGGACAACCCGGGCCCCGCCAAACCGTTTGAAGCGTTAGTCAACGCCATCAATCGCCCGAAGTATTCCGAAATCGACCCGACGTTGATCGTCTTCCTGACGTTCCCGATCGCGTTTGGGTTCATGATCGGTGACATCGGATACGGGCTCCTCTACATGGCGATGGGATATGCGCTCTGGCAAGTCGACAACGATGTCGTCAATGCGCTCGGTTCGGTCGCAGTGTGGGCGGGCGTCTTTACGGTGATTTTCGGGTATCTCTACGATGACCTCTTCGGCGTGCACCTTCATGATTTGGGGCTCGCACTGCCGCTCGCCGGCGTGTTGGACAAAGGCATCCAGGCGACCGAATGGGCGTTGTTGTGGGTCGTCGTCTCGATCCTGTTCGGGATTGCCCACCTGAGCCTGGGGTTCGTCCTCGGGTTCCTGAACGATCGGGCCCACCACGGGACGGTCGATGCCGCCCTGGAGAACCTCTCCTGGGTCCTCGGGTTGAACGGCTTTTTCATCTGGCTGTTCAGCATGCACACGATGGACGTCAAACCCGACTTTCTCGTCGGTGACGGCGCCGTGCTCGCCGAGTTCGTCGGATTTGCCGGATTCTCCCAGGAGATCGGGCTGTTGGGTCTGGTCATCATGTTCGCCGGCATAGCCGGTGCGGTGTATGCGGAACGAGTGATCGGTCTTGTCGAAATACCGACGAAAATTCTTGCCCATGCCTTATCCTATCTTCGTATCGTTGCGGTGCTCATCGCAAAGGGTGGGATGGCGTTTACAGTCAACCTTCTGACGTTCGGTGCGTACGAGGTTGACGGGTACACACACTTCCACCTTGCCCTGCCAGGTACGGAGATGCCCGCCGGAGTCGAGCCCCAGTTCTTTGGCCTGATCCATCTGGATCCGTTGCCGCTGGGGATCTTGTTGGCAGTGGTGATTTTCGTGCTGGGGCACATCCTCGTGCTCTTGCTCGGCATTACTGCAGCGGGCATTCAGATGATCCGCTTAGAATACGTAGAATTCTTCGAGAAGTTCTACGAAGGCGGTGGAGACCCGTATGAGCCGTTTGGATATCGAACTGCTTATAAGGGTCGTTAGAATTGATTCGAGTAGATGATTGAACAACTAGTCCCAATCGTCCCAGGCTTTACGGAAGTTGTACTCCAGGCTGTCGAGCAGAATCCTGAGTACGGTGAAGAACTCAAGTTCGGCCTCGCCGCCCTGGGCGTCGGGTTGGCCGCCCTTGGTGCCGGATATGCAGAGCGTGGTATCGGGGCGGCGGCCGTTGGGGCGATCGCCGAAGACCGGGACATGTTCGGTGCTGGACTGTTGCTAACTGTCCTTCCAGAAACACTTGTTATCTTCGCGATCGTTGTTATTTTCCTCATCTGAAGCATCAGGAATTTGTCATGGGATTGGATACCGTCGAAGAAGACATCCGAGAAGAGGCACGCGCCGAAGCAGCAGAGATTCGTGAAGCGGCGGAGGAACGGGCGGCCACCATTCTCGAGGAGGCACGCGTGGATGCGGATGCCACCCGAGAGGCGGCGCACCAGGCGGCCGAGGATCAGATCCAACAGGAACGGGAGCGAGCGATCTCGAGTGCGAAGCTCGAGGCCAAACAGCAGTTGCTCCAGGCCCGACGCAACGTCCTCGAAGAGGTCCGTGGAACGGTCGAGGAAGAGCTGGCAGCGATGGAGGGCGATCGCCGGCGCGAACTGACCGAACTGCTCCTTGACGCCGCGACCGAGGAATTCGAAGACGACGCCCACCTCGAGGTGTACACCAGACCGGTGGATGCCGATCTCGTTGAGGAACTCCTCGCCGACCGCGAGGGGGTCGAACGCGGTGGCGACGTCGAATGCCTCGGCGGCGTTCTGGTCGAGGGGGGCGGTGGATCCGTGCGAGTCGACAATACGTTCGACTCGATTTTAGACGAAGTGTGGGAGGATCGGCTCAAGGACATTAGCGATCAGTTGTTCGAGGAATGAACGCAATCGGCGGTTCAAACCCGGAGTATGTAAACGCCAGAGTGCGGGCCCGACGAGCGGCTCTCTTCGACGAGGACGACTATCGGAAGCTCATCCGGATGAGTCCTGACGAGATCACCCGCTATATGGAAGAAACCGAGTACGAAGCCGAGATCAACGCACTCGGGGCTCGCCATAGCGGGGTCGACCTGATCGAGTACGCACTCCACCGCAATCTCGCGAAACACTTTCACGATCTCCTCCACTGGTCGGAGGGCCGCCTTCACGTGTTGATCGCCAGATACCTCCGAAAATACGACGCGTGGAATCTAAAAACCGTTATTAGGGGGATCTACACGGGATTTCCGTACGAACAGATCCAAACGGACCTGATTCTGGCCGGCGATCTCGACGAATCCCTGTTCGAACGGATGGCCCAGGCCGAATCCATCGAAGAAGCGATCGCCATCCTCGAGGGAACGGTCTATCACGATCCATTGAGTACGGCGTATCCCGATTTCGAAGCCTCGGACATCCTGGTGCCACTTGAGAACGCAATCGACCGGCAGTTTTACGGACGATTGCTTGGTGATCGATCGCCCGAAGGGTCGTTCGTCCGGGAAGGCCCCATGGCGATGTACACCGAGTTCCTCCAGGCCGAGATCGATTTCTTGAACATCAAAAACGCACTCCGATTGGCGATGGACGCCTCGGATGTCGACCCGGCCGAATACTTCATCGAGGGCGGCCGATTGTTCTCCCCGGATGAGATCAGGGGGCTTGTTGCTGATACCGATCAACTCCTCATGGCACTCCGGACCAGTACGTACGGCGATGCACTTGGCCCGTTACTCGATGACCTCGAGACCGCTGATAGCCTTATCGAGTTCGAGCGCGCATTGGAAGGGTTGTTGCTCGCGTACACGGAACGACTCGCAAACGTGTATCCGGTATCCGTGACGTCGATTCTGTCCTATATCCTCGCCAAAGAGCGCGAGATCAACAACATCCGTGCGATCGCCCGCGGGAAGGAGGCCGGGCTGGCGGTTTCCGAAATTGAACAGGAACTGGTGATTATATGAGCCAAGAGATCGCAGTTATTGGTAGCCCCGAATTTACGACCGGGTTCAGACTTGCCGGGGTACGCATTCACGAAGAAATACACGACGAGGAGAAACCGGACGAACTCGACGGAGCGGTCACCCGGATCGTCGAGCGCTCCGATGTCGGGATCGTGATCATGAACGACGACGATCTCGGCAATCTCTCCCGGGACGAACGGGAGATCGTTCGAACGAGCGTCGATCCGACGTTCGTGACGATCGGCAGTGGACAAGCAGCAGGCGGATTGCGGGCGCAGATCAGGCGGGCAATCGGCATCGATCTGATGGATTAAGACTATGAGTCAAGCAACATCACCAACGGAGACTACCGACGCCGGGCGGATCACCCGCGTGAGCGGACCGGTGGTAACGGCAACGGGCCTGGCAGCACGGATGAACGACGTCGTCTACGTCGGCGAGGAGGAGCTGATGGGCGAAGTCATCGAGATCGAGGGCGACCTCACGACGATCCAGGTCTACGAGGAGACCTCCGGAGTCTCGCCTGACGAGCCGGTCGTCAACACCGGCGAGCCTCTGACGGTCGACCTGGGTCCGGGCATGTTGAACTCGATCTACGACGGCGTCCAGCGGCCGCTCGATGTGCTCGAAGATCGCATGGGAACGCCGTTCCTCGACCGCGGGGTCGACGCACCGGGAATCGACATGGAGCGAGAGTGGATGTTCGACCCACTCGTTGATGAAGGCGATGACGTCGGTCCAGGGGATGTCGTCGGCGTCGTTCCGGAGACCGAAAGCATCGACCACAAGGTGCTCGTCCCGCCGGACTTCGATGGCGGGACCGT
>SKNY01000010.1 GCA_007123105.1 Salinarchaeum sp. | reverse complement strand
GAACGTACGAACCGGGGAACTTGAGGTTCCGCTCGGTGATCGTATCACAGAGCGGAACGTACGAACCGGGGAACTTGAGGTTCCGCTCGGTGATCGTATCACAGAGCGCGCCGAGGTCATCGATATCGGTATCGAGCGCAAACGGGGCGATCTGACGATGGAAGACCATCGCCGCGATGTCGGCGTTGTACGGCGAGATCTGTCCCCAGCCCTGGGCACCGTCGGCAGTCGTCGCCCGGACGAAACTTACCGTCGAGGTCGAGAACGTCTCGAGTTCCGTGATCTGCATGTCCGCCCGCTTGCCAGGAATGGGCTTAAACGTGTAGGCTCACTCGCCCCAGACGTCAGCGAGGGGGTGATTGCGGCGGCTTTGAGACCCGCGGTTGCTGTCCTCGGTCGAGGGTTGTGGTGGACCAGCGTCGACGTCGGCTAATGCACCCGCCGGATCGAACGCTGGCAGTGATGGACTCGTCATCCGCTCGACCTGCTCGTCGAACCACGGTGGCATCACGCCCCGCGTTCGGTCAAATAGCTTCAACAGACTGGTGTCGGCGAGGTAGGTCGCGCCGTGATCCTCGGGACTCCGGACGACGCGACCGCAGGCCTGAATGACCGTCCGTAGTGCCGTCCGGTAATACCAGGCCCAGTCGTCCTGGTCGAGCCGGGAAGCAACGGCCGGATCGCCGACGTTCGGGAACGGTGCCTTACAGAGCACCTGCCATCGGGCGAGGTCGCCCTCGAGGTCGAGGGCTTCCTCCATGGTCACCGAGAGGAACACGAGCGGTCGGTCATCCTCGAGCCACGTCGCCAAGCGTTCGTCGCGGTCGCCACGGTCATGGGTGCGAACACGCTTGCCGACCCCGAAGTCCTCGAGCCGAGATGCGAGTTCGCGCTGGATGCTGTAGGAGTGACAGTGGATGATGCCCTTCTCGTCGGGATGGCGCACCATGATGCGGACGATGGTGCGGGCCACGTCCGGAAGGGTGGCCTCGCGGTTGGCCATCGTCATCTCGCCCTGGGTCACGTCGTACAGTGGCCGGTGGTCGACCGGGAACCGGTGGGGGACGTCCACGAGGGCCACACGATCCGGATCGAGTCCGGCCCCCCGACAGAAGCCCGCCTTATCAAGAATGGTCGCCGAGAGCAACGCAAACCGGTTGCCCCGGTTCCAGACGGTCCGATGGAGAAACCGGGCAGGATCGAGCGGTTTGAACGTCACCCGGTCCTCGCCGCGGTCGAGGACCCAGGTCGTCGGGCTGTCGGGATCGCGGTAGTCACGGCAGAACCACTCGAGTTCGCTGACGCGTTCGGAGAGTCGATCGCGGACCGCAGTCTCGGTGGGCGATAACGCCTCCTGGGTCGAGAGCTCGTCGCGCCGAGTGCGACACCGCTCGGCGAGATTGTCGGCAAACCGTACGAATCGGTCGAGATCGTCCTCCGCCGGAACCGAGACGTCAGACCAGAAGGGGACCGTGCGGTCGGACAGCTCGATCGTCGCGTACATTTCCGCCCATTCGCTGAGCCCGTGGGCCTCGTCGATGACGACGATGTCACGCGGGCCGAACACCGACGAGCCTGCGGTTTGCATGAAGTACGCGAGCGTCATGCCGGCGATCTGGCGCTGGCTGGCGATGGTCCGATCCGCAAAGTAGGGACATCGGTGCATCACCCGACAGTCATACCCGCTGATGCGCGCACACGGTGCGCGGTCGACGGGCGTGTCGTGTTCGTCCCGGAGAATGCAATTGTAGTTCCGTTTACCCCGGATGATCGCGATGTCCTCGAGCAGCTGATCCTCGGCAACTGCATCGAGCTGGGATACCTGTGGCGTCGTGTAGTAGGCGCCGGTTGCCTCGGCCGGCGCGACCTCGGCCGGCCGATCGGCACACCCACAGATCGCGCGGGCCAGCAGAGACTTCCCGGAGCCGGTGGGTGCCCTGACGAGGACGACCTCCGCGCCGTCCTCGAAGGCAGTCGCGATGTCGTCGAGGGCCTGGCGCTGGGTTGGGCGGTAGCTCGGGGCGGGAAACGCGTCGTGAATCCGACCGGGGCGCACGAATTGGAGGACGGTGGGCGCTGACCTAAACGCACCGGAACGGTTCGTGGGATGCAGTCTGTACCGCCGACATCTTATCAAAGAACCATTATAGCCGGCGGGACACTCCGGCAGACAAGAACAGAATGGTGAGGAACCAATACCCATCGCGGCGCCGTCCGTTCACCGGGAACCGAGGCGGCACATGAATGACACCGTCACGAACCAGCGCGACCAATGAGCGCACGGTCCCCGCTCGCCGCACACGCCGGTTCGACGGTCCAGCTCGTCGGCCAGAACGGTGCCGACCGTCTCGAAGCGCTCCTGACCGATCACCTCGAGGTCTGCAACGACGCACCGGTCGAACTGGTGGATCTCTACGTAATCGAGGATCGCGAACTGCCTGGCGTGGCTGCCGACCTGTCCAAACGGATCACCGCGGCCGCTCCCGCCTTCCTGCCGGTCGTGATACTCCAGACCAACGATGAACCGCTGCCGACACTCGACCACGACGAGCTCGTCATCGATGACGTCATCCGATTACCAGTCGACCGTCAGCGACTGGAGCGGCGACTAGCGGCGTTACTCGTCCGACAACAGCAGTCCCGGGAACTGGCGGCATCGGTCGACTCGCTGTCGGCCCGGGAGCGGGAGCTGCGTCGGTTCAAACGTGCCGTCGATGATACGGGCACCGCAATCGCGATCACCGACCCCGACGGCCGAATCGAGTACGCAAACACCTCGTTTGCCGAGCTCACCGGTCGAGCCACCGCATCCGTCGTCGGCGATCCGCTCCGGAGCATTGGGCGCCCAGAGCCAACCGTCGATGACGACACGTTCTGGCACACGTTGCGAACCCGTCGCATGTGGCACGGCGAGGTGACGATCGAACGGGCGACCGGGGATCGCCACGTGACGGAGTTGACGATCACGCCGATCGAGACGGACCACGGGAGCATTACTGGCTTCGTCGCTGCGTTCGTCGACGTCACCGAGCGTATCGAGCGGGAACGCACCCTCCGGGCTCGCGAGTCCGAACTCGATTTGTTGCGACAGATCCTGACCCGGTATCTGCGACACAACCTCCGGAACGACCTCAACGTGATCCAGGGCTACGCAGAACTCATCCAGGAACAGCACGGTCGCGAGAACCATGACATGACGGCCGGTCGCATCGTCGATGCTGCCGACCGGCTACTCGGCCGCGCGGAGACTGCGCGCCGATACAGCGACCTGCTCGAACGCGAGCAAGGACTCGAGCCAATCGACGTGGTTGGAACCGTCCGAGACGCGATTGCGAGGGTGAGCGAGCGCTACCCAGCCGCGGCGGTCGACCTCGATGTCCCCGACGCCTGCCGGATCGTCGCGTCCGCCGGCATCGATCGAGCCTTGGAGGGACTCATCGAGAATGCGATCAAACACAACGACGACGAGGAACCGCAGGTACGGATCGAAGTGCTCGACCGTGACGGCGTCCGAGTCGCAATCGAGGACAACGGCCCGGGTATTCCGGAGTACGAACTTGCTTCGCTGGATCAAGTCCGTGAGACCCCGCTCACCCACAGTAGCGGGATCGGACTCTGGTTGAGTAAATGGGTGATCGAAGGGTCAGAAGGTCGGCTCGATTTCGAGGTGGACGAGGATGGGACCCGCGTACTCGTCGAATTTCCACCGCCGTCGACGGTGGGGGTTCATGGCATGGCCGCCGCAGACCTCAAAGAGCGCGAGCGCCGGCTGCAGACGATCATCGACCGCATGACAGACGCCATCCTGGAAGTGAATGCGACCTGGACGGTCACGTTCCTCGATACGAGAGCAGCGACGATCCTCGACCTCGACGAAGGCGTGGTCGGTGCGTCGCTCTGGGAGGTCCTGGTCGATGCCCGGGAGACCGGTATCGAACCGACCCTCAGAGAAGCGATGGCAGACCGCGTGGCGACATCGATCGAGACCCACTACCCCGCCATCGACGCCTGGCTCGAGGTGTATGTCTATCCGAACTTCGACGGTGGCCTCTCGGTGTATTTCCGCGACGTCACCGACCGCAAGCAACGGGAGTTCGACCTCGCCGTGGCGCAATCGCGGATGGAGCTCGCCCTGACGGCGACCGATGCGGCGATCTGGGAGTGGGATCTCGAGACCGACGCCGTCACCACCCATCCCCCGATTCACCCCGTATTCGAGGCACGGATCGATTCACCCGAGGCGTTCTTCGACGGCATCCATCCCGATGACCGAGCGACCGTTCGAACCGCACTCGAGACGGCGATCGCGACGGATCGTCCGTATGACGTGGAGTTTCGTGTCCTCGACGATGACGGTATAAAGTGGGCCGAGGGGTATGGTGAGCTCCGCGAGCACGGTCGACGAATCGTCGGCGTTACGCGCGATATCACCCAACAGAAACGCGACGAACGCGCCCTGGAAGACCGGATCAGGGAACTCGGTGCCATTCGGGAGACCGCCGAGTTGCTCGATCGTGCCGACGGTCCCATTCCGTCGGTGCTTGCGGCAGTCGTAGACGGTCGGGAGCGCTCGTTTGCCCATGCGGACATGGCGGTCGTCACCCTGACGGTAGGTGAGGAGCGGTATCGCTCCGGAGTCTCCGGCGTGCCAGTGGCGACCATTACCGCCTCCGCTGAAACCGCCAACGGTGTGCCGGTGAGCCTCGAAGCCGGGTACGTCGAAGCACCCCCGATCGGCGGCGATGTGTCCTTTTGTGACGAAGAACGGTTTTTGATCGAAACGATCGTCCGCTTCGTGGTCGAGTACCTGGATCGTCGCCATTACGTCGAGAATCTCGAACACCTACAGTCGATCCGGGCTGAGGTCGAACGCATGGGTGGGGTGGGTGGCTGGGAGTATGGGTTACCGGAGCAATCGCTCGTCATCACGACGGGAACGGCCCGCATCTTCGGGGTGGACACGACGGCGATCACCGTGGCGGAGGCGCGGACGTACTTCGATGACGAACACTGGGACCAGCTCGAAGCGGCCGTCAGGGAGGCCGATGTTGGCGGTGCGGGCTTCGAGCTCGATTGCCGGATCACCACCCACCATGGTGTCGAACGCATTATCCGGCTCCAAGGACGCCATGCCGACGACGAGACGCTGCGTGGATTCGTTCGGGACGTAACGAGTCGTCGTGCCTTCGAGGCCGACCTCCGCGAGCAACGCCGCCGGTTCGAACGCCTCGCCGAGACCGTACCGGCGATCGTCTACCGAGCGGATCCGGACACGCTTGCGCCGACCTATGTCTCGCCTGACGTGGTCGACGTGTTCGGCATTTCGTCCGATGCGTTGCTTGCAACACCAGGACAATGGGAGGCAGCGATTCTGCCAGCGGATGCCCCGGACGTGCTCGATGCAATCGGTGACCACCGTCGTGCGGGCATCGCTGGCGATCTCGAGTATCGAATCCGGACGGCCACTGGTGAGGTCCGCTGGGTGCAAAATCAGTTCGGCTGGGAACATGGTCCCGATGGGCCGACCGCGATGGTAGGGGTGATCACGGACGTCACCGAACGTATCCGTCGCAAACGCGAACTCGAACGCAAAACTGCCCAGCTCGACGCGGTTCTCGCACATACGACCGTGCCAATATTCATAAAGGACACTGAGGGGCGGTATCTGCTGGTCAACCGGGCGTACCTCGAGCAGTTCGATCTCGATGAGGACGAGGTGATCGGCGCGTCGGATTACGACCTCCATAGCGACCGTGTCGCAAGGGCGATGGCAACCAGCGACCGCGAGGCACTCGATCGCAGCGAGCCGATCGAACACGAGAACCGGATCGTCATCGACGGTGGCGTCAGAAGATACCGACTCGTGACGGTCCCGCTCGCCCTCCACGACGGGTTCCCGGACGCGGTCTTCGGCGTCGCGACCGACGTCACCGACCGGATCCACCAGGAACGAGCGCTCAAATGGAACAGAGATCGCATGGACAGGCTCGCAAGCGTGTTGAACCACGACGCACGTAATACCCTGACCATCGCTTCGGGTCATCTTGGCCTTGCAGGTCGAGATGGGGAGAACGATCATCTGGAGGCTGTCGAACGGTCACTCAAGGAGTTCGAGCGACTCATCGAAGCGGTCGTCCATGCGGCCAGACACACTGCATCAGTACGACGCAAGCGACGGGTTCGACTCGTCGAGGCCGCCACGCGAGCGTGTGAACGCCACGGTGTAACGCTCGAACACGACATCGACGAGGCGGCCACGATCAGGGCCGATCCCGACCTCCTCGCCACGGCGCTCGACCACTGTATCACTGCCGCCCGTGCCCGCGCGGATTCGAGCGTGACGATCCGGATCGAACGGTGTGCGGATGGGTTTGCCGTCGCAGACGACGGACCGGTAGACAACCTCGTAGACCGAGCCCCGAGGAACGGAGATGCTGACGTAACAACGGCACTCATGCCGCTGTTCGTCGCGGACATCGGTACCGCCCACGGGTGGGACGTCCGCGTGTCCACGGGACGGAACAGGGGGCGGCGGGTCGAATTCGGTGACGTCCTCTATAACTCGTAGCCACCGGCAGCGACGAACGTGGCGACATCTGCGGCAGTCGCATCTTCGGGCAGCGCGTCAAGACATTGAAAGCACAGGAAAAAATCCTCCCCCGTGGGGAACTCGATCGTCATGCCCCCGCTCGGTTCGTGGGTGAACGACCAGATGTTGGCGATCCCACCGGCGATCCGGACAGATTCCCCGCACGCATCGCACGGTTCGCTGGTCATCACCGGCGGTGAGCGCCGGGGGCGGATAGGTGTACGGATCCGAGCGAGGGCTTTTGCCGGTCCGGCGCCGCTCGACTGGTATGGAGGTCGACTGCGCCGGCTGTGCCGGCTGCTGTATCGACTGGCGACCCCTCGCGGCCGACCCGTCCGAGCACGAGCGGCGTGGCGACCAGCCACCACTTGACAATCGGTACAATCTGGTGCCACTCACGCGCGACGACGTGAAGGCGTTCGTGGACGCAGGATACACCGACGTGATGCGGCCACGACTCTGGCGGGCCGCCGGTGAACGGCCACACGTCACGATCGATGGATTCGACGTGGTCGCCATCGGTGAGCGGCCGCTGTTCATGCTGGGGTTGCGCCACGTGCCGAAACCCGTCGGCCCGTTCGACGCCGATCCCCGGTGGCTGTCTGCGTGTGTCTTTCTCGATCCGACGACCCTCCAGTGTCGGATCCACGACGAGGCGATCTACCCGCGCACGTGTGCGACGTATCCCGGCCACCACCTCGTCCTCGATCGCGAACCCGAATGCGTCCGGGTCGAACGTGAAACCGGTAGGCAACGGCTGCTCGACGAGACGCCACCCGCAGACGTCCCACCACCGCCACTCGGTGCCCAGTCGCTCGGCGCGACGGTGTTTCTTCATCCGAGCGCCGATCGGCTCGCAGCCGTCATCGATCGGCTGGCCCGAGACGAGCTCACGGCCGACGATCGGCGCGAGTTCGTCGCGGTCGCCCTGGCACAGAGCCCGGGGATGCCGGCGGTCAACGAGGAACGGTACCGGTCTGCGCTGGCGAGACTGGGGGACGCGACATCGTGGGTGAGCCCGGCGGGCGCCGACTGGCGTGCGGCCGCGTCAAACCGTTCTCCGGAGCCCGGGCTCGCGGCTACGTTTGAGGAGGCCCGCGGAGCGCCGCATACCCAGGGGTGGCCGGATGATCCCGAGTAGCCCGCAGGAAACGCTTACTTGTCCTTTTGGAGCTGTTTGAACTGGTTGAGAAGCTCCTCGGCAGAGTCACCCTCGTCGTACTCGATGCGGCCGTGATACTGGGGGCGATCGTCATCGAACGACGCATCCACGGTATTGTTTTTGCGCTCGCGGCGTTCGTGCTCGTCTTCGTCATAGGCACCCATTGACATGGTCTGGTATACCACGCTAGGTGGGGTTCGGTAATAATTGTGACGGTGGTTCGCGCGCCGCATGTCAGACGGAACCGCTTTCGGCGATGAGCACCTACCGGAGGCATGGCCACCCCGCTCCGGTTCCGCGTCGCCCCTGGTGATTGGCGACACCGGGTCCGTTCTGCCCTCCGCGACGAACTCGACCAGACGATTGGGGTGGCGTCCGAACATCCGTGGTTCAAACTCGATGGACCGTACGAAACGCGGCGCTTCAACATGGTCAACGGAGACACGGCATTGTTCGCCTGGGACGACTCGTGTGGGTACTGGCTCGGCAACACCCGCACTCCGGCGCCGCTCTGGCGGACGGACAAGGTCGAGTTCGACGCTGTCCCCCGGCCCATTCGCGAATGGGCGACCCGGGAGTTGCTCGCGGAGCTCTACGATGACGAACCGTGGCTTCGGTCTTATCCAGCGCTCGCCCGGTTCTTCCTGCCAGTCCTGTGTGCGAAAGACGGCCGCGAGGGTACCCGACAGTTTTTCCGCGATCGTGCGGCGGGCTTTCCGGACGTCGATCGCGACCGAGCACTCAGGTACTACGAGTCGCTGCTCGCCGAGGGGACGTTCGATGCCCACCGCCACGAGATGGCGGGCAAGCTCGGTACGAGCAAACAATTCGACGAGACGCGGATGGCTGCGGCCATGAGCGAGTTCACCGTCGCGGCGATGTTAACCGAGGCTGGCTACGCGATCGAACCCGAAATCCCGGTGTCGACCGGCCATTCGATCGACTTTAAGGCGGCCAGCAACGGGGATGCACACCTCATCGAAGTCACCCGTCCGAGCCGACCGGTCGACCGCAGTGCCGGCACCGCGGTCGCCGCCGCCAAGGACACCGTCGCGATCAAAACCGACGGGCAGCTCGACGCACATGGTGGGGGCGTCACGTTGTTCGTCGATTGCTCGTCGTTCTCGGCGGCCGAGTGGGCGCAGTTACGTGATGCCAGGCCCGATCTCGGCCACCGACCGGCGGTGGTCTTTCGGATGCGACCCCCGGACGATCTTGCGGGATACACCGTCGGCCGCGTGCCGGTATCGTTAGCCGCACTTGGGCTTCCGGCCTGACCAGCCGGTCTGGTGCCGGCTGACAAATGTCGAACGGCAACGGTGGCCATCTATCCACCGGCCGCTGTGACCATTACAGCCCAAGGTACGCCGCCAACTCACGCCGGACAGCGGGCGTCCAGTCGCGATTCTCCGTCGTCGCCGCTCGTTCGATCGCCCCGAGTAGTAGCGTGGTCAGGGTTTCGGCGGTGGCAGCTGGCGCATCGACATCGAGCCGCCCGTCTGCCATTGCTGCCTCGATGACAGCTGTAAACTGTTCCGTGACGACCTGATCACTTCTGGTAAAATGTTCCCGATACGCATCGTTGTGAATCGCGAGCGTTCGTAGCTCGACGAGCACCGCAAGGAATGCGGCTTCCTCGGGATGATCGTGGGCGGTGGCCACCCATGTGAGCGTGTCCTCGAGGTACTCAACCGGGTCATCGACCGCCAGGTCGACCATTTCCGTCCGGAACCGCTCGAGCATGAACTCGAGGCACGCAAGGACGAGCTCGTCCTTGTTCTCGTAGTGGTGGTAGACGAGCGATGGGCTTTTCCCGAGCTCCGCACCAATACGCTGGATCGTCAGCTCCGCATAGCCGTGCTCGACCAACGCCCGATAGGTCGCGGCCAAGATTTCCTCGTCGGTCCCCTGCGGATTTGCGAACAGATCACCCAACATGGCTAGGAGCTCCCCTGCATTCGTTCTCGATCCTGTTCGCGGGGCATGGACCATTAATACCCTCCAATCTGGATAAAGATGCTGGTTGATCGTTCAATCAAAATCCTTAACCGCGGGTTCTGCCTGTCGAGTCACATGTTCTCCGATCCGGCCCCGCGAACCGCCGTGGTGGCCGTTGCTCTGTTGTTGCTGGTGGTCGGTGCAGGGGTCGCCGTCGCAGCGACCCCGACGGTGTCGGTGTTCTTGCCGGAGCCAACGCTCGAACCAGGCGCCGAACAGCCCGTCGAGCTATTCATCCAGCACGACGGTGAGGGGGCGATATCGAACGTGAGCGTAACCCTCGGTGACGGTCCCTTCGCGGTCACCTCGAACACGACGCCGCTCGGTAGCGTCCCCCAGGGCGAGGCGATCACGAGTACCCACACGATTGCAGTTCCGTCGGACGTCGAACCGGGAACCCATCGGCTATCCGGTGCGATCAACTACACGACGATGGACGGTGACACGCCGGTTCGGGTCGACGACACCTTCAACGTCACTGCTACCGTGCCGAACGAGCCGCGCTTCGCCGTCCGCGCCCCTGCTGCCGATCTTGCCGCCGGCGCGTCAGGCACCGTCCCCATCGAAATCGAGAACGTTGGCGCTGCCACCGCCACCGATCTTCGCGCGACGATCACTGGCGCCGGCGGCGTGACCGTAGGCGGCGAGGCGGCCGTCGAGGCCATCGGGACGCTCGAACCGGGCGAGACCGTGACCGTTGACGTCGACGTCCAGATCGCCGAGAGCGCCGGCGATGGCGAGAAGTCGATCGAGACCGAGTTCGCCTGGGTCGACGAGCACGGCATCGACCGGTCGGACGGCCCCGTTCGCGGGACGCTCGCCCCGACGGCATCGCCGACGATATCCATTGACGCGGTGAACAGTAACCTGGCGGTGGGCCACGAGGGCGAACTGTCCGGGACCGTTGCCAATGACGGACCCGTCGACCTGCGCAACGCCGTCGTCATCGTCGATCCTGCTGCCGAGTCGCTCGTCCCGGCCGAAACCCGGATTCCGGTCGGCGATCTTCCGAGCGATGCGAATACGACGTTCCGGGTGCCTATCGACGTCGCCCCGGACGCGAGCGCCGGCATCCGCGACGTCGATGTCACCGTGGAATACCGGTCGGGCAGTGCCACACCGGTCAGGACCGATCCGACCATCCTCTCGGTGTCCGTCGCCGATCGACCCGAACCCGCAGTCGAAGACGTTCGTGCCGACCTGGCGGTCGGCCAGGACGGGACACTGACGGGCGAGATCCGCAACGCCGGTGACGTTGACCTCACGGGTGCTGTCGCCATCGTCGAGCCGAGATCCGCCTCGCTCACGCCGGGCGAATCCCGGATTCCCCTGGGCGATCTGGCCGCCAACGAGGCGGTCCCCTTCGAGACGACGCTGACCGTCGATCCCGACGCCGATCCCGGTGTCAGGGACGTAGACGTTTCCTTCGAGTACCGCAGTGGTGGCGAGGCCCGGCTCACCGACGCGACCACGCTCCTGCTCGACGTCGCAGACGCCCAATCGTTCACCGTCCACGACGTCGCCGATACATTGAGCGTGGGCTATGACGGCGAGATCACCGGTAACGTCTCGAACGACGGGCCGCACGCCGTCGACGATGCAGTCCTCGTCGTCGAACCGATGTCCGATTCGTTGTTCGTCGAGGACACCCGGTATGCTCTGCCCGACCTCGCGGCCAACGAGACGACCGCATTCACCTATCCAACGGACGTGAGCGGCGACGCGAACGCGGGCCCGCGACAGGTGCGATTCACCGTCGAGTACGGCGGAGCCGACGGACAGACAATCACGAGCGATCCGCAGTCGACCCGTGTGACCGTCGACCCGCGGACCGACGAGTTCACCATCACTGGCGTCAATACGACCGCGACCACGGGCGAGATGACCGAACTGGTGCTCGAGATCACCAACGAACGACCCGAGCGGCTCTCCGATATCAACGCAATGATGTTCACCGACAGCCCGCTTACCGAGGTTGCAGACGAGGCGTACGTCCAGTCGCTTGCACCCGGCGAGACGGCGAGGGTCGACTTCGAAATCCGCGTCGACGGGGACGCCCGCGAGACTACCTACCCGATCGAACTCGACTTCGAGTACAGTACCGAACGCGGCGATACCGTCCTCTCCAGGGTCTATCAGTACCCGATCGACGTCGTCGCGGCAGACGAGGAGTCGGGACTGCCGCTCGGACTGCTCGCCGTCGTGGGCATCATCGGTGCCGGCATCGTCGTCGGGACCATGTGGTGGCGCCGTCGGTAGATGGTCCCCAGATCGCCGCGAGAATGGCAAGCACGCATCGCCGCCCTGCGGCCCGACCACGACGAGAATCCGGTCGCCGACCGGCTGAATCCGCTGATCGTCAATCACTCGTGGGCCGTCGTCGGCGTCTTCCTCCTCATCACCATTGGGATGCTCGTGGCCGCACCGGGGGCCTTCGCCGCCCAGGAAGCGGGCGCGGGCCAGTTTGAAGAGGACGTCGAGGCGTTCGACGCGCTCGAGGCAATGGAAGAGGACTTCGAACGCGGCGAGCGCGCAAGCGGCGGGACCTCAGCACAGCTGTTCGTCGAGGACGAGCGCAACATCTTGAGCCGCGATCGGTTGCTGGCGATGGCGACCGTTCAGGAGCGCCTCGAGGCCGACGATTCGCTTCGCGTAACCTCGACGACGAGCCCGGCGTCGCTGGTGGCACAGGCGATCGATCCGAGCGTCGACGGGGGCGAGGACGCCCGCCGAACGATCGCTCGCGCCACCGACCGCCAGCTGGCTACCGCCATCGAAACCCAGGGCAATGTGCTGCCCGTGAGCGCGGACTTCTCACCACAAGCCGGTTCGGCCAGCGTCGCCCAGATCGCAATTACCTATGATACGCCCCCTGCAGCGGATTCGGCCCAGTTTGCCGATCTGCAACGCGGGTCCCTTGCGGTCGCCGATGACGTCGACGGGTTCGAGGCCGGCGAGAATCTGTTTATCTTCGGGGACGCCGTCCTCAACGAGGAAGTTCTCCAGTTGCTCGGGGACACGGCGATCATCGTCTTCCCCGCAGCCATCTTGCTGATCCTGTTCTTCCTGTTGGTCGCCTACCGGGACCCCATCGACCTGGCGGTGGGCCTTGCCGCCCTGGTGATGACCCTGATCTGGACGTTCGGCTTCATGGGGATCGTCGGGATTCCGTTCTCGGATGCCCTCATCACGGTGTTCCCGTTGTTGCTGGCGGTCGGGATCGACTTCGGGATTCACATCATTAACCGCTACCGCGAGGAACGCGAGCGTGGGCTGGACATCGGCGAGGCCATGTGGATCACGGGCGATCAGCTCCAGACGGCCTTTCTCATCGTCACCGTCACGACCATGTTCGCCCTCGCGGCAAATCTCACCAGCCCGCTGCAGGGGTTGCGCGATTTCGGTATTGTGGCCGCGTTTGGGATGGCATTTACGTTCGCGATTTTTGGCGTCTTCCTGCCGGCCGCGAAGGTCGCCCTCGATCGTGTGCGCGTCGGCACCCCCATTCCGCAGTTCGGGACCAAGCCGCTCGGCCGGGAGGGATCGCTGTTGGGAAGAGCGCTCACGGTGGGCGCGGTCATGGCCAAGGTGGCCCCGGCAGCGGTACTCGTCGTGGCCCTGATCATCGGCGGGGCGGCCGGGGCCTACGGGACCGGCGTCGACGTCGAGTTCGACGAAACGGTGTTTTTCCCCTCGCAGGAGCGGATCGACCAGTATCAGGCCCTACCCGATCCGCTCGCGCCGAGCCAGTACAACTTCATGCAGATTCTTCACTACCTCGAGGAGGACTTCGAGATCCCGTTCGTCCAGACGATCACCGTCTACGCGAGCGATCCGGCAGTCCGCGATGACGTCGCGCTCGTGGACGTCGATCGTGCCATCACGAACCCGCCGGCCGAATTCCAGTCGAGCGATCGGCGGGCCCAGGCGGACTCCATTCTCGACGTCATCGAGGAACAGCGGGCGATCGACCCGGCCTTCGACGACCGCGTTCGGGCGGCAGACCGGACCGGTAACGGCGTGCCCGACCGCGACGTCGATCGAATCTACGACGAACTATTCGCCGGGCCGGCGGCGGCTGACGCCGGCGAGTACGTCACCACCGATCGGAGTGCCCTGCGCATTCAGTTTCAACCAACGGTCGACGCCGACGACGACGCCGTGGTCGCTGCTGCCGAGGACGTTGCCGACGGGATGGTCCTCGATGCGACCGCTACCGGCCAATACGTCGTCTTCCAGCAGGTGACCGAGCGGATATCGGAGTCGGCTCTGAACTCGCTTGTGGTTGCCTTCGTGTTGACCGCGATCTTCCTGGTGATCACATACTGGTGGCTGGAAGGTCGGGCGATCTACGGCGTGCTCAACCTCGTCCCGGTGTTGATCAGCGTGGCGCTGCTGGCCGGATCGATGCGTGTCTTCGACGTGGCACTCTCGCCGTTTAACGCGCCCATCTTTGGCATCGCGATCGGTATTGGCGTCGATTACACGGTCCACTTCATGCACCGATTCGTCGACGAGTTCGAGAGTGGTGCCGACGTCCACGAGGCGCTCCGAATCACCGCCCAGGGAACCGGCGGGGCACTCACCGGAAGCATGTTGACGACCGTCTGCGGGCTCGGCGTGCTGGTCGTCGCGCTGATTCCGCTGATCGTCGAGTACGGGCTCTTACTCGCGCTCGGGGTGTTCTACGCCTGGGCGAGTGCAATTCTGATTCTGCCCGCCGTGGTGGTCGTCTGGGCCCGGGTGGACGGCGACGGGTGGCGGGCGCTGCTCCCGAATCCTACGACGCGTTCGGATCGACGACGTGGTTCCGCAACGTCCCAATCCCCTCGTAGGTGATCTCGACGACGTCACCGGATTCGATCGTGCCCGGGTTGGCCGGGCTGCCAAAGCTAATCACGTCTCCGGGTCGGAGCGTAAACCGTTCGGAGAGAAACGAGATGACCGTGGCCGGTTTGAAAAACATCTCCTCGGTGTTATCGGATTGGCGACGCTCGCCGTTGATCTCGGTGTACATCTCGATGCCGACGGGATCGACTGCAGTCTCGATCCACGGCCCGAGCGGGCCCGAGCCGTCGAAGGCTTTTCGTGCGGTCCGGCGCTCCTGGTCGAGGGCGTCGAGATCGTTGAGGATCGTGTATCCCCGAACCACGTCGGGGACTGCCGCCGGGGTGACGTTCCGACACCGGTGATCGATGACGGCGGCCAACTCGCCGGCGTAGGTGAGTTCGTCGGTGAATGAAGGATATCGGATCGGGGCCTCGTGGCCGAGCAGGGCGGTGGGCGGCTTGATGAAAAAGTCCGGCACGTCGGGCCGGTCGTACGCCATCTGGGCGAGCTTTTCGCCGTAGTTTCGGCCAACGCAGTAGAGCGCACTCGGCTCGCACGGCGGCAGCAACGGCCCGTCGACGCCGACCTCGTAGGTGCCGTCCGCACCGATAATCGTGCCGTCGTCGTACGTGCCCGCAACCGGGCCATCCGTCGTCAGGAGTCGTGCGAGTCGCATGGTCGCCTCCTCTGTCGAAGAGGCGAAAAGCATGTTGTCATCGATGCACAGCCAAGCGGTGCTGACTGGCGCCGTCGCATCGGCATCCTCGCGTTCCCGTCACACTTGGTCGAGCCGGGGAACGAAATACGACAGCGGCAGCGCCGCCACCAGCGCGGGATCGAGCGTGACATCCGGGACGATGTCCGGATCGACGAACAGGAGCCTGGTCATCGCCATGCGATCGAGGGTTAGGTCTGGAACGGCGTCGGTGCGGTCGACGCTCACGTCCGGGCCATCCCAGACGAGACAGGCGGCATCGTCGTCGTCCTCGATGCCGAGGACGAGCTCGCCGCGGGTGGCCGTTGGACCGAGCCGCTCGCCCAGCTGGTCGACAAACGCCGCAAGGACGGCCGGCAGATCGTTGATCCGCATCTTCCGATGGGGGCGCGATCCCCACCCGGAGCTGACGTCCGGGCGGGCGAAGATCGCGTGAAGTGAATCACCCGGCGGAAGGGTCACTCGGACCCGCGAGAGGCTGTAGGCCTCCATCGCGTAGCCGAGCAGCCCGAGCACAGTCGCCGGCTCCCCAGCGACATCACCGACCGTTGCAGAACTGTCCCCGCGACTGAACGTGAGATACGCGCGATCCGGTACGAACAACGTCTCCATGTGCGAACGACCGAACCGCAGCGCCATCGCGCGAGGATCGCGGTGAACCCGAAGCTGTCGCGCGTCCTGCAGCGGTCGAATCTCCTCGCGATGGTCGGCACTACCGTCAAAGCGAACGAACGACGCCGGTGGTTCCGGGCGGTCGAACGAGCGGTTCGTGATCGTGTAGGTCCGAACGATGCCGCCGGTTTCGAAGCCGACGTGGCCGTATCGCTGTCGATCGCCGCCGAGGGTGGAGATTGGAACGTCTGCAGTATCCATCTCTGCGAGCCAGAAGTCAAGCAGCGCCTGCATGTGTCCCTCGCCACGGTAGCGCGGGTCGGTACAGACCCCGGAAATACCCCACCGCGGTAGCTCGTGGTCGCCGACCAGCAGCACGTCGGGGACGACCCCGATGTGGCTCACGATCTCGCCGTCCGCATCGATAACCGCGTGATCCTCGGGTCGGTCGCGATCATAACAGTGGCCCCACTGGGCGGCCATCCCGCCGGACGCATAGCGAAAACACCGGTCGACCAGATCCATCACGTCATCCCAGTCAGCGTCGGTTGCACGCCGTGGCGTGGCCATACCGGTGGAATCGCGGGTCGACCGCAATAAACCTCGCCGACTCGCTCAGTCGCCGGCCGCGGGCGCGTCTGGGCGATACTGTTCACTGATCACCTTCCACTTGTTCGTCGAGAACCGATAGGCGTTGACGAATGCCGGGGGGATCGTTTGGCCGAAATAGGCCAGATAGAGTCCATAGAGTCCCAGCGGTGTCGTCGCGCCGATGTAGACCAGCGGAATCGCAAAGCCGAACATCCCAATGACCCGGCCGTAAAACGGCCAGGTCGTATCGCCGGCGGCATCGAGTGCACCCGCGTACGTCCCGCCGACCCCGCGGACCACAACGGCCACACAGGCGGCATACACCAACGGGACCGCGACCGTCACCGTCTCTCCGGTCGGATCGTCGACGAACAGGCGGACGATGCGCTCGGCGTTAAGCAGAACGATGATCGAGAACACGGTGTAGGTGGCCACGGAGAGTTTCATGATCTCGTGGCCGTAGCGCTCGGCCACAGTCGTATCCCCGGCCCCGATGGACTGGCCGACCAGGCTGCTCGCCGCCAGCCCGAAACCCCACCCGGGCGTGTTCATCAGCCCCCAGATGCGCCGACTGATCACGTATGCCGCAACGACGGTCGAGCCGAAGAACGCCACAAACGCAAGCATCGGAAACCGAGCGGCCGTCCAGACCAGATTGCGCCCCATCACCGGCGTGCTGATTTTGATGAGATCCCTGCCCGTCTCGAGGTCGACATAGGTGCCGATCGGAGACACGCGAACGGGAAACGTCCCGACGAGTGGTAGGCGCCCCGCTGTGAGCCCGATGGCAAACGCCAGGGTCACCATCGCGTTCGAGAGCACCGTTCCGAGGGCCGCCCCGACGACGCCGAGCCCCAGGCCGAAGATCAGCACGGCGTTCAACCCAATATTCATGACCGCGCCGCTGGCGCGCAGCACCATTGGCGTCCACGCGTCGTCCGCACCGATGAGTACCCGGCCGCCGACGAGGTTCAACGCGGCAAACGGGATGCCGAAGGCGACGATGCCAAGGTAGGCTGCACCGGCGGCGATCGCCACCGGATCGTTCGAGAGTAACGCGATCAAGTCCCACGCGAACACCCAGAAAATCGCCACTAGCGGCAAGACGAGGATCGTGACGACAAGGGCGCTGGTCCGGACGGCCTGACCGAGCTGGTCGTACGCCTCGGCACCGTAGCGCTGGGAAACGAGTGCGATGGTGCCCGTCGCAATGCCGGAACCGATCGTGAACGCGGCACCCCAGAACGGGCCGGCAAAGCCGAGTCCCGCGATCGCCGCCGGACCAACCGCGATGCCGACCATCGCGACGTCGATGGCCGTCTTCGACATCCGGGCCAATCCCGTGACGATCCGCGGCCAGGCGAGGTCTGCGGTGCGGCGCACGCGGTGTCGGTCCACCAGGCCGAACCAGGCGAGGACGGCGCCGATAGTGAGGATACACCCGCGGATCGGATTCGGAACGTACACGCGGCTAATGGGTTGAGACGGTGGTCAGGTGGGGGCAGTCGGGTGCGATACGTGCCGCGATGAACCACGCGCGACGGCGCTGTGCGCGGGCGATCCCCGGCCGGTGAGCGTGGCCCATCCTCGTTGGATCAGTCGGGGACGAGCATATCAAGGCTCCGGAGGGTGCACGCCGTGCCGGAAGCGGAGCACGACCGAGGGTCGGGTTATACGATTCGCAGG
>SKNY01000011.1 GCA_007123105.1 Salinarchaeum sp. | reverse complement strand
GCAATTGGCAGCAGGTCCCGTCCGGGGGTCGCCCGAACCGCGACGAGAACGGCACCGTCCGGTCGCGTTGCCATGGCAGGGGTACGGTCGAGGCCGGTCGCCAAGTAGGCAAGCCGCCGTGCACGCCGGCGATTGGATACGATCGCGGTCCCGGTCCCGGTTCCGGCCGGACCGTCGAGGAACGCCCCAAGCAAGCCGGTGCGGCAGGGGACGGGCCAATCGAACGCCGCATCCGGTATCTCCCCGTCGTCGACGAGAGCGACCACCTGCGCGGCCAACTCCGGTGTACGCACCACGAAGCAGTCAGACCGCTCCCAGGTTCCGTCGTATCCCTGCTCGTGACACCACCCCATAACGGTCGCAAGCGAATCGGTATCACCCCGGAGCCGGAGCGACTCCGCGTTTGCCCCTCCCTGCCGGAGCACCTGCCCGACAAGCGCCCCGAATCCGGCGTCGAGCGGAATCGACGAGCACGCCTGGACGGGCGCGTTTGCCACCGTTTCCACCCCCCCGTCCGCCATCACGGGTCGACCAGTATCGATCGTTTCGGGACCGCACGGACGTGGAAGCGTCCGTGGAACCATCACGAGCGTCCCGACGGCTTCTTCGCTCTCGATGCGCGTGACTGCCCCGTCCTCGTCCAGCGTGAACAGATTGTGATCGCGTGTCACCGTGACCTGACGACCGGACGAAAGGGTCACCCGGACGATGCGACGGGCGGGATTGCGAATATAGTTCGTGATTGGGAACGTTCGGACCGTGAACGTCACTGGATCGAACGAGACGGCAGACGCCGTCGGGCGGTCCTCGACCAGCGTACCGATCTCGACGAGGCCGAAGCCATCCTCCGGTGTCCAGACGAACACCTCCTCGTCGGCAGGCAGGGACGCATGCACGACGATGGCGAGTCGCCCGAGCGACGATCGCCCCTCCACGTGGGCGATAATGTCGTCCGGAATCGCGACGAACTCCTTGGTCGTCCCGAGTACGAAATCGCCGGGGTGAAGCACGAACTCTCCCGGTCCATCTTCGTCTGTGCCAGTGGCGTCATCGTAGGACTGGATGGTGCGTTGTTCGTCGTCTGGGTCACCCGGGATCGTCGTCCGCGTGACATAGCGGGCGATCTCGTCGCCGCGCTCCGGTCGAATGCACTGAATAGAGGCGTGATTGAAGGTCAGAAATTCCCGGCCGAGCCGGAGATCGACGCTCGCGGGCTGGATCTGGAGGTCCGGGTCATCGAGCGGCTCGATGACTAGATCTCCGGAGTCGAGCCGGCGGAGAATGTCCCCGTCCGACAGAATCATGCAGAGACGGGCGGGTGGGACCTAAATAAAACCAACAGATCGCCCCGTCGCAAGCTTCGTTACGGGGGAGACCGAGCCCGACACATGAAGCAGGTCATCGTCGCCCGTCGAGATCTCGACCTCGACGCGGGCAAGCTTGCCGCACAGGTCGCCCATGCAGCCCTCACGGCCGCAGACCGGGCCGACGACGACGCCAGATCCCAGTGGCGTGACGGTGGACAGAAGAAGGTCGTCCTGCGAGCCGATGCCGAACGAGATCTCCACGAGCTCGCCGAAGAGGCACGGCGTGAGGGATTGCCCCATGCCGTCATCCGCGATGCCGGACACACGGTACTCGAGCCCGGCACGGTGACCACACTTGGCATCGGACCGGCACCAGCAGCCGCGATCGATCGGGTCACCGGGGAGTTATCACTCTATTGATGAGATCGGCACATCCGCGGGAACGGGCTGTCGGTATCAACTGGTATGCGAGCCAGACGGACGGGATCGGCGGGCGCATCCGGGAACACCCCGCGGATTTCGTCGTCGAGGAGCTCGACGAGCTCGCCCTGGAACCGATCGACGCCGACCCCGGCGATTACCCGCATCTAATCGTGCGGGTGCGGCTCACCGGCTGGGACACCTTCGACTTCGTACGTAGGCTTGCAAAGCAGACGGGCGTTCATTCCGAGGCGATCGGATGGGCTGGAACGAAGGACAAGCGCGCGATCACCACCCAGTCGATCTCGGTGCAAGGAATCACGCCAGACGATCTTCCAGCGATCGAACGCGCCAGTATCGAACCGATCGGTCGATTCGGGCGGCAACTGTGGTTCGGCGATCTGGTCGGCAACGCGTTCGAGATCCGGGTTCGGGATGCCCAGGCCGCCGAACGCCGGGAATCGATCACCGAGGAACTCGAAGCAGTCGGCGGCGGACAGCTCGCCGTGCCAAACTTCTTCGGCCAACAACGATTCGGAAGCATCCGCCCGATCACCCACCGTGTCGGCGAGGCTATCGTCCGAGGCGACTGGGAAGCGGCGACATCGGCGTATCTGGCCGACGGCGCACCGGAGGAGCCCGCAGAGACCAGCGCCTTCCGCGAAGCTGCGGCCGAGTCGGATGATTGGGCGACGTTACTGGAGCACGTCCCCGGGCACCTCCAGCACGAACGGACGATTCTCGGCGGACTCGCGGAGGGGGCGTCCCATCAGGCGGCTCTCGATCGGCTTCCCCGGCGGCTCAGACAACTGTTCGTTCATGCGTTCCAGTCGTATCTATTCAACCGCATCGTCAGTATACGACTCGAACGAGACATTCCGCTGGCCGAACCGGTCGAGGGGGATGTCGTCTGTTTCGCACGCGAGACCGACGCGCTCGGTCTCGTTCCCGATCCGGACCGCATCCAGCGAGTCGACGACCGTCGGATGCGTCCCGTCTCAAGGCACGTCGCATCCGGTCGGGCGTTCGTCACGGGGCCACTGCTCGGTCACGAGGTGACGCCGGGAGCGGGAATACCTGGAGAGATAGCCCGCGAGGTCCTGGGCGAGTACGACCTCACAGCGGCGGACTTTGAGCTTCCCGATCCGTACGATGCCGGGGGAACCCGACGAGCGGTGCTCATCCACCCGTCGGTCCGCTGGGAGCCCGATCCGCTGACGGTGGCGTTCGGGTTGCCCAGCGGGTCGTATGCGACCGTTGTTCTCCGCGAGTACCTGAAGGTCGATCCGATTCACCTCGGCTGAGCCGAATCGCAGCGCCTTTTCCTCCCTCCGGTGTACATCACCTGTGCGCTGTCGCACCTGTGCCACCCCGCTCGAACGGCCGGGAGACTTCTGTCTCGTCTGCGATAGCGGCCGAACCGTTGCTGTCGTATGCGAGCTTGGACAGACGCGAGCCACGGTAACGATGGTCGACGACTCAGAACTCGTCGGGGAGACGACGATCACGACCGTGCCCGACGAGGGCGATCGCGAACGGGAATTGCAAGTCCGGAACTACGTCGAACGGATCGCCGGGGAGGTCCGTCGAAAACGGCCGGAAGCGGCCTATCTCGCCGGTGATCGCGAGCTGGTTCGCCGCCTCCGCGGCGAACTTTCTATGCCGGTCTATCGGATCGACGATGAAGATCCCGTCACGACATTTCTGACGACACGTGAGGGACAGCCCCTTGACGTTGTTGACCGGCCTGTTGAAGCAAAACTCGGTGGCAAACACACCTCGGTCATCGGGGACCGACGTGGTCGATCGGCGCTGCAGCTGCTGGCAGATCATCCCCACGTAAAAAAGATCGTCCCGGGACCGATCGACGCGAGCGGTACGGGGTCGCGCAGCGGATTTCGAGTCAAGGTCACCCGGCCGGATACGACCGGCAACCTCCGGGCGTTGTTGCGAGACGGGGCAAGCGTCCAAGAGATCCGGATCGTCACCACCGCCCGAAACCCCGAGCAGGGCGATCGGATCGGCGAGGAGCTGAACCAGCACCTTCGATCGGCCGATGCGTTCGGATAGTCGACCGCGACGCGACACATTTATTCGTGACCTGGCAGTATCGTGATTCATCATGCCGTCACAGCAAGGACGTGTCGGGAGCGCCGGCAGATTCGGTGCCCGATACGGCCGCGTCGCGCGAAAGCGCGTGAGCGAAATTGAGGGACAAATGCGGAGCGCCACCGTCGATGGCGAAAAGGTCACCCGCGTCGGCACCGGCATCTGGATCAACGAAGAAACCGGCGAGAAGTTCACCGGAGGCACCTACCAGCCCCAGACGCCGGCCGGCCGGACCGTACGGCGGTCGATTCGGGCGGCACTCGACGAGGACGATGAGCTATAAGTGCTCCCGGTGTAAGCGAGACGTTCGGCTGGACGAGTACGGTGGCGTTCGCTGTCCCTATTGTGGTCACCGAGTCCTCCTGAAAGAACGCAGTCGGGACGTCAAGACCGTATCCGTCGAGTGACGTGGGCGATTTTCCACACGAACTTACGATTGAAGCCACGTATGCGCCAGCGACGGCGCGACGCATCGCGACCAGTCTGACAGTCGAGGCGGTCGACCTGGATGACGATCGGTCGTGCACGGGAATCGACCGCGACGGGGGCGACCTATCGATCGAGATCAGTGCCCGTGACTTGACGAGCTTGCGCGCCGCGTGTGCGACGTGGTTCGGACTCCTCGGAACCGCGGAGGGCGCAGCCGCCATCGCGGAACGGGGATGCTGAAGCTTTTTCCGTCGTGGCACCGGACTCCCGATCATGCAGGGGAATATCCCGCCGGGAGCACAGGAGACACTCGAAGAACTGCAGTCGCTGCAGGAACAGGCCCAGCAGATCGTGACCCAACGGACGGAGGCCGAACGATCCCTCGAGCAGGCCAAAAACGCCAACGAAGTACTCGAGGACGTCGATGAGGACGCGACGATGTACCGCCAAGTCGGTGAACTGCTGATTGAGACGGATTACGCGGCCGCGGACGAAGATCTCGAGGATCGGATCGGGACACTCGAGATCCGCGTGGAAACACTCAAAAAACAGGAAGAACGGGTGCAGTCTCAATTCGAGGACCTCCAGAACGAGCTCCGGTCGAAGCTCGGCGAGGCACAGGGCGCGGGCGGCGCGTAACCGACAGATGCCGACCGACGAGGCCGTCGTCGAGGCAGCGGCCCAAGCGGCCGAGGCCGAAATTCTGTCGGCGTTCGACCGGTCGGCGATTGCCGATATCGACGTCCGCGTCCAGTTTATGGACGGCGAGTTGATCGTCGATGTGTACCTTGACGCAGACGTCAATACGGATCGCGAACGGGCGGTGGCTGAAGATGCGGTGGCAGCGGCAGAAGCCGCCGTCGACGAGCTGTTCGGGGCGCGGTGAATCAGGAACAGATACGACGGAAGTTCTCAAAAACCTCCTCGCCACGCTCGGTATGAGCCACCTCGGGATGCCATTGAACGCCATAGAGATCGCGGTCCACGTCACTCATGGCCTCGATACCACAGACGTCACTGGTTGCAGTGATCGAAAAGCCAGTCGGCACCGCTTTGACTTCGTCTGCGTGGCTGGCCCACACCCGCGTCGTGGGCGCTAAGGAGCCGACCAGCGGATCCGTCGCGTCGGTAATCTCCACGGTGACGTCTGCGTACCCGCCGTATTCGCCCGGACCGACGCGACCGCCGAGCTCGTGGGCAATCACCTGCATGCCAAGACAGATGCCAAGGACTGGGATGTCGAGCTCGATAAATCCGGCACAGTTCCCTCGTCGTTCGAGGTCGGGACCACCGGAAAGGACGAGACCGTCGGCATCGATGGTCGTTGGATCGCTGTCGTTCGGGACGACCTCCGTCGCGACGTCCATGTCACGTAGCGTCCGGTGTTCGAGATGGGTAAACTGGCCGTGGTTGTCCACGACCACGATCCGCGTCATACGAACAGGTTGACTGGCCCGCGCCTAAAGTCGCGCGAAAGCTTACTCCTCGATGTCGGCAGCGGTCCGGAACGCGGCCTCGGCTAGTTCCTCGCTACGGCGTTGTTCTGCCGCGGCGATCGCTTCGGGATCGGGGTTGACGTCGTCGGTGATGCGGGCCCAGGAGGTGTGGACCTTGGCGTGACACCACCGACAGAGCGTCACGGTGATCTCGTGGGGAGGGTCCTCGGGATGCTCGGCGTATGAGAGGTGGTGTTCCTCGAGGAGCGAGCGCTGGTCGGAACGATGGGCGTTCGGTCGATCCTTGAGACCACATCGTCGGCAAGTACGCTGGCGCTCACACGAACGAAAATGAAGACAGTCAGACCAGTGCCATCGATCAGATCCGACGGGACAGTGAAAGTCATCGGCTCGACGTGCCTCCGTAAATGGCGGATCGACGAGCGGCCGCTCGAAGGCGAACCGACACCGGCCATCGTTGGTCAGGTGATCGCAGCGATCGACGTGTTCGTACGGATCGTCGACGCCGACCGCAGTTCCGGTCGGAGTCCGCTTCATCGTTTCATTGGTTCCGTTCATCGTCCATATGTACTAGCCGTGTGGGGTGAAAGTGAAATGGATCGTCGTCAAAGGTACCGGTGATGGCCGTCATCCACCGAGCCCCCGGGGAGGAACCAACCCGGTTGGCAACCGATCTCACGTTTGCCGATGGACAGATCCGGCAAGGGATCGGGTTGATGTTGGCCCAACCCCTCGAACCCGGGGAGGCGATGGTCTTTCGGTTTGACGATGCGCGCAATCGGCACGTCCACACGTGGTTTGTTCGGGCGCCGATCGATGTTGTCTGGATTGAGCGCGAGCAGGTGGTCGAACGGATGACACTCCCGCCCTGGTCGTTCGGTCGACGGGCACGGGCAGATACCATCGTCGAACTGCCTGCAGATGTCGCAGCGGATGTCAGCGCGGGTGACATCGTTCGCATCGATTGATAGAGTTAAATAGGACCACCGGGAATAGAGTTCCGTGGTTCACATGACCAGTGATCGATTTATTCGGGGCATCCCCCGAAACTAATTTCTCACCAGATACGACGGTACAGTTGCTTGATACCACGCTCCGCGACGGCGAGCAAGCGCCAGGCGTGTCCTTGACGCCCGACGAGAAGGCCATGATTGCGCAGGCATTAGACCGCGCAGCCGTCGACGTCATCGAGGCCGGGAGCGCCTGTACGGGCGTTGGCGAGCGTCGCACCATCAAGGCAGTGACGGAGTTGGGCCTCGATGCGACCGTGACGAGCTTCGCTCGTGGGGTCCAATCGGACGTCGAACTTGCCATCGACTGTGACGTCGACGGTGTCAATCTCGTCGTGCCGGCGAGCGACCGGCACGTCGAGGACAAAGTCGGAATGACCCGCGATGACGTCATCGCCTCGGCCGTCGAGCTCGTCGAGTTCGGAAAGGATCACGACCTCTGGGTCGAAGTCCTCGGCGAGGACGGATCGCGGGCGGACCTCGACTTCCTCGAGGAGCTAATGGCCGCAGCAATCGACGCCGGCGCCGACCGGATCTGTTACTGTGACACGGTTGGCTATGCGAGTCCCGAACGGACCTACGAGGTCGTCGAACGGCTCGCGTCGCTCGGACCAACAAGCACACACACGCACGACGATCTCGGGTTGGCCGTGACGAACGTCCTCGCGAGCCTCGCAGCAGGGGCAGATCTCGTCCACACGACCGTCAACGGCATCGGCGAGCGCGCGGGCAATGCGGCCCTCGAGGAGGTCGCTATCGCACTCGAGCACTGTTATGGCATCGAGACCGCAGAACTGACGGAACTCTACGAACTTGCCCGCGTGACGGCACAGGCGACCGGAATTCCACTGCCGCCGAATAAGGCCGTAATCGGCCAGAACGCGTTTGCCCACGAAAGCGGCATCCATACCGACGGCACACTCAAAGACGAGCGGATGTACGAGCCGTACCCACCCGAAAAAGTCGGGCGCGAACGTCGCCTCGTCCTTGGTAAACATACCGGACGGGCCGGTGCAGCGGCGACGCTTGCCGAACACGGCGTGACCGTTTCCGATGACGATCTTGACGAGATCGTCCAACGGGTGAAAGCGATTGCCGATCGGGGCAAGCGCGTCACCGACGCCGATCTCCTGGCCATCACCGAGGAGGTCCGGGGCATCGCCCACGAACGCCGGGTCGAACTGCTCGATTTGACCGCGGCGAGTGGCGGTGGCATCCCGACCGCCAGCGTTCGGCTGACGGTTGATGGCGAGGAGCGGGTCGCAAGCGGCGTGGGCAGTGGTCCAGTCGATGCTGCGGTATCAGCCGTCCGCGAGGCGATCGGGATGGCGGCCGAAGCGCAGCTCGAGGCCTACCGGGTCGACGCCATTACGGGCGGCACGGACGCCGTCGTGACGGTTGAAGTGACGATGACCCTAGACGATGAAACGGTAACCGTGAGCTCGAGTGACGCCGACATCACCCGGGCGAGCGTCACCGCCATGGTCGACGCACTCGATCGATTGTTAGCATCGACCGAGCCAGACGCCGCCGTCATCGCCGACGACTGATCAATCGTCTGCTGGGACGGCGCCGTGTTCGGGTATCGGTTCCTCGGCATAGATGAGGACAAATAGAACGCCAGCGACCAGCATGAAGCCAGCCGCGAGCCAGAAGGCGGCCATAAACGAGACCAGATCGAGCATCCCACCGACCGCGAGCGGGCCGATGATCGCGCCGATCTGCCAGGACACCGAACGCAACGAGAGACTGGAACCGACTGCCTCGAAATGCTCGCCCTCACGGACGAACAACGCGACACTCGTCGGGATGCGAAGGCTGTCGGCTAATCCGAGGATCGCGTAGCAGCCGAACAGGTAGAAAAACGCCGGATGGACTGTTGTGGTTTCGCCGAACGCCGACACCGTGACTGGATCCACATATCCGCTCGCAAGTGGCGCGAAGGGAATCAGTGCAGTTCCCAGTGCATACCCGGCGATGCCGGCAACGATGAACCAGTTCATATGGCCGACACGGTCGGCGAACGCCCCGACGTACCCTTGGGCGATGGACTTGGTGAGCTTACCACCGGCGAGAATGCCGCCGATCAACAGGGCGCTCATGGCGAACTCGGTTCGTGCATAGATCGGCAAAAAGAGGATGACGGCCATTTTGCCGAAACTAAACGAGAACCGAAACGTGACCAGCGCCATGATGACTCGCCGGTGGATGAGCAACACCAATGACTCGAGGCCGGTCGTCGTGCCGGAACCACCAATCGGTTCGTCACGGAGAAAGATCCACACGGCGAGGCTCGCCACCGCCGAGACGGCGATCAGGACGAGATACGTGAGCTCAAAGCCGAACAGGAATAACAACAAGCCACCGACGAGGTCGCCGGAGAGCGAGGAGAATGAGGCAACCTGGTTGTGCGTACCGACGTACAGCCCGCGTTCGCCCTGGACTGCGATGCTCCCAATGACAGCGGTACCCGTAATGTACACGATGATCGAGCCACCGCCCTGGAGCGTCCGCAAGATGACGACGTGCTCGACTGTCTGGATGAAAATAAAGCCAACCAGGACGAGCATATGTAGCCCCATGCCGATCAGGAGAAACCGCTTGGCGTTGCCGACGTCGGCGTATCGACCGACGGGTAACACCAGGAGCAACCGGGTCAGTGCATAGCCGCTGCCGAACAAGGCCGCGACCACCCCGGATGCCTGAAAGAGGTCCGCATAGAGTGCAAGGGCAATGATGATCGTTGCGAAGGTCATCCCGGTCGCGAAGTTCATCGTGGAGATAGCGAAGAACTCCGGATTTCGGAAGAGGGAGAACGGGGAATGAGACCGAGCGGCAGCGGGCATGCGGTTACGAGCCGGTTGCCCGGGGTGGATTAGTAAGCAGCGGTTTTTGGCTTGCCAAACCGCAGGCTCGATGTGGAAGTAACGCCGAGGAGGAGATTTGAACTCCTGTGTCCTTGCGGACAGCAGATTTCGAATCTGCCGCCTTGGCCGGGCTAGGCTACCTCGGCTCGTCTTTGAATTACCGGAGGAGCTAATTAGGCGTTTCGACCGTCGGAAGGGAACAACGGCTATGAACCCGCCCCGAATATCACCGTCCATGGCCGTACGCGGGGTTGCCATGCGACTGTTCCGGTCGATCTTTCGCGAACAGAAGACCAGACTCCAGGTCGACTGGTTGACCCACACCGACGAGCGCGTCATGCAGCATCTCGCCGACGTCGACCCCCAGACACCGGAGGCGATCGCGGCGGCGACCGAACGAAGCACCGAATACGTCTCTGATCGTTGTCGTCAACTCACCCTTCGGGGATTGCTCGAGGCGATCGAATCGGGGGCCGATCGCGAACTCACCTATACACTCTCTGACCTCGGCGAGGACTACGTGGCCGGCAAACTCGACGCAGCGACCCTCAAGGAGCTAAGCGCGAGCTGAGACGGCAACGGATATGGCGGGGGCGACCCTGGGCCCGCCCATGACGAAACCCAGCGTGGGCCTCATCGGCGCCGGCAACGTCGGGAAACGATTCGTTGAGTTCCTCATCGAGGATGGCTTCTCGGTTACCGTTCACGACGTGGATCCGGCCGCCCAGAACGCCGCAGTCGAGCGGGGGGCCGACGGTGCCCCCACTCCGGCCGCGGTGGCCAGCGACGCGGCTGTCGTCGTACTCTCGTTGCCGGGGCGACCGTACGTCGAAGCGGTCATGGAGGGAGAAGACGGCATTCTGGCCGGCATCACCGCGGGATCGGTCGTCATGGATACGGGTACCACGCCGCCATCGACGGACGTCCAGTATGCGGCGGTCTGTGCCGAGCACGACGCCGGCTATCTCGATTCGCCGCTCACCTGGTACGGGCCAGGACCGCGCGCGACGATGTTCGTTGGCGGCGACCTCGACCAGTACAAGGTCGCGAAACCGGTGATCGAGTGTTTGAGCACCGATCACCACCACTTCGGGCCCGTCGGAAGTGGACACGTCGTCAAAGCGGGCCACCGAGCCTATCAGAACCTTCGCGCGGCCGTCGACGCTGAAATCGTCTCATATTTCGATAACAACGGCATCGCTCCTGCGGCCGTCAACGAACTCCTCGATCTCGGGGTTCGTGAAGAGCTATTAATCGACGAGTATCCGACGACGGCAGGATTTGCGTCCGCCGTCGCGGGCGACCCGTGGGATCATCCCGGTGGCGAGGCACGCATCGACGAACGCGGGGCCCGTCCCCGGCTCCGCGAGTCAGAATGGGCAAAGGACCCGACGTACGCGCTTCGGATCGCACACGCCTCGAACACCCACGTCCCCTTGCTGGAGGCTGCGACCAGAACGCAACGGGCGGCCGAGAACATCGCCAGTGCCCTAACACGGCGCGAGATCGGCTATCTCGACGAGGAGTGGGTCGATCGCACCGGCTTCCGGCTTGTCTACCGGCTGCTCTCGCAGCCCGGCCACGAGTGGGCGTCGTACGCCGCGCAAGCAGAGGAGTGAGGGCAGTTTAAGCGTCGGGCCGGCGGGGGCTCCACCATGGCAATCGAAGATCTGGTGACGCGACCGGCATCGCAAGCTACTGAGGCGTTCGACTGGGGGACGATAACCTGGGTCGACAGCGGCGAATTGACCGATTCAGACGCGCTCACGGTCGGACGCGTCACGATCGATCCCGGCGCGGAAAACCCCGAACATTTGCATCCCAACTGCGACGAAACACTTTATCTCCTGGAGGGCCAGCTGGAACACTGGATCGGGTCCGCATCGGTGGACCTTGCTGCCGGCGACAGTCTGCACATTCCCCGCGGCGAACCACATCGGGCGGCCAATGACGGCCCCGAGCCCGCAGTCGCGATCATCGCGTATGACACCGGCCACCGCGAATTCGAGCCGGTCTGAACCGCGTATTACGCGTGTGTGATGTCGACGCCGGCTACGGTCGCCGGTGGCAGCGTACACGCGAGCGAATCGTCGGTCACCGACAATGGTGCTGGTCCAAACGCCGTCGCCGTTTCCGGGGTGGTGTCGGCCGCTGGATCGTGGTCGGCGAACAGCAACTGCACATCGACGGCGGTTACGTGCGCCCCCGGAAGCTCGATGGCAACGTCGTGGGCGCTCCGACAATCGAGGTTTGTCAGCGTGAGGAATATGTGGTCACCGTCGACGGACGCCGAACCGGCGACCAGCGGGAGCACGTCATCCGCAACCTGTCGCGTGGGAGCGTCCACGTCGGTCCGGACGGCCAAGTTTTCGCGGTGCTTCCGGTACAGATCGTAGACGTAATACGTCGGCCGTGGCCAGGCGTCCTCGCCGTCGGTCTCGACCAGGCAATGTAAGACGTTCACCGTCTGGGCGATGTTCGTCATCGTCAACACGTCAGCGTGGTGATTACACACGTCAAGTACTGCCGCAGCCGATAGGGCATCGAGGACCGATCCGGGCTGTTCGAGTCCGTTGTCCGCGGTCGCCTCCGGATGCCAGGCACCCCACTCGTCGACGATGACGCCGATGTCGCGCGTGGTTGCGACGGCGTCGATAGCCGCCGCGGTGGCGTCGATGAGTTCCTCGATCGCACGAGCGTCCACCAGAAACTGGTCGTAGGAGTCGAGGTCCGCATCCGTGACCGTCACCGTACCGCCGTAGTAGTGATGAAACGTCAGATGATCCAGGGGGAACTCCGTCCCCCACGCCCCGGATCGCACCTCCTCGAGGAACCGGCGATTCCACTCGTTGCGCTGGAATCCACAGGCGATGAGTTCGAGGTTGGATGCGACGTGCCGATCCATCGCCCCGACGTAAGTTGCATAGCGGCGGAATGCGCGAGCATACTGCTCCGGCGTCATCTGGCCGCCACATCCCCAGTTCTCGTTGCCGATCCCCCAGAAGGGGACATCATACGGTAGCTCACGGCCGTTGGCCCGACGTCGATCTGCAAGCTCGGTGTCGCCGTCCGCACAACAGTATTCGACCCAATCTGCGGCCTGCCGAGGCGTGCCGGAGCCAACGTTGACCGCCAGGTAGGGCTCGATCTCGAGCCGTTCACACAGCGTGAGAAACTCGTCAGTTCCGAACGTATTCGATTCCTCCCAGCGTTGTGCTCGACCCTGGGCCCAGAAGAGGTTTCGCCGCCGTGGCCTGGTCGCGCGGGGGCCGATACCGTCTTCCCAGTGATAGTCATCTGCGAAACAGCCGCCCGGCCAGCGCAACACCGGTGGCTCGATGTCGGCAAAGAGTTCGAGGACATCGTCGCGATATCCCTGCTCGGCTGTGTCTGCTGCGGTCCAGAGGCCGTCGTAGACACAGCGACCGAGATGTTCGCTGAAGTGGCCGTGCAGAGCTGGTTGAACAGTCCCGATCGTGGCGGTCGGATGAATCGTAATCCGGGCCATTTTGGTCGCGAGTCAGCGCCAGCTATTAAGTGTGTTCTCGTCTCGGTCCCGAAGGGCTTTGCGCCGGGCCGTCCTCGGCGCGCCCATCACATGGACCGACCAAACGTTCTGTTCATTCACACCGACCAACAACGGTGGGACGCCCTCGGGGCAAACGGCAACGATGAGATCCGGACACCACACCTCGACGCCCTCGCAGCAGAGGGTGTTACCTTCAATCGGTACTTCACGCAGGCGACGGTGTGTGCCCCGAGTCGGGCGAGCTACCTGACCGGTCGATATCCCTCCCAGTTGGGAATTTATAAAAACGGACGGACAGTGCCCGAGTCGGTTCCTACAATCGCAGACTACCTCGGCCGGGCCGGCTACGTCACCGGTAATCTGGGGAAATTGCATTTCAAGCCACACGCGCTTCGAGACCATCGCGATCCCCATCCTCGCTACGGCTTTGACCACATCGAGATCGCCGACGAGCCCGGCTGCTACCCGGACGCCTATCGAGCGTGGGTGAAGCGTCGCGCGCCGGATCAGCTTGATAACGTAAGCTGGGGGCTGCCTTGGGCGGCCAAACAATGGCAGGCGCTGATGCATCGGGACGACGGGATCGAGCATCCCGAGCCTCGGTTTCCGAAGCGACCGGTGCCATTCCCTGCCGATGAGGAACTCTCCTTTTCAGCCTTCGTAGCCGACCGAACGGAAACGTTCCTCGAGCGGCATGCCTCGGGTGCACCGTTTCTCTGTGTGGCCGGCTTTTACGCCCCGCACTCTCCGTGGGTGGTACCCCAGCGGTTTCTCGACGAATACGATCCCGCCAACTTCACACTCCCCTCGTATCCTCCATCACTCGACGCCGAACGGGAAGAGCGGGCTGCAGGCGCTGCCGACGAGACGGACCCGACGTTCGACGATGCAGAACTTCGAGGTGCTATCCACGGCTATTACGCGATGATTACCGAGGTCGATCACTACGTCGGCCAGCTGCTGGACACTCTCGACCGGCTTGGCATCCGCGAGGAGACGATGGTGATCTTTACCTCCGATCACGGCGAGGATCTCGGCCATCACTTGCGATACGGAAAAGGCTGGCCGGGGTATGATACAATCACACGTGTGCCCTGTGTGATCAGGTGGCCGGAGGTCATCGAAACGCCGGGCCAATCAATGCAGCCGATCGTCGAGGCGGTCGACCTCCTGCCGACAATCTTGGAGGGGGCCGCCATCCAGGCTCCCGCCGCGGTTCGGGGGCGCTCGCTTGTGTCGCTACTCCGCGAGGAGACGACGAGGCACCGAGCATCGGCCCTCATCGAAGGGGAGGGACGGAAAGCCATCCGAACCGACCGGTACCGGTACGCCGTCGGCGAAAACGATGAGCATCTCTACGATTTGGCGACCGATCCCGCAGAACACCACAATCTCGCGGACGACCCGGCATACGAGCAAGAACGAGCGACGCTGCGCGCCACATTGCTCGACAGACTACTGGGCGCAGAACGGCGGCTGCCCAAAGAAGCACCGTACTAGCCGATCACCCGAGAACCACTCGACCAAATCCGAACCCCCGCCGCACGTTGCCGTCGCACACCGTCACGCTCGACGATTGTCGTGTCGCGTGAGATCTTCGTCCCGAACAGGGACACCAGTGACTCGATCTGGTGGACGAACGGACGACGGCCACTGCCGATCGCTCGATGGTATCCTTCCCTGGCTCCCACTCCCCACAGCTTTTGCACACCTCGAACAGACGAACTCAGGAGCGAATCCCTGCAGAACCCGTCCGATGTCAATGGTTGACTCCACTGCCTGGGGCGTGCAGCAAAGAGGTGTCGTCAGGCCGCTCGCGATACCTTGCCGCAACGTCCACAACGTCGATTGTGCCGTTACGTCGGGTGAACGTCGGCGTCAGACACCGCAAACGGGTCAGAGTACGCGAGATGGCATACCGTCGGCGTCGTCACGAGAAAAGGCCGCAAAATTTTCAGCGAAGAGCTCAGCAATCCTCGGCGCCTCACGTGGTGAGCTGCCTGCCATGTGTGGCGTCACAAGGACATTTGGCAGCTGCCAGAGCGTGGAGTCCGGGGGGAGGGGTTCGTCTTTGAACACGTCTAGTGCCGCGCCACGGAGTCCCCTGCTTTGAAGTTGTCCGACCAATGCGTCCTGATCCACAACCGAACCACGAGCGATATTGATCAGGACGGCGGAGGAGTCCATTATCCCGAGCTCCTCGTGACCGATCATGCCCCGAGTTTCGTCCGTTAGGGGACACGCGAGGACGAGGTAATCGACTCGCGGGAGAACGTCGAAGAGCTCGTCCGAGCTCACGACGTCATCGAACCCTGATGGCACCCGCTTGTGCTGCCGCCGCACGCCGATCACATCCATACTGAATGGTTCGAGCACTTCGGCGAGGCGCGTCCCGACCGCGCCAACGCCGATCACGCCGAGTGTTTTCCCGTGGAGTTCACCGACCTGATAGCGCTGCCACGTGCGTCGTGACTGTTGATCCCGGGCGGTGTGGAGCCGGCGTTCGAACATGAGCAGGTAGCCCAGTATCTGCTCGGCAATCGGCTCGCCATGGATACCTGCCCCGTTGGTGAGCACGATCCCCGCCTCCCGCAATCGTTCGAGTGGGTATGCGTCGACACCGGAGCTGACCGCCTGTACCCATTGGAGGGTGTCAGCGCGATCGAGAAGATCCACCGAAAGACTCGCTGTCACGAGGACGTCCGCGGTCGGTATCAAGCGACGGGAATCCACGGGGGTTCGAGCGACCGTAAGATCGGTTTCTGGAACCTGACTTGCAATTTCGTGTTGGATAGCCTCAGCGTCTTGAGGTGGACTTGCAAAGAGCGTGTGTGAGAGGAGCGTGGTCAGCGATTTGTACACGTTCGCCCCGAGAGACTGGCCTGGCTTAATCATACCTGCACAGATCGTCCCTGAAATCTCCGGCGTCAGCCGCAGAACTAGCTCCCATCTTCGAATCCGAGGCAAAGGCGTCACCGCCAGTGCGATTGGTACGGTCCTCGGCTTCCTTCGCGAGCGCAGCCGACACGGGCAGCTCCCGCTTATGGTAGCTACTGAACCGGCAGATGGTGGAGAGGAAACCATGGTGACCAAGTCAACCATGAGGCGGGTTTACCCCCCATGAGGAACAACGTCGCTCGCCAGCCTGTGAATCTCAATAGCAGGCCAATCCAGTCCGCCCTCCCCGATTTGAACGGGGGAAACATCTGAAATAATGGGAAAATCCCGCCTCGCCTCTGCAGGGTCGGGGCTATCATGACGAAGGACTCGAAGAACACATGCTGGCGAGTATCGGCTCCGCTATCGAATGCGCTCGATGGAGGAGACGATATCGAGAATCCGGCCAGAGGGAGTGCAGTGCTGTCGAAGCGCGATCGCGTCACGTGGAGCCGATATTCGAAAATGTCGCCGATGAGAAGGGATCGAAGCGCACGTTAGAAATACCGGGATCAAGACCCTGGGAGATCGCGTCCCCATCCCCGTCGGCCGTTCGCCCTGTTTCGGGGTCCGTGAACGGCTCGTTCGGATTGCCAAAGCTCGATGGGCCGTTCGATGCACCCCAATAATTCTCGATGGCAATGACTGTCCCCTCTCGAGACGGTTCGAAGGGGAAGTCTCGGTTTGGATCATCCCAAAGCTCAGGATCGTCCCCCGGTGAGGAACCCGCCTCAATGCCGTAATGTTCGTTGCGGCAGATGTGACAACTGTGGAGCGTACTCCCGTACGCCATTGGTGAAGTACCGACCCCGATTCCATTCTCGATAATCCGACTGCTCACGATTCCGGTTCGACTGAAGGAACCGCCCCAGATCCCGTGAGATGCATTTGATCCAATGGTGCATTTTTCGGCTACGATTTCCCCACCCATCTCCCAGACGGCCTGCTCCCCCAGGAGAAGGATGCCCGTATTATTCTCCTCGATGCGACAATTTGTCAATTGCCCACCCCCGACAAGAAATCTGAAGCCGCTGTCGTTCTCGCGAGCAGTGATATTGCGATAGACCCCGTTAAATCCAGAGAACCGAGAGGAAACCCCAACTCCCGCACCCCGAACTGTGACGTCTTCGATGATTGGATCCAGAGACTCTTCCTCCCCACGGCGGCCATGGTCAATCGCGATACAGCTATCGAGGCCAGTGCCATCGATCGTGTGGTCGTTGCCGTGTAGGGCGACCCCATCTGAACGGATTTCGACACACGCGGATCGATCTGTCCCATCCGGACTGATGTCTCCGACGATCTCGTAATCCCCGGGTTCGTCGATTACTGTGCAGGTGTTAATCTCCTTGTGGCTTGCCTTTCCGTTCCCTTCGTCGGTATCTTCATCGGCTCCCGCGAGTGATGAACTGGCGGCGAGTCCCAGACTCGCTAGTCCCGCTGCGCGAAGAACGGTCCGCCGGTGAGGGTGGGGAAGGCCTGACTGCTTGAACGGCTGGCTATTGTTGTGCACGTACCCGATACCTCGAGTCCTAATCGCCTGACTATGGCTATGATAAACAATTGGATCAACAGCGTTGCACTGGCCAGTCGCTGGAAGCGATCAGATGTCCAACTGTTCCATCACTTAGATTTGTTGAGTCGGATAATTTGCGTTCGGATGTAGATATTACGGGATAATGAATGGATGATGTCTAGTATTGTCACGCATCGTTGGAGTTCTGAATAATTCGATAATAAAGCGTGTTGTCGAAATATCCAGTGTCATGTTTCGTCACAACAGACGCCGGTTCTTGAAATGCGTTGGAGCAACCGCCACAGTGGGAATCATTGCAACGGCGGGCTGCGTTGGGGCTGCGGCCGAAGCGGAAGACGATTCAACCGATGATGAACCGGAAATCGAACCTGCAAATGCGTTCGACGACGAACCTGAGAAGACCGCGCCAAATGAGGATGTCCAGTTTCTCCCAGCGGATGATGCTGCAGAGGAGTGGGCGGCAATTCGAGCGAACAGTGGGGAATACAAGTTACGTTCCCCGCGAACCGGATTTCGATCCCGACCGATTGGACGTCGCCTGGGAATATCCAGGGAGTCCAGTCGTCTCAGACGGTACCGCCTACTTCTCTACAGACGGGGAGGTGCACGCGGTGGATGCCCTTACCGGTGAGGTGCTGTGGGAATCAGAACACATTCCAGCTGGCCATC
>SKNY01000047.1 GCA_007123105.1 Salinarchaeum sp. | reverse complement strand
GTCGTCGGGAAGCAGCTCGGCCGCCACTTCGAGGCGTAACCGCCGGCCGCCGTGCCGGCCGACGGGGATCCGATAGGAATCGATCGATGGGTGGTCGTGTGGAATGAGCCGGGACACGGTCGGCTTACTCGTCGTCTTCGTCCGCCTCGCCGAGGAGCTCGGCGATGGTCTCGTCGCCACGGCTCGCGACTCTGACGTTGATCTGGACGGTTTCGTCGCTGATCTCGGCGCCGCGAACGGTGATTCGCCGGCGTTCGCCGTCCCGCTTTGGTCGATAGCCGGTACCGCCAGTCAGCAACACCTCGCGGAGGGCCGGTCCGCGGACGTCCCCTCGCATTGGCCGCCCGGCGTCGTCGGAGCCGCCGGTGATCTCGAGTTCGTATCCTTGAAGGCCGACGGCATTCCCGTCGACGATATCACCGATCGAACGGCCGAGAAAGCGGTTTCCGTCCTGTCCCTCGACCTCGAGTTGATAGCTCTGTCCGGTCTCGGGATCGCCGACGACCACTGTGAACGTTGCCATGGAGTGAACCATCCGGCGGGTACAAAAAAGCACATCGGAACCGTCGGCTCCTTGGGGGTTCGGTGTTCAGTGCCCCCATGGAGTTGCGCTTTTTGGGCGGAACCGCGGAGATCGGTCGGAGCGCACTCCTCGTCAATGAGACGGTGCTCGTCGACTTCGGTATGCGACCGAGCACCCCACCCGGTTGGCCCATCGAGACCCCAACGCCTGCGGCCGTCGTGCTCTCGCATGGCCACCTCGATCACGTCGGTGCCGTCCCGTCTCTGTGTGTCGGCCGCGAGATGCCTCCAGTGTATGCGACGCCACCGACGTTGGCCTGTTTGCGCTTGCTGGCGACCGATACCCTCGGGTTACACGGTGGGACGCCGCGCTGTCCGTTCACCCGACACGACCTCGAGACGGCGCTGGCCGCGAGCGAGGCGGTCGGATACGAGGAATCCGTCACGGTGGCCGGCCACGAGATCACCCTGTATAATGCCGGCCACATTCCCGGAAGCGCACACGTCCTCGTGGATGACGGCGAGACCCGGTTGTTGTACACCGGCGATTTGCACACCGGCGAGCAGCGGTTGGTGGCGCCGTCAACGGCGCGACCGCCCGCAGACGTCGTCGTGATCGAGTCGACCTACGCGGACGAGTCCCATCCACGCCGGGCAGCTGTCGAAGCGGCGTTCGTCTCGTTCGTCGAGGAAACCCGCTGGCAGGGTGGAACGGTTCTGGTCCCCACGTTCGCAGTCGGGCGGACCCAGGAGCTGTTGCTCGTCTGTGCCGCCCACGACATCGACGCCTACGTCGACGGAATGGGGACCCGGTTATTCGATGACTTCGACCGGCACCCGACGTATCTCCGGGATCACGACGCGTATCGACGTGCAATCTCGCGGGCACGCGTGGTGACGGGTCGAACCGGCCAGCGACGCCGAATCGCCGACGAGGGGGCCGTCGTGGTCTCGACGAGTGGGATGCTCGCTGGCGGCCCGGCGCTGACCTATCTCGAGTGCATCCGGGGCGATCCGACCAACGCCGTGGCGCTGACCGGCTTTCAGGTCCCCGGGACGGCAGGCGCCGAGCTACTCGCCCGGGGTGCGTGTCCGATCAACGGAACCGTCCGGCCAGTGAGCGCCCGGGTCGAGCAGTTTTCGTTTTCTGCCCACGCCGATGGCGACGGGCTGCGTTCGTTTCTCACCGCGTATCCCGCGGCCGAGACGTTCGTCGTCCACGGTGACGACCCGGTGAGCGCTGCCGACACCCTTTCCGGGTGTTCTCGGCGGACTCGGGTACCAGAGCTCGGCGAATCGATCATCGTGGGGCCGTCCTAGGTCGCGACAACTATTTCCCCTACACGGGAGTACGGGTAGGGTTTGGGGACAATAGCGCCTTTAAGGGCGTCGGGGCAGTACCTATGGATAACGAGGCTTCCGACGTGGTTTGCGTGGTGCAGTGCGTTGCCTCGGAGGTGAAATGTGTGACTCGGTGCATACCAATGGAGCAAAGCGATGATAACGACGACGAACGGATTGACGACCACCTGGCAGACATCGAAGAGGGTGCGGGCTGTACGGAAATTTGGGAGCACCTCTCCGAGCGGCGGGAAGCTGACGACTGACCCCGAGAGGCTTTTGATCGGGCCTGGCTACTGTTCGTATAATGATCGATGACCGTCTCGACGGCCGACCGCCAGCCGATCGGGAATCCCCCGTTGGCCAGCCCGTCGTACGGGGTGATGCATCAGTCACAGGCGAGCGGGCACGCCAGGCGGTACAGTTCGACCCGGACGACTCCGACAGTCTCGAGCGAGCCGCCCAGACCGTACGTTCGTTCGCAGAGGCAAGTGCGGGCGTCGGCGATCACATCTATATGCTCGAAGGAGCTGCCGCCTGTGCGGCACTCGTTCGCGGCGAGGGATCCTACAAGGCGGCCGCCGAACGAGCGGGTGGCGAGGCGTCGGTCTCCTTTATCCGCAAGTGGGCGCGGGTACACGATCTGCCCCAGGCGATCCGTCGCCACGTCGCCCGTGGCCACATCGCCCCAACGGCTGCAAAACACATCGCCCGAGTGAGCGGGGATGCCCGGTTCATTCTCGCGTGGGCGACGCTTGATCACGACCTCACCGTCCGCGAGGTCCGCCGGCTCGCCAGCGAGATCAACGAGGGCGTTCCCGTCGAGGACGCCCTGCGCGATTACGGTGTCACGCCCGGTGAAGTAACCGTCGAACTCCCACTGGCGGTGTATCGCGAGCTGCGTCGATCGGCGTCCTATCAAGGCGTGGAACCGGATCAAGTGATCGCCGACGCGTTGACCGCGTGGTTCCGCCGAGAGTAGTCCAACAACGTTATCTTCGACGGTTTTGAACACGGTATCGTGGGCCGGTAGCTCAGCCCGGCAGAGCGTCTGGCTTTTAACCAGATGGTCGCGTGTTCAAATCGCGCCCGGCCCGTTCTTCTTTCAGGGGTCGTCGCTCCCCGATGCGAATAGATCGGCATGATGTACCATTGGGGCTGTGAAGGAACTACCTGTATTCTTACAATATTGGTATGGGTCGGTGGATCCTGTCTGTATGAATGCAACCGCGATCGCAATCCACGGCGATCCTTGGTGGCGCGGTGTCCGGGTTGGCTGTGGCGCACCGTCTCTCCCGTCTCGATCGGTTCGATGATATCACCGTCTTCGAGCGCCAGGATTACAATGACAGACGAGTCAACTGTGGAGAGGCGATCAACGAGGCTCCCTTGATTCCACTCGACCACACGCCCGGAAATGGATTCGTCAACGATGTCGAGGGGTTCGAGCTTCGCATCTTTTCCGGCATGGACCGGAGCCCAGACGAGGCGCCGTTAAGCATCGCACGGTTTCCATGTGCCGCTGGATACATTTGTGAACGGGACGTCGTTGAGCGGCGTTGGGCGGAATCACTCGGTGGCTGCGGTGTACAGTTCGAGACCGGCACGGCCGTCTCACGGGAAGCATATAGAGCGATCGTCAGCGAGTACGACTACGTCGTTGATGCGACTGGTGAACCAGCGCTCACGCTGAAGGCCAACAACGCCGTAGATAACTACACCGGTCGGATGATCGCGCTCAACGCGACCGTCGAGGGCGATTTTTCCACCTACCGGCGGTGGCCTCGCATCTTCTTCGAGGGGTATCTCGGGTATTCGTGGTCATTTCCGAAATCGGACAGACACGCCAACGTCGGCATCGGTTGGGCCGGTGAGCAACGCCCGGAACATTACGTTACGGCCCTCCAGGAAGCCGCACGGCGAAACGGGTTCACCGTACCGGACCGGTCGGATATCAACATCTACACGATCCCGCGCGGCCCCAGTCTCGCGCCACAATACGTCTCCTCCCCGGCCGATCGTGTCTTCTTGGTCGGTGACGCAGCAGGGATCGCCAATCGTTATCAGGGCGAAGGCATCTGCCAGGGTGTGCGGTCGGCATATCTCCTTGGTGACCTCATCGAGACGAATCAGGAAGCGGCCTATCCGGAACGGCTTTATGAGCTGATGAAACCGGAATATCGGTTGGCGTCCATCATGCGGAGTGCCTGGGTCGAACACGAGGATCCCGAACTGATCGCGGTGATCGCCGACGCGATCGACGGCCTGTCGATAGAAGCCATCACTCGCTCACCCTCCCGGGTCCTCGGTCGCCTGATGCGCCACCCGGCCGTGGCCTTCCGATTGTTCGCTGATCCTGGTGTGTTGAGGCACGTGCTCCGGGCCTATACCGATCGTTGGGAATACGAGTCTGGCGCGGGAAACAGATCTACAGACAAGCAAGGCGAATGCCTCGAAGCGTGACCCAAGGCGGTTCACCTAGTATCGTCAGTTCCGGTGGTTCGAGGACGGTATCGGCCGGCACAGGCCCCGTCCGTTCCTACTCGATAAGGAACGGCTGTGAGTACAGCGTCGATCCATTCGTCTCCAGTTCGAACCTGATCGCGCCCCGGTCGGCCCCGGCGTATGCGAAGTTCGCACCGGTATCGACGACGTCGCCGTCCTGTATCCACCTGATCTCATCGACGTGTTGTGCCGCGACGGTGATCGTGTGTTGCTCCTCATCGGTCGAGATGTGCCGAATGTCGGGGAGCGGATCGGACCGCTCGCCGACAAGCGTGTGGCCGCATTCAAGTGCTGTTTTGACGGCCGGCCCGGTCGGCTCGTCGGCGAATACGATCGTGCACATCGCTTGCTCGCCGACGGCCGGGCCGTGCGAGTCGTCGTTCGCATAGAGGAACACATTTTGATCGTGATAGAGCGATGCAACCAGCGCATCGAACAACCGAAGCGCCATATCGACGTTTTTCGCCTGGAGTTCGACGCCGCGATTGTGGGGATAGGTGGTCAGCTGTTCCGTATAGAACTCGACACCGGCATCGAAGGAGTCATCGAAGTGGTCGGCCCACCGGCCGCCCGGGAGATAATCCATTGGATGGGCCCAGAACGAGAGCCCGTCCAGCCCAGCAACGTACTCGAGCCGGTCAGCTTCTGCCTCGGTTGCATCGTCGTAGCCGCAATCGCAAAAGAGGGTGACCAACTCAGGTGACGGCTTGATCTCGTTGCCACAGATCGCAAGCAGTCCCTCACCCACGTCCGGATAGTAGGCGGCGGTCTCGACCCCGTCGGTTTCCCAGGTTTGGCCCGGTGTCGCGTCGATCCACCTCGTCCACGGCCAAGTCGGTTCGCAGGTTGGCTCGATTTCCGGTTCTCCCTCACGGTGGGTATGATAACTGTCGTGATCGGTAATGGCCAGTACGCGGTAGCCTGCTGCAGCGTATTCCTCGATGACCGTATCGGGCATGGCACGCCCGTCGCTCATGAGCGTGTGGCAGTGCAGGTTGGCAGGCAGCCGTTCGACAGTACCCCATGCGATGTCCGCGTAGGGATTTTTGGTAATCGTCGCCATGCGGATTCGTATGTTCGACCAGATGCTGTGTCCAAAGATAAAGCGTTGGTGGGTCGGGTGATCGTATCGGCACTGTCACGACGATGACCGCGCCACCGTCACCGACACCGGTACATTCCGCATGACGTGTTCTGCGACACTCCCGATGAGGATGCGTGATATCCCCGATCTGGCGTGGCTGCCGATGACGACGTGATCGATCTCGTGATCGGAAACATACTCGACGATCGTCTGGGCGACCGGTCCGGATTCGATTGCCGTGTCGAGGTCGACGTCGTGTTCGGCCGC
>SKNY01000044.1 GCA_007123105.1 Salinarchaeum sp. | reverse complement strand
TCGTTCCGCGTCTTGAAGTTCGCGACTGCAACGAAGAAACACCACAGGACGACGATTAACCCCGCCGTGTAGATCGTCGCCGTCTCGAACGTGTAATGACGCTCGACACCCGCACCGAGCCACTGACTCGGATAGACCGTCCAGAACAACACCACCCCAACGAGGGTAACTGCCGCACCGATGGCGGTTGCCCCCCGGACCCGGTCGCTCGCCGGCAACACCGTCAGGATGCCAATAAAGATGGCCGGTACACCCACGCCGCCGAGGACGCCCGCAATCCGCCGGGACTCGAAGCGACCGATGTCGACGGTGGTCAGCACCTCGGTCGACGCGAGGACCAGGCCGACGAGTGCCATGACGACACCGACGAGAAACAAGGTCACACCGAGATACACGCGCTGGGGACTCGCGTGGCCACCCCCACGTCGTTTGCGCTCGTAGACGTCGGACAGGCTGGCCATGCGGGAATCGACGTATTGGGGCTACAAAACCCTACGTCAGACGGTCGTACGACGGGCGTTCAGAGCGATTCGCGGAGTCGCTCGAACAAGCCCTGGCCGACGTCGATGTCCTCGCCCCCGGCCGCCGCGAACGCCTCGAGCGCTTCACGTTCCTCGGCCGAGAGCCGGCGTGGCGTGACGACCTGCACGTGCACGTGGAGGTCGCCGGCGCCACGCCGGCGCAAGCGTGGCATCCCTTCGCCGTCGATCGTGAACACCTCGCCGCTCTGCGTCCCGGACGGGATCTCGAGGTCGATCGGCTCGTCGAACGTCTCGACCTCGACCGTGTCACCAAACACTGCCTGTGGGAAGGAGATCGGTTGTCGGACGTGGAGATCGTCACCATCCCGTTCGAAGTCGGGATGATCCTCGACGGTGACCTCAATGAGCAGATCGCCCGGCGGACCCCCGCGTTCGCCCGGCGCCCCCTCCCGTTCCATCCGTAACGTCTGGCCACCGCTGATGCCATCGGGAATGTCAACCTCGAGCGTTGAGCGTTCTCGGACGACGCCGTCGCCCTGACACGCCGAACAGACCTCTTCGACGAGCTCGCCTTCGCCCTCACAGCGTGGACACGTCTGGGTCTGTTGAATGCGACCGAACGCTGACTGTTGGATCCGCGTGACCTGCCCCCGGCCGTCACACTCGGGACAGTGCCGGACGGTTGCCCCGGGGGGATGTCCGGCCCCGTCACACGCGTCACACGCCTGGGGCCGTCGGAGCGTCACCTGTTTGGTCGCTCCACGGTAGGCCTCCTCGAGGTCGATCGAGAGCGATGTCCGCAGATCCCGCCCCTTTGCCGGACCGTTCCGCCGCGATCCGCCACCGCCGAAAAACTGCTCGAAGATGTCCCCGACGTTACCGAACGAGCCCCCGCCGAACGGATTACCAGCGGCGCCCGCGCCGGGACCGGTACCGCCGCCGTCGAAACCACCGTGTTTGTCCGCCTGGGTGAATCGCTCGTGGCCGAGCTGATCGTAGGCTGCCCGTTTCTCCTCGTCGGTCAAAACGTCCTTGGCCTTCTGGATGCGCTTGAATTTCTCCTCGGCGTCTGGGTGGTCGCTGACGTCCGGGTGGTACTTCGCCGCCTGCGTCCGGAATGCCCGGTTGATTTCGTCCTCGCTCGCGTCGCGATCCACGCCGAGGACCTCATAGAAGTCCTCGCTCATTCGTTACCGACGTGTAGCCCCTTCAGGTACTTGAAGCGACCGACTCGATCACTTATCGTCGGCGTCCTCATCCGCCGCAGCATCCGGGTCGATGTCCCCGAAGTCATCGGCGTCGATGTCCTCGAAGTCATCGGCGTCGATGTCCTCGAAGTCGGCATCGACGTACTCGCTATCCCCCGCGGCACCCGGTCCGGCACCGGGATCTGCGCCCATCCCCTCGGCGCCCGCCTGCGCTGCCTGTTGTTGGTAGGCCCGTTTCCCGATCTCCTGGAGCGTTTCCGAGAGGGATTCGGTTGCCGCCTCGAGTTCCTCGGCCGTCGCGTCCTCGTCCTCGAGGACCGCTTCGACATCTTCGACGGCCGCTTCGATGTCGGCCTCGAGTTCGTCATCGACCATCTCCTCGTTCTCCTCGAGGAGGGTCTCGGCGCGTTGGACCGCGCTTTCGGCCGCGTTCCGTGCCTCGATCAGCTGCCGGCGGCGTTCGTCCTCCTCGGCGTGCTCTTCTGCCTCCGTTTGCATGCGCTCGATCTCCTCCTCGGAGAGGCCGGCGCCGCCCTCGATGGTGATCTCCTCGGCGTTCCCGGAGCTCTGTTCCTCGGCAGAGACGTTGACGATACCGTTCTCGTCGATGTTGAACGACACCTCGATCTGCGGCGTGCCGGCCGGTGCCGGCGGGATGCCCGAGAGCATGAACTCGCCCAGCAACTCGTTTTCGGCGGCGATTTCGCGCTCGCCCTGGAAGACCCGGACCTGTACGGAGGTCTGACCATCTGCGGCGGTCGTGAACACCTTCGACTCCTCGGTGGGTATCGTCGTGTTCCGATCGATGAGCCGCTCGAATAGACCGCCTTTTACCTCGATACCGAGCGATAAGGGCGTGACGTCGAGCAACACGATGTCGTCGACGTCGCCGGCCAGGACACCGCCCTGGATGGCGGCGCCCAGCGCGACCGCCTCGTCCGGGTTGACGTTCTTGCGGGGTTCCCGACCGACCAATTCCTCGACTTGTGCCTGGACCTGTGGCATTCGGGTCGATCCGCCGACGAGGATGACTTCGTCGATGTCGTCGGCCGTATACCCGGCGTCCTCGAGGGCTTGTTCGGTCGGCTCGACCGTGCGCCGGATGAGATCTGACGTCAGCGATTCGAACTTCGCGCGCGAGAGCGATTCCTCGAGGTGCTTTGGCCCGGAATCGGTGGCCGTGATAAACGGCAGATTAATCGTCGTCTCCTTGCGCGAAGAAAGCTCGATCTTTGCCTCCTCGGCGGCATCCTTCAGCCGCTGCAGCGCCTGACGATCCTCGCGGAGGTCGACACCGTGCTCGGCCTCGAACTCCTCGGCGAGCCAGTCGATGATCGCCCCGTCCCAGTCGTCGCCACCGAGATCGTTGTCGCCGTTCGTGGCCACGACCTCGTAAATCCCACCGCCGAGATCGAGAATTGACACGTCGAAGGTCCCCCCGCCAAGATCGAAGACGAGAACGGTCTGTTCTGAGTCGTCATCGAGTCCGTACGCCATCGACGCCGCCGTCGGCTCGTTGATGATGCGTTCGACCTCGAATCCGGCGATCTCCCCGGCATCCTTCGTCGCCTGGCGCTGTCGATCGTTGAAGTATGCCGGCACCGTAATGACCGCACGCGCAACGTCGTCGCCCAGATAATCTTCGGCGTCACGCTTGATTTTCTGGAGGATCATCGCCGAGATCTGTTGGGGGGTATGCTCATCATCCTCGACCGCGACGGTGTAGTCCTCATCGCCCATATACCGCTTGATCGAGGAGATGGTCCGTTCCGGATTTTGCACCGCCTGGTTCTTTGCCGGATTGCCAACCAGGCGCTCCCCGTCCTCGGTGAACGCGACGACAGAGGGAGTAGTCCGGTCTCCCTCGCTGTTCACGATGATCTCAGGTTCGTTCCCTTCCATCACCGCGAACGCGCTGTTGGTCGTCCCGAGGTCGATCCCGAGAATCTTCTCACTTGTCATCTTTTGGGAAGTTAGTCACTTCTACTGTTTAAAGGTTCCTACCTCGCGGATACGGCAATTTCAGCCATCGCCGCGCCGTCATGCGATTTGGCTACAACTGGCGTTCTCTCCCCCTGAAGTGCAATCCTACTCTTCTTCACCGTCGCTGACGGTGACTTGGGCAGACCGTATGACCTTCTCTGCCATTTCGTAGCCGGGTTGGTAGACGTCCGCGATGTGGCCGGCAGGCTGGTCGCTGTCGACCCGGAGCATCACCTCGTGGCGCACCGGATCGACCGGATCGCCGGGGTCGGGTTCGATCTGGGCGACCCCCTCAGCGTCGAGTACGCGATCGAGCTCATTGAGCGTGAGCGTGACCCCCTCCCGGACCTGTTCGATATCATCGGCGTCCTGGTCGAGCGCGCGTGCGAGATTGTCCCGGACATCGAGCAAGCGGGACACGAGGTCCTCGGTTGCCGCCGCTTCCTCTTGCTCGCGGCGCTTGGCCTGTCGTTTTTTGTAATTCTCGAAGTCCGCTGCCGTTCGCTTCAGCCGAGATTCGAGCTCGTCCCGTTCCGTCTCGAGCTCGTCGATCCGTGCGGCCAGCTCGTCGCGTTCGGCCCGGAGCTCGGCGAGGGCTTCTGCTGGTTCACTCGCTGCCTCGATCGGGGCGTCGGCGTCATCTGACGCCTCATCTGCGTAATCGGATGACTCCTCGTCCACCTCCTCGACGTCCTCGTCCATTGCCGCACTTGCGTCCTCCGAATCACCCATATGGGTCGCAAGCCGACGGACGGCAAAAAGCGTTGAGAAACGGCCACTAATCCGGGATCGATTCGCGTCGTCCCTTCGGTACGACCGACTCGAGTGTCCCATGGAGATACAGACCGACCCCCAACGGTTCCGCGCGACCGCCGAGTTCGTTGGCGACGATCACGTAGCCCGGGTCCGCGGTTGCCTCGAGAAGCTGGTCCTCCCCCCGCCAGAACCGCTGACAACACCGGCGGTCGAGCCGGATTACGTTCTCGGTGGCCGCACGGCCAAAGCACTGCATCCCGTCAGTGGTCGGTTTCCAGTGTCGGCCGTGCGTCCGCAACAAGTGGATGCCGAGTGCCTCGACGGTCAGTGGGCTCGAGTGCTCGCCGTGGAACGCCCAGACCTTGCCGCGACCCTTCTCCCAGAAGGTCACGGACTCGAAGGTGGCAGGCGACATCCCGAATCGGTTCGCGAAGTACTCGATTACCTCCGCCCGACTGGCTCGTCCGTCCACCTCGCGGTCGGCCGACGTCGCCGGTAACCGATCGTACTGCGAGCCATCGTGGCTCATTCGGTCACCTGTAATTTTGCACAGAAGAATCCACCTGTATCGTGTCGATGGGGATAGTAGCGGCGCGCCCGCCGAACAGCCGGATCGTACCTGGCTTCCTTCCATGCAGTGATGCCGGGGTCGCCGGGTAGTCCCGGGTCGATGGGAACGATCGAACAGCCACCATCGGCGAGTACGGCGTCAAGAACCCGCTCATTCTCCTCCGGCGCGAACGTACATGTGCTGTAGACGACTGTCCCGCCCGGACGTGTCATCGCGATCGCCCGCCGGAGCAACGCTTCTTGGACCGGAACGAGCCCCCCGATCATCTGCTGGTCGGCTGCAGATTGTGGCCCTCCCTTTCGGATCGTTCCCTCACCCGAACAGGGGGCATCGACTAACACGTGATCGACCGCGTCCACGTCGAATCGCTTGAGCGAAAACTGCCGACCGTCGCGGTTGGTGACGATCGCGTTTGACACGCCGAGCCGATCTGCGTTCGAGCGCAACGCCGTCAGCCGCCCGAGATTCACGTCGTTTGCGATCACCGTCCCCTCGGTGCCGAGGAGGCCGGCGATCTGGGTCGCCTTCCCGCCCGGAGCAGCAGCGAGATCGACGACCACGTCACCGGGCGAGAACGAAAAGAGCGTCGCCGGGAGCTGCGAGATTTCCTCTTGACCGTGGACCCATCCGTGTTGGTACGGCCAGGTGCGTCCGGGCGTGTCCGTATCGACCTCGATACAGTACTCGTTCCAGTTGCGGGTCGTGACCGCATACCCATCGGATTCAAGCGCCGCACGGGCGCGCGCTGGTGTCGTTTTGATTGGGTTGACTCGCACGATCGTCGGCAGTGGCCGTCGAGCAGCGGCCCGAAACGCGTCGCGGTCGTCGACGAGCGATTCGTACCGCTCCCAGACCTCCATGGTAGACCCGGACGGGTCGTGCGCTTGGGCGTTTCGAACCGGGAATCTCAACCCTTTTGCCTTCCCGGGGACCCCTGTTCGCAATGACCACCTTCGCACCCCGGGTTGAGGCGATCTCGATCAGCGGCATCCGGGAGGTGTTCGAGGCGGCGGGCTCGGATGCGATCAATCTCGGGTTGGGCCAGCCCGATTTTCCGACGCCGGACCACGTCCGGACGGCCGCGTGCGCGGCGATCGAGCGCGGCGATGTCGACGCCTACACGTCCAATAAGGGGATGCCGTCGCTCCGCGATGCCATTGCCGGCGCCTACGACCGGTGGTACGGTCTCGAGGTCGACCCCGGCGACGTCATCGCGACCAGTGGCGGCAGCGAAGCATTACACATCACTCTCCAGGCCCACGTCGCCCCCGGTCAAGAAGTCATCATTCCGGATCCGGGGTTCGTTTCCTATGATGCATTGACCCGACTTGCGGATGGAGTCCCCATCCCAGTCGGATTACGCGATGACCTCACCCTCGATCCGACGAGCGTCGAGGCGGCAATCACCGACGATACGGCCGCGTTCGTCGTCAACAGCCCAGCGAACCCGACTGGCGCTGTCCAGTCCGAGGCGGATATGCGGGCGTTTGCGCGGATCGCAGACGAGTATGACATCCTGTGTCTTTCCGACGAAGTGTACGAACACTGCATCTTCGAGGGAGGCCATTACTCGCCGCGTCGGTTCGCCGACTCCGACAACGTGGTCGTGATCAGCGCCTGCTCGAAGACCTACTCGATGACCGGTTGGCGTCTCGGCTGGGTAACCGCCAGCAATCGCCGGATCGAACGGATGCTGCGGGTTCACCAGTACGGTCAGGCATGTGCGAGTGCGCCCGCCCAGTATGCGGCCGAAGCCGCCCTCACCGGTCCCCAGGATCGGGTCGAGGAGATGGTGACGGCGTTCGAGCGGCGGCGCAACGTCCTGCTCGACGGGTTAGCCGACGCAGGACTCGACACGCCCATCCCGAAGGGCGCCTTTTACGCGATGCCGAGCGTGCCCGATGGGTGGGTCGACGAAGTGCTCGACCGCGGCGTGATCGTCGTCCCCGGCGAGGCGTTCGGCGAGCGCGGCTACGGCGTCGCACGACTCTCCTATGCGATCGACATCGAATCCTTAAAGGAAGCCATAGCGATCATGCGGGCGGCAACCCGGGCAGTCCGTTGACCGGGGAAACGCTTTTGGGCTGACGAGAACGTCAGTCGGTGATGCACGTCACCGACATCGAGTTGATTCCGGTCGCCATCCCGACTCGACCGGTCGATGAACCGCTTGGACTGGCCCCGTACATCGGAGGACCGGCTATCGGCGCGACCGCCCCACAGCTGACCTTCGAGGAGGCACTTACCGCGTGCGAGCACGTCGGCCGCGAGCGTCGGGCGACACTCGTGCGCCTTGAAACGGACGCAGGGGTGACCGGGTGGGGTGAACTCGCGGCCACCGACCCGATTCAGCGATCGATCGTCGAAGAGCGGATCGCACCGATCCTGCAGGACCGGCCGGTCTGGAACATCGAGGGGTTCGTCCGGGAGGCAGCGCCCGCCGGTTACGGCCGTGACTACCTGATGACGATCGGGGGCGTCGAACTCGCCCTGTGGGACGCGATGGGGAAGGCAGCCGATCGCCCAGTGTACGAACTGCTCGGCGGGAAGTGCGTCGATCGGGTGCCCGTTGCGTTCTGTCTCGGGCTGTTGTCCCCAGATCGGTCCGCAAAGAAGGCCGAGGAGGCCAGAGCACACGGGTTCGACGTTCTAAAGACAAAGGCGAGCCGGTACTGGCGGACCGACGTGGAACGCCTCATCGCGATGCACGAGGCCGTGGACGGCCAGTTGTCCTTTCGAGTCGATCCGAACTGCGAGTGGTCGGTTGGCGATGCCGTCAACGTCGGTGCAGCCCTCGCCGACGCCGGGGTGCGCCTGGAGTATCTCGAACAACCGATCGCGGTCGACAGCTTCGGCTCGCTCGCCCGCCTCCGGAACCGGTTGACCCAACCGATCGCGATCAACGAGGACGCATATCTCCCCGGGAACCTCTTTCAGGCCGTCAAAGCCGACGCGATCGACGCAGCCGTCGTGGATTGTCACCCGATCGGCGGTCTCCACCGGATGCGCCAACTGGCCGGCGTCGTCGCCGAGGCCAATATCTCGATGGCCCATCACAGCGGGCACGATCTCGGACTGAAGAACGCGGCGAAAGCCCACCTCGCGGCCGCCATCCCGGAGTTCGACCTCGCGATGGATGCGACCTACTACGCAGCAGATGGTGACATCCTGGCGGAACCACTCGTCATCGAGGACGGATCGATGGCCGTTCCTGAGCGACCAGGGCTGGCGGGCGACGTCGACCACGCGGCCATCGAACGATACCGGATCGACGGGTAATCCACCGACACCCCGGAACCACCTCACCGTTTTATAGTTCGGGAGCCCGTCGGTCCGCTGATGCGTCTCGCCCGGCACGGTCGGGGACCCCATGCAGCCATCACGGCCGTTGCGTCCCAAATCCATCCGGTGTTCATGCTACCACCGATCGCAGCGTCGTGGTTCGGGGCCATGCTCACCGGGGAGTTCGTTCTCTCGCTTGCGGCCATCCACAGCGTCGCCATCTTCGCGGCCGTCTACACCGCCCACGTAAAGGACGGGTACGTAGATTTCTACCGGCGAGGCGAAGACGAGGATCATCCATTGACCGAGCGCGGATGTCGGATTTGTCTGGTCGGTGCGACTGCGTTGTTCGCCGGCACCATGGTGCTCCTCTGGTCGTTGGTGGACGGAGTGGCCGTGCTGCTGACTCTGCCGTGCTGGCTGATTGCGTACCATCATGCACCCCAGCTCGACATGCATCCAGTCGGCGTCACGCTCGGCTATCCGACCGGGATTGCACTCGCCATTCTCGGGGGTTACTACGTCCAGGCAATGGGCCTATCGGGGCTGCCGATCGCCTTCGCGGTCGTCTTCCTGCTCCTGATCGCCGGCGTGAAGGTGATTGATGATGAACAGGATTACGCCTACGATCGCTCAATCGACAAGCCAACAGTTGCCGTGCTGGCCGGGATCCGACGCGCCCGCTGGGTCGCCGCCCTCGCGATGGTACTGGCACTTGCGGCCGTGCCGGCGTTCGTGTTGGTCGGGATCTTCCCGGCTGGGACGCTCCTTGCTGCTGGCGCATTTGCAGGCGTACTCATGTTGGCCGCCCCCGCTCCACCCGAAACGGCCACCGCGTTGCTCATCCGTGGATCCTACGTGTTTCTGGGACTGCTCGTCGCGGCAGTCTGGTTTCAACCATTCAGTTGACCGTGTCGCTCGGTTCTACTTTGTCGTCCTTTCGCGTGTTCAGCAGCAGATTCCATCGAGACCACTCCGTCGTCGATGCTACGCAGTCTGTCACCAACAACGTGATGCAGGAGAAAAAACGTGTACCGCGCGTCCCGTCAGTTCGTACTCACGATCTTCACCACGTCACCGTCCGCGAGCTCGTGATCCTCGCCGATCCGTCTGTTCGATCGGGCGTCGATCGCGTGTAGGTACCCCTCGCCGATGTCCGAGTGGACCGCATATGCCACCTGCCGTGGCGTAGCCCCGCGTTCAACCAGGAATGCATCGGGCAACAACTGGCCGTCGCCGTCTGTCCACCGGGTTTCGTTTTCGACGGGAAAGACCGTCATCCGATCCAGCACGTCGAAGACTGCCGTGTTCAGCGTCTCCTGGACACCGGTCCCGCCGTAATCATCCATCACGGCCGCGATCCGATCGAGTCCGACCTGCTGTTCATCGGTCAGCTCACCGATGACGGTAAAGTCCGGATCGCCCGGGTCGTATTCGATCAGGCTAGCCTCGGCAGCACGCCGAAGCGCACGCTCACCCTCCGCGGTGGTCGGAATCACCGGTCGATCGGCGGCCAGTAACGCCTCGAGCAACTCGGCTGGCGCCTCGTCTGCTTTGTTCGCGGCCACGACGATCGGTTTTGTCCGAGCCCGAATCGCGCCCGCCAGACGTTCGCGATCCTTGTCCGCCCACGCACGGGGATTCGCCGGATAATCGTCCGCCCGGAGAACAGCGGTTACATCCCCGGGCGTCGCTCCGAAGCCGGTGAGAACGTCAGTGACCGCCGCTTCGAGGTCGAAGTCGGGCGCGCGGGACTGGCGCTCGACGGATTCCCAGTTGCGATCGATGATGCCGGCCAGCCACTGATCCATCTCTTCCTCGACGAAGTCGAGTTCCTCGCGCGGATCTGCCGTCCCGACCGGTACCGGCTCGCCCTCGGCGGTTGTCCCGCCGGATGCGTCCACCACGGTGATGATGACATCTGCATCGGTCAATGCGTCGAGAAACTGGTTGCCGAGCCCCCGACCTTCGTGGGCACCCGGGACCAATCCGGCGACGTCGATCAGTTCGACGGGCACGTATCGCTTGCCGTTCCGACAGTGGTCGTGCTCGCAGTCCCCGTCGCGGTCACGGCAGGCACACCGCGTCCGCACGTAGGTGACACCGCGGTTTGGGTCGATCGTGGTAAACGGGTAGTTGGCAACGTCGACCTCGGCAGCCGTCGCAGCAGTGAAAAACGTCGACTTGCCGGCATTCGGCTTGCCGGCCAAGGCCACCGTGATCATCGGCGGGGATTCGCCATCGGTTACGAATTGCCTTTCGAAACGGACGAGGAATCTGGAATGCCGACGAGCGTCCGGGCGACTGTATGTAGGTCCGCCGTCTCCAGCAGGAGATCTGCACCCGTTCGCAACGATGCATCCGGCTCGGCATCGACCCCGTGACACGCCCCATACAGCTCCAACCAGGTGTTAAACGCCCGCTCAAGGCGTTCGTACTCGTCGGGATTGAACCGGTAGGTCCGACCTCCAGTACGCAACAACACGTACAGCGAAAGTGTCGCTCCGACCCCCTCGAGCAGGTATCGATCCGCGGCAGCCGCACGATCAGGCTGTGCATCGACGGCGGCCACGTCTGCGGCCGCGCGGTCGACAAGCTCGTCGATCCGCTCGCAAACGGCCTCAGGGTCGACGTCGCCATTGTCGTCGAGTAAGGAGGCGACGTCGTATGTGCGCATTAGCCCTGTTTGAACTCGACGCCTTTGCCCCCGCGGGGATGTTCCCACCGAGTCGACGCAACGATTGCACACGTCCCGCATTCGATGCAGGGTTGGGTGTCGAGACTGACGAGCCGCTCTTCGTCGCCGTTAGTTTTGACGGTCTCCTCGCGGTAGCAGCCAGCCCCGAAGTCCTCGGCGCTGACCGGACAGGCCGTGACAGCATTTCCGCTTGCCTCGATGGAATTGTCGATGAGCGAGATGTGGGGGTTGCCGATGTCGGTATCGTATGTGAGATCGCCGATGCGGTCAGCGAGTGACGGTGGCTCGATCGGATCGTGCTCGGCTTCGATCTCGACGGGCTCACCGAGCACCTCGCCGAGCACGGCCGGTAGCGTCACGTACGGCGTCCGCGTGTCCGGTGCCACCGACGCCAGGTATGGAGAGTTGTACGCCCGCCCGATCACGCGCTCCATCGCACGGTTGCCGACCAGTGCCTTGCCGATCCGGGATGTCAAGACGCCGTCGATGACACGGGTGACTGGTCGGTGCTCGCCGAGGGTCCGGACGACGCGGTAGCGTCGCGGACGTAGCTTACCCATTACACCCTCGTTGCGAAGTTTCGCGGCGTACCGCTGGCCGGCTCGGCTGGGATCGCCGCGGAGTGAAGCATCGACGTAGGCTTCCGCCGCCAGGCCACCCGCCGAGACCGCGTGGTTCATACCCTTAATGATCGGGCCCTGGGCCTGCATCTGTCCGGCAGCGTCTCCGACCAGCAAGAGCCGGTCGCGATAGGGGTCGGGGTGGGCAACCTTCTTCGAGTCGGGGACGAGTTTCGCCGCGTACTCGAGTTCATCGTACTCGCCTTGGAACCACTGATCGAGGATTGGATGGGTGAGTAAGGCGTCGAGCAACTCGTGTGGTTCTGCCTGCTCTTCGACCAGACTATCGAGATGAAACACCGTCCCGATTGAAAGGGTGTCCTGATTGGTGTAGAGGAAGCCACCGCCGCGGACACCCTCGAAGAGATCCCCGGAGAAGAGGTGGGCGACCCCTTCGTCTTCGTCGATGTCGAACCGGTCTGCGATGACGTCTCCGGGCATGTCAACGACCGCTTTGACGCCCTGGAACCACTCCTCTGGCTCCGCCCAGTCCATCAGGCCGGCGTCGCGGGCGAGTTCGCTGTTCACCCCGTCGGCAGCAATGATCACATCCGCAGTGATCGGATCGATCTCGTCGCACGTGACCCCGACGATTTCGCCGTCTTGGCGCAACAGCCCGTTGGCACGAACGCCCTCGAGCACGCCACCGCCGGCCTCACGGGTGACCTCATGCACGCGGTCGGAAAGCCAGGCGTCCATCTTGCGACGGAGCACGGCGTCACACCAGGCCGTGTCGTGTTCGTGCAGCCGGGTGAGATCGAACGGCTTGACCTGCTCGCCGGCCACGTTGTGGAGATAGTACTCGGTGACCGGGCGCTCGCTGGCCTCCTCGCGAAAGTCCGGGAACAACCCGTCGATCGTGTAGGGGGCAGATTCTTCGGCGTAGATCAGACCGCCGCTCACGTTCTTCGAACCGGCCTCGACGCCACGCTCGAGGACCAGCGTCTCCACGTCGTTCTGTGCCAACGTCGCCGCCGCAGCCGCGCCACCGGGGCCGGCTCCGACCACGACCGCTTCGTAGTGTTCGTACTCATCAGTCATCAGTCATCATCTCCTGCTGGAATGGCGTCCGGAGTCAGTTCGCCGCGCTGGACCGCGTCAGTGAGTGCCGGGAGCACCTCGAAGAGATCGCCCTCAATGAAGTAGTCACTGAAGTCCCTGATCCGCGCATCCGTATCGGTGTTGATCGTTACGATCGTCTCGGATTCGTCCATGCCGACCTTGTGCTGGACGGCGCCGCTCACGCCAGCGGCGATGTACACCGCGGGTTCGACAACGACGCCCGTTTCGCCGATCTGGCGTTCCTCGGTGAGGTACTGTTCGACGTGGCCATCGACCTGGTAGGAGGCCGTGACGACACCGCGGGTCAAGCCGAGTGCGGCGTCATCGAAGGCGTCGACGAGCTCCAGACCGAGCTCGATGCCACGGGTTGGATCGTCGCCGATGCCACGGCCGAGACACACGATGACTTCGTGGCCGGTGATATCGACCCCCTCATCGAGCACGTCGAACTCCTCGATGTCTACACTCAGCCAATCATCGTCGAGGTCGAGGTCGTAATCGACGATTTCACCCTCACGCTGGGGATCGGCATCCGGAATCGGGAAACTGCCCGGAATGACGGACGCCCCCTGCGGGTGGAATTCCCGGTTTGGATTGTCGATACATAGGATCGTCGAGTACTCGAAGCCGCTGAAGTCCGGGCGCTTCATGTGCAAGATCCGGTCGAACTCGATCTGTTCGCCCGGTGCGCCGGTCTTTGCTGGATTGCTGATCATCACGTCCTCGATGAACAGGTCAGAACAATCGCTGGCAAGGCCGCTGTCGAGGGCAGCCTGTACGAGGGCCGAGAGGTCACGACCGTTGTGCGTCGCCGGGAAGAGGACGTACCGCGGCTCGTCGTAATCTTTCCAGTCCTCCTCCGCGAGTGCCATATCGGCGAAGATCTCCGTATAGGGTTTGTGCCGGAAACGGGCGACCCGTTCGTCCTCGTAGACCAACACCCGATCGGCGCCGTAGGCGATCGCTTCCTCGGCTAGCTCGGCGATGTCGTCACCGATTAACACAGCGACCACCGTCTCCTCGGCGTCGTACTCGGCGTTGTATCCGTCCATTAGCTCGCGCGCCTTGCCGAGCATCTCCTTGCTCACGTCGAGGAGTTCGCCCTGCTGGGTTTCACAGTACACCCACATGTCCCGGTAGACGCCACCGGTCAGCGAGGTAACATACTGTTTGTCCTCGGTCGGATGATCGAGGTGGGGATGTTTCTCCTCAGGTGGGATCTGCTCGATGACTTCTCGCTCTTCGTCCTGGGTCAGCGCGTCAATCCGGTTATCGATGAGGTCGTGGGCGCCCTTCCGGTCCTGGCCGGTTTGCTCGGCCTCCCGAATTCCCTCTAACACCGCAACGTCATCCACGTTTCGCAGCGCGTTGCCGAGCTCTGCGAGGGTCAAGTCGCCAGGATCGATCTCGTCTGCGTCGATCTCCTCGTCCTCCGCTTGGAGATTCTCGATCCGACTTTCGATGAGCGTGATTACCGGATCACGGTTGGCGCCGTCGCGTTCGGCCTCAAGCATCTCCTCGAGCGCCTCGACGTCCTCGACGTCCGCAAGCGCCGGTCCTAACTCGCTGATCTCGTAGTCGGATGGGTCAAGTACCATGGATTATCCCTCCACAAATGCGAGACATTCCTCGAGGACGGCCGCCATCTCGTCCGGGTCGTTCGGATCCACCATCGTCGCGTCCCGTTCGGCCGGCGGTTTCGGAATCGGATCGACCGACTCGACGATCGTCGGCGAGCCATCCAGCCCGATGTAGTCCGGATCGAGGTTGAGGTCCTCGTGGTCCCAGACGGTGAGGTGATCTTCAAACTCCGCCGCTCGAGCCGTCGTCTCCTCTCGCAAATCCTTCAACCGCAACCTGTGGGACGCAATCCGGTAGCTCGGCGCGAACTCCGGATCGAGCACGATAAATGCAGGTAATGGTACGGAGACGGTTTCGACCTCTTCGACGTCTCCCTCGACGAGCCGTTTTGCCCGCACGCGTCCTGCATCTTCTTCGACATCGAGTGCGATGACGTGTGTGAGCAACGGCCAGTCGAGACAGAGGGAGGTCTGGGGACCGGTGTGTCCGGTCTCCCCATCCGCTGTTTTGAACCCGGCAAAGACCAGATCCGGCGCTTCGACCTCTGCACCGAGCTTCTTGATTCCAGTCGCGAGCGTGATGGCGGTCGCCCAGGTGTCGGCGGCGGCCATTTCGCGGTCCGAGAGCAGGTAGAGCTCGTCGGCGTAGATCTCCATTGCCTGTTGGAGAACCGACTGGTAGCCCGGCGGACCCATGCTCATTGCACTGACCCGACCGCCGTGTCTGACTTTCGTCTGTAACGCCGCCTGGGCAGCAAATTCGTCGTTCGGATTCATCACCGTCGGTGTCTTCCCGCGTTCAAGGTGCCCATCTTCGTCGAAGGATACCTGCCCCTCGCTGAAGTCGGGGACGCCTTTTGTGATCACTACGGAATGCATCACATCACCCCACGCCATCTGCCAATCCTTTTCATGCCTATGCGGCACATTTCCATCCGGGATAATGAGCGTGTCGACGTCGGCGTCCGGTCTGGACCAGTCAATCCGGGGGTTGGTTGGTATCACCGTCGATGCGGACCGTTCCACTCGCCTGGATCGTCCCATCAACATGGGTCTCAGGTGAGAGGACGAGGTCACGACACGCCACGTCCCCGAGCACCTCGACGCCCGGTGCCAACGTCACGTCCCCTCGCCGGGTGGTGACGTCACCGTGAATCCGAGCGCCGGCGTCGATCGTGATATCCGCTCGGCTCCGCAGGCTGCCGAAGATTTCGGTGTCCGCACCGACATCGATCGCCGTTGCCCGGATGTTGCCGTGCAATCGACAGTCGGCACCGATCGTTGCCGGGGTGCCGACCTCCCATCGATCGTCACCTACGCGTGCCCCCCGTGGGATACAGAGCGGTTCCGGTCCACCATCAGGATCCTCGTCCTCGAGATCCTCAAGGAGTTCCTCGGCGGCTGCCTCCTCGCCGATATGGAGCAATTGTGTGAGATAGATGAAAAGAAAGACGATCGTCGGCATCGGATTCCGAATCACGATCCAGCCGTTTGCCTCGAAGCCGTCTGCAATCTGGACGTCGTCGCCGATGTCTAGATCCCCAGAGACAACCAGTCGTCCGTCGATGGAAACACGCTCACCAAGATACGCATCTCGTTCGACCAGGACGTTATCGGCGACGTGACACCACATATCGAGCCGGCAATCGCCGGCGGCCTCGATGTGGCCGCCGAACTGCACCCGCTCGCCGGCCACCACGTTTCGCCCGCGCACGCCAAACTCCACCGTACTCTGACCGCCGATGAGGACGTCCCCGCGGGTCACCACGTCGTGTTCCTCGACGGTCGTCCCGTCGGGCAAGAGGAGTTCGGAGAGCGGTTCGAGACCGAAAGCCACGTCGGTTGGTCGGCGATCGACCCTTATAAACCATCATGGCTTCTGCCGCATCCGTCCGACGAGTGGCTGCCGCGTCGAGTCGCTTTAGGCCGTCTACTGCGAACCGCTCATATGACAGAGCTGAGTTTCGACGATAACGGCGTTGATGTGGTCTATGAGGGAACGTCGTTCCGGTTAGAACGAGAACTCATTGAAGAGGCGACGGAGAAATCATACTGGGACGTCACCGATCACGAAGTGTTGCGCATTGTCGACCCTGATCCCCGGCTTACCGGCGAACCGCGCCAGATCGGTGATCTCATCGAACCGCGTAACCGCTGATCAGGCGAACGTAACAGAGACCGTATCGTCCTCATCCTCGGCCTGAATCTTTGCCCAGGCCTCCTCGAAGTCATCCATCCGGACCTCGGTCCGGTCGTCCCGGATTGCGAACATCCCCGCCTCGGTGCAGATCGCCTTGACGTCCGCGCCGCTGGCTGCTTCTGTGTCGGCGGCAAGCGCCTCGAAGTCGACGTCGTCGGCGACGTTCATCGACCGTGTGTGGATCCGGAAGATCTTCTCCCTGCCCGTCTCGTCGGGCTTTGGGACTTCGATGAGCCGGTCGAACCGACCGGGCCGGAGGATGGCGCGATCGAGCATGTCGAACCGGTTCGTGGCCGCGATTAGGCGGATCTCCCCACGCTCGTCGAACCCGTCCATCTCGGCGAGCAGCTGCATCATGGTCCGCTGGACCTCGGCATCCCCGGATGTCTTCGATTCGGTGCGTTTGGCCGCGATTGCGTCGATCTCGTCGATAAAGATCACCGCGGGTTCGTTCTCGCGGGCGACCTCGAACAGGTCACGGACGAGTTTTGCGCCCTCGCCGATGAACTTATGGACCAGTTCGGACCCGGCCATTTTAATGAACGTGGCGTCGGTCTGGTTCGCGACCGCCTTTGCGAGTAAGGTTTTGCCGGTGCCCGGCGGTCCATGCAAGAGGACGCCGCTCGGTGGGTCGATGCCGACTTCACGGAACATGTCGGGCTGTTGTAACGGCATTTCGACCGTTTCCCGGACTTCGACCAGTTGGTCGTCGAGACCCCCGATATCGGCATACGTCACGTCGGGGCTGTGTTCGACTTGCATCACCCGAGCCCGGACGTCGGTCTCCTTATCGAGTTGCTTGACGACCGACAGTGAGTTGTTGACCGCAACTCGAGCATCCGGTTCCAGGCCGGACCGCATATCGTCGGTGACCTCGGTAAGGGCCTCTTGATTGTTGCCGTGCTGTTTAATAATTACACCCTCGTCGGTGATCTCTTGGACGGTCGCCACGAAGAGGGGAGACTGTTTGAGTTTCTTGTTCTCGTGGGAGAGACGCTCGAGCTTCTGCTGAAATTTATTGTTCTCGGCGTTCGCATCAATCAGCTTGTCGCGCATCTCCTCGTTCTGCGTCTCGAGGACGTCTACCCGCTCCCGTAGGAGGTCGATCTTCTCCTGGGTCGACTGCTCCTCCTCGTATGGGAGATCAACATCCTCGACGGTGTCGCTCATCAGACTGGCCTAAGCCGGTCGGTATTATGAGGCTTCGGGTAGCTCCGAAACCTGCAGGTTTCGATGAACAATCGACGAATTATTATTACAGGACATAATTAGAAAGGACAAATATTATCTACCCGTATGATATAGGAAGTCCCAAGATGAGCACATCGGAATCCGTCGCCGTAGGGGGTCAACTCGCCGACGCCCATCGTGAAACGCTCCTTGCGCTACCGCCGAGCGCAAAGTTGGTCGCGAAAGTCCTCGAGTACAACGGCACATTAACACAAAGTGAACTCGCCGACGAGACCTTGCTGCCCCCGCGTACGGTTCGGTATGCCCTCTCGCGACTCGACGAAGAGGGGATCGTCGAGTCACGCTTTTCGTTTTCGGACGCCCGAAAACGGATCTATTCACTGGCTGGGTAACCCATTTCTTCAGGGGCCCTTCGTCCACTCCATCCACCTTCACTTTCACGATGCGCCCGTGGATCACATTGATGGGGCAATGGCCGGTGAGGTCGTGCGACGAAGATGACGAGTGCGCCACGACAGTGTTGTGACCGCGGGGGCTCCAACCGAGTGAGACGCAGACCGGTTCGTACAAGGCGATTGCGACGGACCATCGCACTATGACGCGGGTGATCCACACTGGTGATACCCACATCGGATATCGCCAGTATCACTCGTCCGACAGACAGGCCGATTTCCTGGCGGCGTT
>SKNY01000023.1 GCA_007123105.1 Salinarchaeum sp. | reverse complement strand
GATCTCCCACGCCTCGAGGAAGGCCAGTCATACCGGCTTCGAAACGTCGTTACCGACGAATATCAGGGTTCGTACTCCATTAAACTGAATCGGACGACCGAGATCGAGTCCCTCGAAGAGACCGTCGAGGTCGGCGATGATACCACGGAGATCGCCGGCGCGTTGGTCGACGTCCAGAGCGGGAGTGGACTCATCAAACGATGTCCGCACGCGGACTGTACGCGCGTGCTCCAAAACGGTCGGTGTGCCGAACACGGGGAGGTCGACGGCGAGTTCGATCTCCGGATCAAGGGCGTCCTCGACGACGGCGCCACGGTCCAGGAAGTGATTTTCGATCAGGCCGCAACCGAAACAGTCAGCGAGATCGGACTCGATGCGGCCCAACAGATGGCCATGGACGCCCTCGACACCGAGATCGTGGCCGAAGAAATCCGCGATCGGGTCCTCGGGCGATACTATCGGATCGAGGGGCCGGAAATGGGACGGTACGTGCTCGTCGACACCGTCGAAGAACTCGGCCCACCGGCCGACGCCGAGTCGGTCCTGATTCGTGCGAGGTCGATATAGATGAGCACCACCGACACCCCGACACGCGAGCTCGCCCACCGCGTGTTTGCCGCAGAACTGAACGAAGCGGCCTACACGTTCAAACGATCCGATGACGATCGAGCACCCGTCTACCTGCTCCTGCCAACGGGGGCGAGCGCGAACCGGATCTTCGCGATCGGGACATTGACCGAAACCGAGGACGTGGGCGAGGACGGCGAGTACTGGCGGGGCCGAGTCGTCGATCCGACGGGTACGTTCTTCGTCTACGCCGGGCAGTACCAGCCACAGGCCGCGTCGATGCTTCGCGAACTTGAGCCGCCGGCCTACGTCGCCGTCGTCGGTAAGCCACGAACCTACGAGACGGACGACGGCACCGTGAACGTCTCCATTCGACCGGAGTCAATCACGCCAGTCGACGTGGCCGCTCGCGACCGGTGGGTCGTCGAGACCGCCGAACGTACCCTTGATCGGATCGAGGCATTCGATCGCGAGCCAACCGAGGAAACAACGATGGCCCGCGACCAGTACGACCCCGACCTCGGTCGCTACCGCGATGCGGTGGTTGGTGCCCTCGAGAGCCTTGACGAACAACCGCAAGCTGACATCACGGCCGAGTAACTGCCGTCTGACGAACCGTTATATAACGGCCGGTCGTACCAACACGTCCGATGGGGGAGAAGGACAAGACGCTGTCGTTCCGGGTGAGCGAGGACGCTTATCACGAGCTCACGCGGATCGCCGAAGAGCGTGACATCTCGATGTCGGCGGTGATGCGCGATTACGTCGACATGTTGGTTGCCCATGACGGCCGGATCAGCGTGGTGCCCGAACATCAGGCGACGGCCGCGGCCGACGTCGATGAAACGTTCCCACCGACCGTCGAGGTGCCGACCAGCTTCGTGCGGGAACACGAACGACTCGAACTCGAGGCCGACCACCTCCGTGAACAACTCGACGAGTATAAGCGCTACGTGACGGCCCTGCGTGAGGAACTCGAGACCGCAGACCGTGAAGATGTCATCCGGCTCGAGGATCTCGACCAGCGGATCGAGCCCGAAGACGACCGCTTCACACTGGGCTAGCGACCCGAGACCAGGTCGGCCCGGTGACGCTGCGCCCGTTCGCGCATCGTCGAATTGCCCTCGACGCCGGCGAGTGATTCGATTGCTTCCAGTCCCCGCACTGCATCGTCGAGAAACGTCAGCACGTCCCCTGGGTATGCGCTCAACCGGTACTCCGCACCCATGACGTCGACGATTTCCTCGGGCGTGTAGCCATCCGCGCGCAACTCGAGCAGGTACATGATGAACGCCTCTTCCGGATGGCCGCAGAACGGGGCACCTTCACAGCCACAATCCATAAAGTCCCGCGAGAACCCGAGCAGACAGTCCCGCGTGGCGTCGTCGAGCTGATCGAACCGCTCACCGTTAAAAATCACATCGAGGGTGGCACCGGCGAAGACACGCTTGGGGATACGCGTCTCGAGCTGGGAGACGATACGTCGGTGGTCCCGAAGGTAGATCTTGTCCGTAATCGCCACAAGTTACCTTGTCGGTGAAGGACAATAAACGCTACCGGACCACCGTTCCCCCGGGTTTCGTAACCTATTTCACCGGCAGGAGCGGATTTACACGTGCGTCCGGGTTGGGGTAGTGGTTATCCTTCAGCCTTGTGGAGGCTGAGACGTGGATTCGATTTCCGCACCCGGACTGACATATGTCCGACATTATTTCGTTCGGCCGTTGGCTTTTCAACTAGTACGCACCAACAGGGGTAATGTATCCCTGTCCCGCCTGTGGGCGCTCGTTCGATACGAGACGAGGATTGGGAGTTCACCATGTTTCTGCACACGGTGAACGATTGCCGAACCAAATGCAACTATTGTGAGGACACATTTTACTCAGATACCGATATCAAGTATTGTTCGGACGAATGTCTGTCACTGGCTGCACCATACGCAGGAACTTCCAACCCAAACTATCGCGGGGCGAAAGAGGAGACAACGTGTGAGCTATGTGACCAACCATTTTCCTTCTATCCGTCAGAGAAACAGGGCATATATTGTTCGACTTGTGTTCAGTCCGCGGAATGGCAGGAACCACCATCTAAATCGGGTCGCGATAATCCGCATTGGAATGGCAGGAAGAACACGCAACCGTGTGCGATCTGCGGCGAGACCGTCGAACGGTGGCCAAGCGAATTCGCCGAGAATGCCGTCCTTTGTAGCGAGTCGTGTCGCTTCGAATGGCTGTCGGAGGCGTTCACCGGTGCAGGCCATCCGAATTGGGAAGGCGGCGATCCCGGACCGTATGGCACGGGGTGGGCATCAGTGCGACGTCAAGCCCTCGAACGCGACGGGTACGAATGCCGACAGTGCGGTGCCACAACGGAGGATCTCAGCCGGAATCCGGACGTGCATCATATCGTCCCCGTCCGCCATTTCCTCGAGGCGGACGGGCGATCGGTCGAGGATGCCCACACCCTCGAGAATGTAATTACACTGTGTATCACGTGTCATCGAAAGGCCGATTTCGGGCATATTTCACAGCAGGCGCTCCGGGAATTGCTTCGTGATTAACGCACGGAAGATAGTACCCCTGCTGGAACGATCCTCGGCCCCAGCGGGCGTGCTATATCATGGATTGTAATCGCGATCCAACCGAAAATGAGTATGCCCAAATACTCCGGTCGAGAACGCGGTGTGTGGCCGAGGAGTCGAGGGACGATCCACGTGAGCATCGGGCAATGGTCCCCACGTCCGATTTAATCGTCGGCAAGGAACGACGAGCCCGATTGATCGAGTGTCTCCAGGAATTCGACGAAGCCGTCACCCTCCCGGATCTCGCCGAGGAAATCGCGGTTCGGCAGTTCGACGCCGAGATCACGGAACTTTCCGGTGAACGGATCAAGGAGATCTATCTGACCCTGTATCATACTGACGTACCGAAGCTGGCCGAAGCCGGCATTCTCGAATACGACCAGGAACGGGACTTGGTGAGCTCCGGACCCCGACTGTCCGAGATCAATAATCCGTAATTCGATCGAATCGCTCAAACCGACCAGGAACCTATCGCCGAGTGTGCCAGCCCAGGTCGCCGGCGTGGACACGCTGTTTCTCCACGAGCGCCAGGACCGCTACGCCGTCGTGGTCGTCCGAAACGGAGACCGGGTGCTCCACGGCGAACTCGAGCTCGTCGAGCGGTCGGCGGGACCACGGCCTGGCCGATTCATAGTCAAGGAGGATGGACGGACGATCCCCCGCCAGCCGGATGAGTTCGTCACCCTCGCCCGGAGTGCCGACGCGATTCGGATCTCCGAACAGACCAGTCATGCGGGCCGGCGAAGAATCCGGGAGATGCTCGGTGGCTATCAGCTCTCGGCCACCGCGGTCCGCACTTGCCGATATTGTGCCAGCGCCGACCGGTACGCTCCGATCACTGCCGAGACTGCCATCACCTCGGGCGATGATCTCATCTGTCGGTCCTGTGCGATCGATGATCTCACCAGAGAGCTCGGCTATCACGGTGGGCTGACCGACGCCGCCCGAGAGCGGCTCACCGAACTCATGATCGAGGTGGGTGACCTCGACCGCATCACCGATCTGCTACAGGGAAGCATGGATCCCGAGCTCACGAGGGTCGACGTCATCAGTGCGACGACCGACGCCATCGACCCGGTTGCCGTCGAGGAACTCGAACTGGAGGGGGCCGTCAAATCGATCATGGCCAGCCGATTCGACGAACTGCTGCCGGTCCAGAGTCTCGCCGTAAGAAACGGGCTGCTGGAGGGGGACGACCAACTGGTCGTGAGTGCAACCGCGACCGGAAAAACGCTCATCGGCGAGCTCGCCGGGATCGACCGTGCCCGAACAGGAACCGGGACGCTCCTCTTTTTAGTTCCGCTCGTTGCGCTTGCCAATCAGACCTACCGGGATTTCCAGCGAGACTACGGGGATCTCGTCGATGTGACGCTTCGCGTCGGAGCGAGCCGGATTCGGGACGACGGAGGGTCGTTCGATCCGTCAGCGGACGTGATCGTCGGGACGTACGAGGGCATCGATCACGCCCTCCGGACCGGGCGAGATCTCGGGGCAATCGGCACCGTCGTCATCGACGAGGTCCACACACTTGCGACGGAAGAGCGCGGCCATCGGCTCGACGGCCTCATTGCACGGCTGCACGACTACTGTGCTCAAGCGGGCGATAACACCCAGTGGATCTACCTGTCGGCAACCGTGGGCAACCCCGAGTGGTTGGCCGAGCGGCTCGGCGCCCGGCTCATCCAATTCGAGGACCGCCCGGTGCCGATCGAACGGCACGTCGCGTTCGCGGACGGACTCGATAAGCCGCCGGTGATCGATCGGCTCGTGAAACGCGAGTTCGACCGGACCTCCTCGAAGGGCTTTCGCGGTCAGTCGATCGTGTTCACCAATTCCCGTCGGCGCTGTCACGAACTGGCGCGCCGGATCGAATACGACGCCGCAGCCTATCACGCCGGGCTCGACGGTCGAGAGCGACAACGTATCGAGGAGCGTTTCGGAGAGGGGGAACTCGCGGCCGTCGTCACGACAGCTGCCCTGGGCGCAGGCGTTGACTTTCCTGCCTCCCAGGTGATCTTTGACTCGTTGGCCATGGGGATCGAGTGGCTCTCCGTCCACGAGTTCGAACAGATGCTAGGGCGGGCGGGCCGACCGGATTATCACGATCGCGGTACGGTATATCTGCTGGTTGAACCCGAGGGGAAATACCACGCCGGGATGGAACGTACCGAGGACGAGGTGGCGTTCGCGTTACTGACCGGCGACACCGAGGACGTCCACACCGTCTACGACGAGACCGCAGCAATCGAGGAGCTGCTTGCAAACGTCGTCGTCTCGGGGCCGCGGGCGAAGGCGGTCAGCGACCGGATGATCGGTGAGTTGCCCGTCCAATACGCCCTCGGCAAGCTCATCGAGTACGAATTCATCGACGGCCTGGCGCCGACGCCGCTCGGTCGAGCGGTGACCGAGCATTTCCTCTCGCCGACGACCGCGTTTTTCATGCTCGAAGGAATTCGACGGGGCGAGGATCCGTATGCGATCGTCGCCGGGGTAGAACTGCTCGACGATGAACCCTGAGCATTCGGAACGAAACGCTTTCCTCCGGCGGCCGATCACTGCTCCATACGGGGCGCTGGGGTAATGGTATCCTTGTACGTTTGGGACGTATAGATCGTCGTTCGATTCGGCGGCGCCCCATG